>NZ_VIWV01000001.1:4418269-4734807 GCF_007829875.1 Streptomyces capillispiralis | reverse complement strand
CTCGTACAGGCGGTGGACGCCGGTCGTGGTCTCCTCGGTGACACCGCGGATCTCGGAGGAGAGCTGGGTCCACTTCTGCGGGTTCTCGCCCAGGGTGCGGTTGAGCAGTTCGAGGATGACGCGGTGCTCGTCGGACTCGGCGGTGTCGGGCGAGGGGGCCTTGCCGTCCTTCTCGTACTCGACGCCCTTGTGGACGAGGAGGGTGGCGTCACCACCGTCGTCGAGGATCATGTTGGGGCCGCCGGTGGGGCTGTCCGGCCAGGTCAGCGCCTGCTCCGTGCACCACCAGTACTCCTCGAGGGTCTCGCCCTTCCAGGCGAAGACCGGGACGCCCTGCGGGTTGTCGGGCGTGCCGTTCGGGCCGACGGCGATGGCGGCCGCGGCGTGGTCCTGGGTGGAGAAGATGTTGCAGGACGCCCAGCGGACCCGGGCGCCGAGGGCGACCAGGGTCTCGATGAGGACGGCGGTCTGCACGGTCATGTGCAGGGAGCCGGTGACACGGGCGCCGGCCAGGGGCTGGGCCTCGGCGTACTCCTTGCGGATCGCCATCAGGCCCGGCATCTCGTGCTCGGCGAGGGTGATCTCCTTGCGGCCGAACTCGGCCAGGGAGAGGTCGGCGACCTTGAAGTCCTGTCGGTTGTCGACAGTCGTCATTGCGAGCTGCTCCTCGGGGTGTGGGTCGAGAGGTACGGCTGGTCTGCGCGGCGGCGGACACAGGGGTGCCCAGGGGAGGACACAGGCATGCCCGCGTGCGCGCAGCGCAGTCCGTCGGAGGCCCTCTCTCCCTCGGCCGGTCCGCGGTGGGACCGCCCGACCGCCATCAGCAGCGACGTCTGGCTCCGTCCCAAGCTACACCGCCCGGCGCCGCCGCCCCCAGTCCGGCCGGGTACACATCAGGCCGATCTGGGGCCGGTGGACGCCGAAGGGCCCCGCCGGTGACCGGCGGGGCCCCTGTGACCGGTGGGTCAGTGAGCGGTGTCGTGCGGCGTGGGGCCGCCCGGGGTGGCCTCGGGGTCGGCGCCCTTGGCGGCCTCGGTCTCGCTGAAGATGTCGGGTTCGAGGTAGATGACGCGGGCGATCGGCACGGCCTCGCGGATGCGGGACTCGGCGGCGTCGATGGCGGCGGCGATCTCCGTTGCGGTGTCCTCGTGCCGGACGGCGATCTTCGCGGCGACCAGCAGTTCCTCGGGGCCGATGTGGAGGGTGCGCATGTGGATGATGCGGGTGACGGTGTCGCCGTCGACGACGGCCGCCTCGATCTTCCGGGTCTCCTCGGCGCCCGCCGCCTCACCGAGCAGCAGGGACTTCGTCTCGGCCGCGAGGACCAGGGCGATCAGGATGAGCAGGATGCCGATGCAGAGGGTGCCGATGCCGTCCCAGACGCTGTCGCCGGTGAGCACGGCGAGGCCGACGCCGCCGAGGGCGAGGACCAGGCCGACGAGCGCGCCGAGGTCCTCCAGGAGGACGACGGGCAGCTCGGGCGCCTTGGCGTGGCGGACGAACTCCTTCCAGGAGCGCTTGCCGCGCAGGACGTTGGACTCCTTGATGGCGGTGCGGAAGGAGAAGGTCTCGGCGATGATCGCGAAGACGAGCACGCCGACCGGCCAGTACCAGTGCTCCAGCTCGTGCGGGTGCTTGATCTTCTCGTAGCCCTCGTAGAGGGCGAACATGCCGCCGACCGAGAACAGCACGATGGAGACGAGGAAGGCGTAGATGTAGCGTTCGCGGCCGTACCCGAAGGGGTGCTGCGGGGTGGCCTGGCGCTGGGCCTTCTTGCCGCCGAGCAGCAGCAGGGCCTGGTTCCCGGAGTCGGCGAGCGAGTGCACGGACTCGGCGAGCATCGACGAGGAGCCGCTGAAGAGGAACGCCACGAACTTCGCTACCGCGATAGCGAGGTTGGCGGCGAGTGCCGCCACGATCGCCTTGGTGCCGCCTGACGCGCTCATGTGTTCGCGTTGTCCCTTCGTACGCCGTGTGCGGGCCCGGGCGGGCGTCTCGTACGCCGCCCGGGACTTCGCCCGTCCTGTGACGGTGGGCCATTGTTGCAGCACTCCGCGGCGACTGCGCGTCAGGTCGCCGTCACCGGGCGGTCAGGCGACGACCGTGGCCCTGAACAGTGTTCCGGTACCTGACACATCGGCTTTTTCACCGGCCGGGACGAACACGGACCGTCCCGGGGACAGCGCGTGGTCGCCCGCCCGTACGGAGCCGGCGGTGCACAGCAGGATCTGGGGGGTCGTCAGGGTGAGGTCGTGGGTGGCGCCGCCCTCGGGGAGGACGTAGCGGGAGAGCCGGAACTCGTCGATGGGGGTCTCGTAGACCTCTTCGCCGTCCGGGCCGGCCTCCGGGCGCAGGACGCCGGGGTCGCCGGCCTCGAAGCGGACGACGCGCAGGAGTTCGGGGACGTCGACGTGCTTGGGGGTGAGGCCGCAGCGCAGGACGTTGTCGGAGTTGGCCATGATCTCGACGCCGAGGCCGTCCAGGTAGGCGTGCGGCACGCCGGCGCCGAGGAAGAGGGCCTCGCCGGGCTGGAGCCGGACGTGGTTGAGGAGCATCGCGGCGATGACGCCGGGGTCGCCGGGGTAGTGGTGGGCGATGTCGGCGTAGGGGGCGTAGGCGCCGCCGAGGCGGTCGCAGGCGGCGGCCGCCTCCGTGACGGTGCGGGCCATCTCCTCGGGGTCGGCGCTCAGGATCGCGGTGAGGACCTCGCGCAGGGCCGCTTCCTCGGGGTGGGCGTGCAGCAGGTCGACGTACGGCTTGAGGGAGTCCACGCCGAGGCCGTCGAGGAGGTCGGCGGCGCGCAGCGGGTCGCGGAAGCCGCACAGCCCGTCGAACTCGGTCAGGGCGCAGATCAGTTCGGGCTTGTGGTTGGCGTCCTTGTAGTTGCGGTGCGGGGCGGTCACGGGCACGCCGCGGCGCTCCTCGTCCGCGTAGCCCTCCTTCGCCTGCGCCGGATCGGGGTGGACCTGGAGGGAGAGCGGGGCTCCGGCGGCGAGGAGTTTGAGGAGGAAGGGCAGGCGGGGGCCGAACTTGGCGACCGAGTCCGGGCCGAGTTCCCTCTCCGGGTCGGCGTCGATGACCTCGACGAGCGTGCCCCGGTCGGTGCGCGAGGGCGCGCCGGGGTGGGCGCCCATCCACATCTCCGCCTGCGGCTCGCCGGTCGGTTCGGTGCCGAGCAGTCGCGGGAGGGCGGTGGTGGAACCCCAGGCGTAGGGGCGGATGGTGTTGTCGAGGCGGTCCATGGGGTTCTCTGCGTTCCTTCTGCCGGTTCTCGTGCGTGCGCGCGGAGGGGAGGGAGGGTCAGGGTTGCCCGGGCATGATCAGGCTCTCGAAGCGAGCGCCAGGTAAACGGCGGCGAAATCCGTGACGGCGATCAGTTCCGCGAGCGTCTCCAGTTCGCCGCCCTCCTCCGGCTCCAGTTCGCTGACCGGTGTGTCGTGGGTGAGGGCCAGGTCACGGGCGGCCGGGGCGGCGGTGAGGCCGCCGATGGGGCGGTCGCGGAGCAGTACCACGCGCGCGTGCAGGGCGGGCGGCTCGTCCACGCGGTCGCGGAAGAAGTCGTCGGGGTCGGCGCTGGCGGCGAGCGGGCCGGCGAGCAGGGCGCTGTGCGCGGCGAGCGCCTCGGGCAGTTCGGCGACGACGGCGGGGGTGCCGGACAGTTCGGCGAGCGCGGCGGCGAACCGGCGGCCGGCCGGGCCGGCCGAGACGCCCTCGGTCCACACGAGGGGCAGGGCGTCGGCGAGTTCGGCGGCCAGGGTCTTGGCCGGGTTGCTGTACGTCGCGATGGCGGGCCCGCAGCGTTCGGCGATGGCGTCGAGGCGGTCGGCGACCTTCTCCAGGGCCTCCGGCGGGGCGGAGAGCAGGCCGGTGCGGTCCAGGAGCGCGAGCAGCGGGGTGAGCAGCGCCCACAGGACGCCGGGGGCGGAGGCGGCGAGGGGTTCGTCCACGTCGTAGGGCGCGGTGGCCATGGGGACGAAGAGGCCGACGGAGCCGTTCACCGTCTCGGCGAGCGGGGTGCGGGCGGGGGCCACGGCGACGACGGTGCAGCCGCGGCGGTACGCCTGCTCGGCGAGCAGGGACAGGCCCGGTTCGGTGCCGTCGGGGGTGGCGATGAGGAGCAGGTCCACGGAGCCGGCCCAGCCGGGCAGTTCCCAGCGCAGGGCGCCCGCGGCGGGGGCGACGCCGGTGGGCGCGAGGCGGGTGACGGGGCTGCCGGCGCCGGCCAGGGTGCCCAGGAGGTCGGCGGTCTGGGTGGCGGCGGCTCCGGGGCCCGCGATGAGGACGGCGCGGGGGCGGCCGTCCGGCTTGAGGCCGTTGACGCCGGCCTCGGCGGCGTGCCGGGCGGCGGTGCGGACGCGGGCGCCGGCTTCCGCGGCGCCGCGGAGCAGCGCGCGGTGGTCGGCCTCGGCGAGGCCCTCCGGTGAGTCGAGCAGCGATTCGTCGAGCATGGGCGGCAGGCTCCGATCGGCGGGGCGTCGTCGGTACGCGGGCGCCGGGTCGCGGGTGCGGGCCGGGTCGCCGGATCGTCGGTTACGCGGGGCGGCGGGCCTCGTCGACGAGGAGGACGGGGATGCCGTCGCGGACCGGGTAGGCCAGGCCGCAGTCCTGGCCGGTGCAGATCAGCTCGGTGTCCCGCTCCTCGAGGGGGGCGTGGCAGGCCGGGCAGGCGAGGATCTCCAGAAGGCCGGCTTCGAGCGGCATGGGCGTTCCCTTCGGGCGGTGGGTGGCTTGTGGGGATGTGCTGGTCAGGGTACCGCCGGTGGGGCTTCGGCGGGGTGGGGAGAGGTGGGGCGCCGGCTGGGGCGGGGCCGCCGGCGCGGGGCGGTGGGCGGCCTCCGTCGCCCCGCGGTGCGGCGTACGCCGTCGCTACGACCTGATGATCGCCAGCGCCTCGTCGCGCACCTTCCGCATCGTGGCCTCGTCGCGGGCCTCCGCGTTCAGGCGGAGGAGCGGTTCGGTGTTGGAGGGGCGGACGTTGAACCACCAGTCGGCGGAGGTGACGGTGAGGCCGTCCAGTTCGTCCAGGGTGATGCCCTCGCGGCCCTCGTAGGCGGCCCGGATCGCGGCCAGGCGGGCGGTCTGGTCGTCGACGGTGGAGTTGATCTCACCGGAGCCGGCGTAGCGGTCGTACTGGGCGACCAGGGCGGACAGGGTGCCCTGCTGGCCGCCGAGGGCGGCGAGGACGTGCAGGGCGGCCAGCATGCCCGTGTCGGCGTTCCAGAAGTCGCGGAAGTAGTAGTGCGCGGAGTGCTCGCCGCCGAAGATCGCGCCGGTCCTGGCCATCTCGGCCTTGATGAAGGAGTGGCCCACGCGGGTGCGCTCGGGGGTGCCGCCGTTCTCCCGTACGACCTCGGGGACCGACCAGGAGGTGATCAGGTTGTGGATGACCGTGCCCCGGCCGCCGTTGCGGGCCAGTTCGCGGCAGGCCACCAGGGCGGTGACCGCGGACGGCGGGACCGGTTCGCCCCGCTCGTCGACGACGAAGCAGCGGTCGGCGTCGCCGTCGAAGGCGAGGCCGAGGTCGGCGCCCTCCTCGCGGACCCGCTGCTGCAGGTCGACCAGGTTGGCCGGGTCGAGGGGGTTGGCCTCGTGGTGGGGGAAGGTGCCGTCGAGTTCGAAGTACATCGGGACGAGGGTGAGCGGCAGGCCGGCGAAGACCGTCGGCACGGTGTGTCCGCCCATGCCGTTGCCCGCGTCGACGACGACCTTCAGCGGGCGGATCGAGGTCAGGTCGACGAGCGAGCGCAGGTGGGCCGCGTAGTCGTCCAGCGTGTCGCGCCGGGTGACCGTTCCCGGCGTGCCGGCCGGCGTCGGGGCGCCGGACTCGCTCCACCGCTCCACCAGGTCCCGGATGTCGGCCAGACCCGTGTCCTGGCCGACCGGGGCGGCGCCCGCGCGGCAGAGCTTGATGCCGTTGTAGCGGGCCGGGTTGTGCGAGGCGGTGAACATCGCGCCCGGGAGGTGCAGGGCGCCCGAGGCGTAGTACAGCTGGTCCGTTGAGGCCAGGCCGATCTCGGTGACGTCGGCGCCCTGGGCCGCCGCGCCGCGCGCGAAGGCGCTCGACAGGCCGGGGGACGAGGGCCGCATGTCGTGACCGGTGACGAGGGCGGTCGCGCCGGTCACCCGGGCGAAGGCGGCGCCGAAGAGTTCGGCGAGCGTCTCGTCCCACTGGTCGGGGACGACCCCGCGCACGTCGTACGCCTTCACGATCTGCGACAGATCAGCAGCCACGGCCAGCCCTTCCGGAAGTCCTGTCGGTCACCACAAACTACCCGGAGGGGCCGCCGGTCCGGTCGTCGGTGCCGCGGAGGCTTCAGGGCAGCATCCAGCCGAGCACCGCCGTGCTCTGGCCCACCACGATCAGGCACATCACCAGCAGCAGGCCGAGGCTCCACGGCAGTACCTTGCGCAGCAGGTCGCCCTCGCGGCCCGCCAGCCCGACGGCCGCGCAGGCGATGGTGAGGTTCTGCGGCGAGATCATCTTGCCGAGGACGCCGCCGGAGCTGTTGGCGGCGGCGAGCAGGTCGGCCGACAGGCCGGACTCGCGGGCGGCGGTCACCTGGAGGGCGCCGAAGAGGGCGTTGGCGGAGGTGTCCGAGCCGGACACGGCGACGCCGAACCAGCCCAGCACCGGGGACAGGAAGGCGAGCCCGGCGCCGGCCGCGGCCACGAAGTGGCCGATCGTCGCCGCCTGGCCGGAGAGGTTCATGACGTAGGCGAGGGCCAGGACGGAGGTCACGGTGAGGACGGCGAACCGCAGTTCGTACACCGTCGCCAGCCACTCCTTGACCGCCACGCGCGCGTGCACTCCGATCAGGGCCGCCGTGCCCACGCCCGCGAGCAGGACGAGGGTGCCGCCGGTGGAGACGACCGGCCAGGTGAACACGTTGCCGCTGACGGGCTCGCCGTCCGGGCCCGCGACGTCGAGGAAGGGCCAGTCGAAGGTTTGGGTGGCGCCGGCCAGCCAGTCCTTGACCGCGGGGATCTGCGCGACGGAGAACACCGCCACGATCAGGGCGTACGGGGCGTAGGCCCGCACCACTTCGCCGCGCGGGTCCTCCTCGTCCAGTTCCTCGCTGCGGACGCCGGTCAGCACGGAGGTCCGTACGGCCTCGGTGGCGGGCACGCGCGCGTGCGGTACGGCGACCAGGGCGGCCGCTCCGGCCAGGGCGGCGCCGATGTCGGCGAGCTGCGCGGAGACGTAGTTGGAGGCGACGAACTGCGCCACGGCGAAGGCGGTGCCGCAGACCAGTGCGGGGATCCAGGTCTCGCGCAGACCGCGCCGCCCGTCCACCAGCCAGACCAGCACGAGCGGCACGACGAGCGCGAGCAGCGGGGTCTGACGGCCCACCACGGACGCCACGGAGTCCAGCGGCAGGCCGGTGACCTGGGCGAGCGTGACGACGGGGGTGCCCATGGCGCCGAACGCCACGGGCGCGGTGTTGGCGACCAGCGCGACCACGGCGGCGCGTACGGGGTCGAAGCCGAGGGCCACCAGCATCACGGCGGAGATCGCGACGGGGGCGCCGAATCCGGCGAGGGCCTCCAGGAGGGCGCCGAAGCAGAAGGCGATGACGAGCGCCTGGATGCGGGGGTCGTCGGAGAGGCGGCCGAAGGAGCGGCGCAGGATGTCGAAGTGGCGGGTGCGGACGGTCATCCGGTAGACCCACAGGGCGTTGACGACGATCCACAGGATGGGGAAGAGGCCGAAGGCGGCTCCCTGAACACCGCTGGAGAGTGTCTGGCCTAGGGGCATGCCGTAGGCGAGGCAGGCCACCAGGACGGCCGCCAGCAGGCCGGTCAGGCCCGCGAGGTGGGCCTTCATCCGCACGCCGCCGAGCAGCACCAGGACGATCACCAGGGGTAGGGCCGCCACGAGGGCGGAGAGCCCGAGTGAGCCGGCGACGGGTTCCAGTTCCTGGACGTACACGGACGCCTCCCGATTCCGCCATGCGAAAGCGATTTCTCGCCGGACAGCCAACGGAATGGTCGTGTCCGCGACAAGGGGGCGTCAATGGGCGTGCGGGGGTTTATGTGGCTGCCGAGCGGGGTGCCGGTACGCCGGAAAGCGGGCTCCGCCGGTCAGTTGTCCGGGGAGCGGAGGACGCGCAGGTGGCCGCGGCGTGCGACTTCCATGGGGTCGGCGCCGCGGGATCCGCCGCCGGCTCCCGCCGCGCGCTCCTGCGGGCGGGCCGCCTCGCGCACGGCGTTCGCAAGCGCTTCCAGGTCGTCGCCGCTGGGCTGGGCGGGGGCCGAGCCGTCGAGCAGGCGGACGACCTCCCAGCCGCGCGGTGCGGTGAGGCGCTCGGAGTGCTCGGCGCACAGGTCGTAGCAGTGGGGTTCGGCGTAGGTGGCGAGAGGGCCGAGGACCGCGGTCGAGTCGGCGTAGACGTACGTCAGCGTCGCGACGGCGGGACGGCCGCAGGCGGTGCGCGAACAGCGACGTACAGGGCTCACGACGTTGGACGGTACCGCACTCTTGAGCGGGCCGCGACGACTCTCCATCAGGTCACTCCACCGTGTCGTGGTGTGAAACACCCCACATGCCCCTTTGGGCATACCTCTCTGACCTGGTTCGACGTGGACGTCCAAGGGGCGCGGCGGTTCTGGTTCCGGTCACCAGTTGGTACAAACACCGTCATTTGCCTAGAGGTGATCGGTCGCGGAGAGATATGGAATCGAGCCCAAGCTTGGCCGGAATGGTCATGTTGTGACATGCCGCGCGGGTTCTCCCCAAGGCGGGTGGGTGTCGGGCGGGTCGGCGACGCGACGACTACGCTTCGCAGTGATGGACAGCCCTGTGACGCCCCGTGCCGCCGGCCCCGGGCCCCGACGCCGTGATCGCCACGGCCGGGGCATGCGCGGCCCGATCGCACCACCCCAGGTACCGCTCGCCGCCAGTCGCGCGGAGACGTTCGCGGATCTGGTGCAGGACTCCGTGGAGCGGCTGGAGCGGCGGTGGCCGCAGCTCGCCGACGTCGACTTCCTCGTGCTGGACGTGCCGCGGCTGGACGGGGCGGCGGGGGCGGGGTGGAGCGACGAGACGGTGCCGCTGGGCGGGACCGTGGCCGCGCGCGAGGGGCGTCCGGCGCGGGTGGTGGTCTACCGGCGGCCGGTCGAGATCCGCACCAAGGGGCGCGACGAGCGGGCGGCGCTGGTGCACGAGGTGGTCGTCGAGCAGGTGGCGGATCTGCTGGGGCTGACGCCGGAGACCGTGGATCCGCGGTACGGGGAGGACTGAGGGGGCGCGGCGCGGGGGTCTGTGGGTTCTCTGGCTGCGGCGCCGGGTTCGGTGCGGTGCGCGTAGCACGTGGGTGGGGCGGGGGCGGGGCGGGGGTGTCCGTCCTCGGTCCGGCGCGGAATCGGTCGGTCGAGAAGTGCGGGGTGCGGACGCGCCGGCCGCTGCGGGCGGGCACCCCCGCCCCGCCCCCTCCGCGCCGTACGCGGCCCCGGGCGCCGTCGGGGGCCGCGCGGGCGCTGCCTACCGCTGCAGGACCGAGAGGTCCTCCTCCGATTCCGGTACGGCCACCATGCCGCGGTCGTCCGGGAGCGGCTGGACGGTGAAGAACGGGACGCCGTCCGACGTCGTGCCGAGGGTGCGGGAGGCGTAGACGGGGGTGCCCGACCGGGGTTCGAGCGTGAGGGCGTACGTGCCCTTCGCGCCGGCCGGGACGGGGACCTCGATGTCCTGGGTGGTGCCGGACTTGATCGTGTACGTCTTGGACGCCGGCGTACCGCCCTCGGTGCCCGCGGAGGCGGTGACCTTGACCGTGGCCGTGCCTTCTGGGGCGGTCACCGAGAGGGTCGTGCCCTCGGCGGTGTTGCCGGCGGACGTCGCGCGGGGGCCGACGGGGCGGGCGGCCGGGATGAAGGCCGACTCCTGCTCGCCGGCGTCGCCGCGCAGCACCCGCACCGCCGCCACCACCGGGACCGTGCTGTCCGACGCGGTCAGCACCAGGGAGCCCGCCTCGCCGCGCGTGAGGTCGCCCAGGTCGGCGGCCGAGGTCATGCCGCCCTTCACGTGGAGCGTCTCGTTGCCGGCCGGGGTGATCAGGCCCGACGGGGAGGCGAGGCGCACCTTGAGGTCGACGTCGGCGTCACGCGGGGTGAAGGCGACCAGGCGTACGGCGGTGGCGTCCTTCGGGATGCCGGGCAGGACCAGGGTGCCCGAGGGGTCGGCCGACGCGGGCAGCCAGTCGCCGCCCACCTCGGCGTCCAGGGCCTGGACGGCCGCGCCGACCCTGCCGCTGCGGACCACCACGTGCGCGGTCACGTCGGTCTGCTTCTCTTCGGTGAGCGTGGACAGCAGGACCGGCTCGGAGGAGTGCGGCGGGACCGTGATGCCCTCCCCCACCACCGTCTTGAGCGCGCCGTCCTCGCCGTAGAGCTCGATGTCCACGACCGCCGCCGAGTCGTCGGGGTTGGTCAGGTGGACGTAGTCGGTGCGGTCGGGGTCGGTGCTGGCGCCCGGGAACCAGAATTCGGTGTCCGCGGCCGTGCAGGCGACACCTTGCAGGCCCCGGCCCGTGCCGGCGGTGACCTCCGTCGTCTGCTGCACGGTCCAGCCGGGCGCGAAGCGGCCCTCGGCGGTGCCGACGAGGGCGGGGGCGTCGGCACCGGTGGTGTCCCCGGTGACCGGCTTGCCGGGGTCCCCGGGTTCCAGCACGGCCTTCTCGTCGGGCTTCTCGTCGGCCTTCTCGTCGGTCTTCTCCGCGGCGGGCCGCAGGACGGCCTTGCCCGTGTCCTCCGTGCCCTTCGTGAGCGGCGTGAAGGACGTGTACGTCGTCTCGGCCAGGTCGGAGCCGCTGGGCCGGGGGCACAGCAGGGTCGTGCGTTCCACGGGGAGGCGGGCCGACGCCGCGGCCGTCCCGTCCGTGGTCCCGGCGTCCGGTGCGGACACCGCGGCGAAGCCGGTGACGGCGGCGAGCGCGGTCGCGCCCGCGATCAGGGACAGGGTGGTGCGGTTCACTGCTGGCTCCCGTCGGGACGCTCACTGCCCGTGCCGTGGGGGTCGTAGGGCGCGTCGTAGCCCTGCGCGTAGTTCTGGTCGTAGCCCTGCGGGTACGCCTGGTCGTACGGCGGCTGGGGGGTGCCGTAGGCGTACGGGTCGTACTGGCCGCCCTGGTAGGGGTCCGCCGGGTACTGCTGGTGGTAGGGGTCCTGCGCGTACTGCTGCTGCTGGTACTGGTCGCCGGTCTGCTGCCAGTCCGTGTAGTCGGGCTGGGGCGGGACGGGGGCGGGGGCGGGTTCCTCGGCGGGTGCTTCCTCGGGGGCGGGTTCCGCCTCGGCCTCGGCCTGGGCGCGCAGGCGGCGGGCGCGGCGGCCCTCGCCGGCCAGGGCCTCGGCCGGGACGGCCTCTTCCTCCGGCAGGTCGTCGTCGACGTCGCGGCGGCGGCCGGGCAGGGCCATGACGACGAGGACGACGGCGAGCAGGCCCTGCGTCCACAGCCAGGCGGTGTGGGTGACCGGGGCGTCGTAGGTGACGTCCAGCGTGCCGCCGGAAGCGGGGAGTTCGAAGCCCTGGGCCCAGCCGTCGACCGTGGTGCGGGGCAGCGGCTCGCCGTCGAGGGTGGCGGTCCAGCCGTCGGCGGCGGTGTCGGCGAGGCGGAGGGTCCGGCCCTCGGTGCCGCTCGGGATCTCGGTGTGGATCTCGACCGGGCCCGCGGCGACGGGCTGCGGCTCGGCGTCGCCGTCCCCGGCGGGCACGATGCTCGCGCGGGAGACCTGCCGGTCGACCCGCCACAGCGCGCCGCCCGCCTGCTGGCTGAGCCGGCTCAGGCCGGGGGTGGCGTCCAGGACGCGGGTGACCTCGCGGGGTGCCCCGGGGTGGACGAGGACGTAGCGGACGGCGAAGCCGCCGAGCTGGTCGGCCTGGTCGGCGCCGGAGCCGGCGACCAGGTTGGCGACGACCTTGTCGAGCCGGGCGTTCTCGCCGTCCACCTCGGCGGTCTCGGCGTCGCCCATGCGGGCGCCGGAGCCGCGGACCAGCACGTAGCCGACGTGGGCGGTGGAGTCGCTGTCGAGGACGAGGGTGCGGGCCTGGTCGCGGGTGCCGCTCTCCTCGGCGACGAAGGCGGGCACCTGGACCGGGTCGCGCCGCTCCAGCGGCCCGTCGGCGCCGCGCAGCATCCAGCCGACGGCGACGAGCAGCGGACCGACGGCGCAGGCGAGGGCGATCAGCGCGGCGACCGGCTGGCGCCAGCCGAAGCTCTGCTCGGCGACCCGCGCGCGGGCCCCGTCGGCGCCCAGCGTGGCGGCGGCCAGGACGGCGATGCCGTAGACGAGGGTCGCGGGGCCGGCCCAGGCGGAGTGGTTGGACAGGACCGCGAAGACGAGGCCCACCAGGGCGGCCGCCCACGCGGTGAGGATGGCCGGCCGGCGCTCGGAGCGGAGCAGGGCGGCCAGCGCGGCGAGCACGAGGCCGATGAGCAGCAGACCGGTGACGGTGCCGGGGCCGCCCGGGCTGGCGCCGAGCAGGTCGAGGGCGGAGGCGGCGGACGGGCCGTACTCCAGGCCGGCCTCCCGGAAGAAGCCGAACGGCAGGAGGGACAGCGACCAGGGGGCGAGGACCAGCAGGGGGGTGCCCAGCTGGGCCAGGAAGCGGAGCCCGTACGCCGGGATGTCGCTCCGGCGCAGGGCCAGGACGCCGAGTCCGAGGACCAGCGCGATGGGCCACACGATCGGCGTGAACGCGGTGGTGAGGGTGAGCAGCAGCGCGTACGCCCAGGTGGCGCGCCAGCTGCCGCGGGTGCCGGAGGTGCTGGTGAGGCCGCTCGCGGCGATGCCCGCGCGGGCGATCAGCGGCAGCAGGACGGCGAGGACGGCGGTGCCGATGCGGCCGCCGGCCAGGGCGCCGGTCGCGGCGGGCAGGAAGGCGTAGGCGACGGCCGCCCAGGCGCGCAGCAGCCGGGACTCGACGAGCGGGCGGGAGGCGAGGTACGCGGTGAACCCGGCCAGCGGGACCGAGCAGACCAGCAGGATCGTGACGGCGAGGCCGGTGGAGCCGAGGAGCAGGGAGGCGAGGGCGGCCACCACCGCGAGGTAGGGCGGGGCGGATCCGGTGCCGCCGGCGCCCACGGTGTGCCAGGCGTCGGTGTAACGCGCCCACAGGTCGGCCGAGTCGGCCGGTGCGGGGAGCAGGGCGCCGCCCGCGAGCGCGCCGCCGCCGAGGAGTCCCCGGCAGGCCGCGAGCGAGACGAGCAGCAGCAACAGGAAGAGCACCGGGCCGGGTTTGCGGGCGATGCGCTTGAGACGGGCGAACTGTTCGACCTCGAGGAAGTCGGCGTCGTCGCCGCCGGGTCCGGACTCGGTGGCGCTGCCGTGGCGTCCGGCGCCGGAGGCGGCTTCGGGGTCGGAGCGGCCGACGAGGTTGCTCGCGATCTGTTCCACGGTGACGCGGACGGTCGCGCCGGGCGGCGGGAACAGCTGCCGCAGTTCGCCCTTGTCGATCTGCGGGCTGCCGCGGTGGCGGCGTCCGGCGAGGATCCGTTCGGGCCACAGCAGGGTGCCCACGAGGCCGCGGATCTCGTCGACGGCCTGCCCGGGGACCTTGCCGACGAGGTAGGCGAGGGTGCGCAGCAGGGTGCCGAGGACGACGCGCAGCAGTACCCAGGGCAGCACCGCGGTACGGCTGTTGACGAGCAGGGCGTAGACGGCGCCCGCCTTGTCCACCTTGTGCGGGGAGGCGGAGGTGCGGCCCACGCAGTCGACGGTGCGGCGTTCCCGGGAGGCGGCCTCGGCGTGCCGGACGACCGCCTCGGGGGCGATCAGGACCCGGTGTCCGGCCGAGTGCGCGCGCCAGCACAGGTCGACGTCGTCGCGCATCAGGGGCAGGTGGCGGTCGAAGCCGCCGAGCCGGTCGAAGACGTCGCGGCGGACCAGCATGCCGGCGGTGGACACCGACAGGACGGACCGCACGTGGTCGTGCTGGCCCTGGTCCTGTTCGCGGCGGTCCAGTCCGGTCCAGCGGCGGCCGGAGTTGGCGATGGAGACGCCGACCTCGAGGAGCTGCCTGCGGTCGTACCAGCCGCGGAGTTTGGGGCCGACGACGGCCACGTCGTCGCGGCCGAGTTCGTACTCGTTCTCCACGACGCGCAGCAGCTGGGCCAGCGCGTCGGGTTCGGGGGCGCAGTCGTCGTGCAGCAGCCACAGCCACTGCACCGGTTCGCCGTGCGGGAGTTCGGGCAGGTCGTAGGCGTCGTCGCGCCAGCTGCGGGTGACCGGGTCCCAGCCGCTCGGCCGCTTCAGGTACGGCAGGTCGTCCGGCGTGAGGTGCGGGGCGCTGCGGTTGCACTCCTCGACGGCCTGGCCGAAGCCGGTGCGCCGGGCGAGGTGCAGCACGCGGTCGTCGCCGAGGGCGTCGGTGACCAGCCGGGCGGAGTCGTCCGCGCTTCCGGTGTCGGCGCCCATGGCGAACTGGACGGGGCGCTCCTGGCCGAGCAGCCCGGCGAGCGCGTCGGGCAGCCAGCGGGCACCGTCGTGGGAGACGAGGACCGCGGTCACCACGTGACGCGGGAACTCGGGCGGGCGGGCGGGGTCAAACCCTGCGGTGGCAGCGAGGTCTTGCCGGGCTGCGGTGTGGCTGTGCACGGACATCGAGGTACGGGCCCCGGTTCGGTGGACTGTGGGGGACGCCCGCGCCCGGTGGGGGCAGCGGGGCGTCTCGGACGAGCGACCACACTATCGGCAGATGAAACGGGGCGGCGCGGAGCGCCTCGGTGGGGGCGGTGACCGGACGGAACGGCCCGTCGCCGGTGGATGGTCCACCCGCGACGGGCCGTGAGTTCCGTATGTACGTGGTGACGTGCGTGTGTCCTCGGTGTCCGCTGTGCGGAGATGACGCGCGTACGGCGGTGATGTGGCGCCGTGTCAGACGGCGGCCTTCTTCAGCCGGCGGCGCTCCCGCTCGGACAGGCCGCCCCAGATGCCGAAGCGCTCGTCGTTGGCGAGGGCGTATTCGAGGCACTCGGAGCGGACCTCGCAGGCGAGGCAGACCTTCTTGGCCTCGCGGGTCGAGCCGCCCTTCTCGGGGAAGAAGGACTCGGGGTCGGTCTGGGCGCACAGCGCGCGCTCCTGCCAGCCGAGCTCCTCGTCCGCGTCGTCGACCAGCAGTTGCTGCACCAGCTCGGTCATGTGCGCCCCTCGTCCGTCTTTCGCGTCCCCGTGATGTAGCCGTTACCGATCCCGGCTGAACGACACGAGTGAAATTACAAGTGTGCTGCTCCGGGCGAGTCAAGCCGAGATCTGCTATTGAGCCCCTTATTCACTCTGCGGAACCAAGGCCAAGCGTTAAGTGTTCAAATCACCCTAAACCTTGACACGCGGAGGGGACCCACGAGGGCTTCCGGCCCCCCGCAGAGCCTCTACGGGGAAGACGCCCACGAGATCGATCCCGTTGCGACACCCGCGCCGAAGCGAACCGGATCACAGTCGCATCACGAGATCGCAACGGCACGCGCGGCGCCCGGCCGTGCGCACCTTGTGTCCCGGGAAACGACTGAGCAAACCTTTCGCCTACGAGAAGAACCGGATGAGGTGAACCATGTCCTACATATCGGGCGTCGAGTTGACAGTGGCGGAGTGAACCGCTGTCCTTGTGGGCATGCTCGCGAATTCGGCACTCACCTCGACCCGCTCCGCCGGGTTCCTCGGTGCTGCCCGCGCTCGCTGTAGCTGTCGCTGTTCCGGCTGTTGAGCCCACGCGCTCCGGCCGCCACCGGGTCGTCCGCGACCCGGACGCAGTTCCCCTCGCTCCATCAGGGCACCTTCCTTCGCTCCACCAGGGCATCCCTCGCCGCAGGCCCGCGACCCGGGCGCACGCGACGCGACACCCCACCCCCACCGCTTCTCCGCCAAGGAACTCCGCACCCCATGAACAGCGACAGCGACCTCCAGATCGCCGGCGACATCCTCGAAGTCCCGCACCTGCTCCAGGCGCCGCGCGAGCACCCGGCCACCGTGGCCGAGTTCGCCGGCCTCGCCCGTTCCGTCGCCGCCGACCGCTCCCAGTGGGAGCACCTCGTGCGCTACGACGCCACCAGCCGCTGGTACCACCGGCTGCGCACCGGGCCCGGATACGAGGTGTGGCTGCTGTCCTGGGTGCCCGGCCAGGGCAGCGGACAGCACGACCACGGCCCCTCCTCCGGCGTGCTCACCGTCCTCGACGGCACCCTGACCGAGCACACCGCCCGCGGCACCCGCGCGCTGACGGCGGGCGCGCAGCGCGTCTTCGCGCCGGGCTATGTGCACGAGGTCGTCAACGACGCGCTGGAGCCCGCCGTCAGCCTGCACATCTACTACCCGGGCCTGACCGAGATGCCGATGCACACCCCGCACTGCGAGGCGCGCGCGGTGCCGGGCCCGGTGACTGCCTGACGTGATGTCGTAGCCGCCTGCGAGGATGGCCCCATGCGCATTGTGGTTCTGGCAGGCGGCATCGGCGGTGCCCGTTTCCTGCGCGGTCTGAAGCGGGCCGTGCCGGACGCGGACATCACCGTCATCGGCAACACCGGGGACGACATCCACCTCTTCGGGCTGAAGGTCTGCCCGGACCTCGACACGGTGATGTACACCCTTGGCGGCGGCATCAACGAGGAGCAGGGCTGGGGGCGGACCGACGAGACCTTCCGCGTCAAGGAGGAGCTCGCGGCCTACGGCGTCGGCCCGGAGTGGTTCGGGCTCGGCGACCGGGACTTCGCCACGCACATCGTGCGGACGCAGATGCTCGGTGCCGGATATCCGCTGAGCGCGGTGACCGAGGCGCTGTGCGACCGCTGGCAGCCGGGCGTGCGCCTGATCCCGATGACCGACGACCGCGTGGAGACGCACGTGGCGGTCACGTTGCCCGACAGCGGCTCCGCCGAGGGGTCCGGCGAGCGCAAGGCGGTCCACTTCCAGGAGTACTGGGTGCGGCTGCGGGCCTCGGTGCCGGCCGAGGCGGTCGTGCCGGTCGGCGCGGAGCAGGCGAAGCCGGCCCCGGGCGTCCTGGAGGCGATCGCCGGGGCCGACGTGATCCTCTTCCCGCCCTCCAACCCCGTGGTCTCCGTCGGCACGATCCTCGCCGTGCCGGGCATCCGTGAGGCGATCGCCGACGCGGGCGTGCCGGTGGTCGGCCTGTCGCCGATCGTCGGGGACGCGCCCGTGCGCGGCATGGCCGACAAGGTGCTCGCGGCCGTGGGCGTGGAGTCCACGGCGGCCGCGGTGGCCGAGCACTACGGCTCGGGCCTGCTGGACGGCTGGCTGGTCGACACCGTCGACGCGGGTTGTGTGGAGCGCGTCGAGGCCGCCGGGATCCGCTGCCGGGCCGTGCCGCTGATGATGACCGACGTCGAGGCGTCCGCGCGGATGGCGCGGGAGGCACTGGCGCTGGCGGAGGAGGTGCGGGCGGTATGAGGGAGGCGCACCCCGCGCCCGGTTACCGGGTGTGGGCCGTGGCCGGCCTGCCCGAGGTCCGCCCGGGCGACGACCTGGCCAAGCTGATCGCCGCCACCGGACCGGGCCTGGCCGACGGCGACGTCCTCCTGGTCACCTCGAAGATCGTCTCCAAGGCGGAGGGCCGCGTCGTCGAGGCGGCCGACCGGGAGGCCGCGATCGACGCGGAGACGGTCCGCGTGGTGGCCCGGCGCGGCACCCTGCGCATCGTCGAGAACCGGCAGGGCCTGGTCATGGCCGCGGCCGGCGTCGACGCCTCCAACACCCCGGCGGGCACGGTCCTGCTGCTGCCCGAGGACCCGGACGCCTCCGCGCGGGCGATCCGCGACGGCCTGCGCGACGCCCTCGGCGTCGAGGTCGGCGTGATCGTCACCGACACCTCCGGCCGGCCCTGGCGCTCGGGCCTGACGGACGTCGCAATCGGCGCGGCGGGCGTCCGCGTCCTGGACGACCTGCGCGGCGGCACCGACGCGTACGGCAATCCGCTCGCCGCCACGGTCGTCGCCACGGCCGACGAACTGGCCGCGGCGGGCGACCTGGTCAAGGGCAAGGCGTCCGGCCTCCCGGTGGCCGTCGTCCGCGGGCTGCCCCACGTGGTGGCGCCCGACGACGGCGAGGGCGCGCGGGCCCTGGTCCGCGGCGCCCGCGACGACATGTTCCGCCTCGGCACCTCCGAGGCCGTGCGCCAGGCGGTGACCCAGCGCCGTACGGTGCGGGCCTTCACCGACGAGCCGGTCGACCCGGGCGCGGTGCGCCGCGCGGTGGCGGCGGCCGTGACGGCACCGGCCCCCCACCACACCACGCCGTGGCGTTTCGTCCTGCTGGAGTCCCCCGCGGCCCGCACCCGCCTCCTGGACGCGATGCGCGACGCCTGGATCGCGGACCTGCGCCGCGACGGCAGGACGGAGGAGTCCGTCGCCCGGCGGGTCCGCCGCGGCGACGTCCTGCGCAATGCGCCCTACCTGGTCGTGCCCTGCCTGGTGATGGACGGCTCGCACACCTACGGGGACGCGCGGCGGGACGGCGCGGAGCGGGAGATGTTCGTGGTCGCCGCGGGCGCGGGCGTGCAGAACCTCCTGGTCGCCCTGGCCGGGGAGCGGCTGGGCTCGGCCTGGGTGTCGTCGACCATGTTCTGCCGTGACGTGGTCCGGGAGGTCCTGGACCTGCCCGCGCACTGGGACCCCATGGGCGCGGTGGCGGTGGGCCATCCCGCCGAGGACCCGCGTCCGCGGCCGGAGCGGGACCCGGGGGCGTTCATCGAGGTGCGGTGAGCCGGCCCTACCCTCGTAGGAGCCCATCCGCTCCACCCTGGGACTTGCCGTGGCAGGACGTTTCGCTCCCCGCCCGACGCGTACGACCGTGCGCGGCGGGTCCGTCGGCGTGCCCCGCCAGGCGCCGGCCCGGGTGCGGGACTGGACGCCGGACGGCCCGCTGGACCTCGGCCTGGTGCTCGGGCCGCTGCGGCGCGGCCCCGGCGATCCGACGTTCCGGGCGCTGCCGGACGGCTCCGTGTGGCGGGCCAGCCTGACACCGGCGGGCCCGGGCACGCTCCGGGTCACGCAGCGGGCCGGTGAGGTCCGGGGTGAGGCCTGGGGTCCGGGCGCCGACTGGCTCCTGGACCGGCTGCCGGAGCTGCTCGGCGCGGCCGACGACCCGTCCGCCTTCGTCCCCCGGCACAGGCTGCTGGCCCTCACCCGTCACCGCAGGCCCGGTCTGCGGCTGACCCGTACGGGGCTGGTGCTGGAGTCGCTGATCCCGTCGGTCCTGGAGCAGAAGGTCACCACCGGCGACGCCTACCGGGCGTGGCGGCTGCTGGTGCGCGCGTACGGGGAGCCGGCGCCCGGTCCCGCACCGGAGCGGATGTCGGTGATGCCGGCTCCGCGCACCTGGGCCCTGATCCCGTCCTGGGAGTGGCACCGGGCCGGCGTCGACGACAAGCGGGCGTCGACCATCCTGCGGGCCGTACGGGTCGCCGCACGGCTGGAGGAAGCGGTGGCCATGCCCCCGGCGGCCGCGCGGCAGCGGCTGGAGCTGGTGTCGGGGATCGGGCCGTGGACGTCGGCGGAGACGGTGCAGCGCAGTCACGGGGCCGCGGACGCGGTGACCGTGGGCGATCTGCACCTGCCGGGGATCGTGGGGTTCGCGCTGGCGGGGGACCGGCACGCGGACGACGCCGCCATGCTGTCGCTCCTGGAGCCGTACGCCGGTCAGCGGCACCGCGCCGCGCGGCTCATCCTGCTGAGCGGACGCGTACCGGAACGCCGGGCACCGCGCATGCCGCACGGTGACATCGGACGGTTCTGAGAGCACCCGGCCGCCGGATTCCGCGCCGGGCCGGGGACGGACCGGGGACGCACACCCCCGCCCCGCCCCGTCCACCGGCCGCAGGCGCTGCGCGCACCCCACCGCACCGCACCCTGCGCCGCGGGCGAGAACCCGCACCCGCGCCGCAGGCAGCCCCCTACTGATCCGAGGAGAAGCGAACCGCCCCCGCCGGAATCCGCGCGTCGCACCACACGCGGACACCCTCGCGGAGTTCGTTGCCGGCTCCGATGACCGCGCCGTCGCCTATCACCGTGCCGGTGAGGACCGACCGTTCGCCCACCCGCGCCCGCGTGCCGATCAGCGAGTCGGTGACGACCGCGCCCGGCTCGATGACCGCCCCGGGCAGGATCGTGCTGCCGAAGACGCGCGCGCCCTCCGCCACGAACGCGCCCTCGCCCACCACCGTCCCGCCCGCGAGCTTCGCGTCGGGCGCCACGGTCGCCGTCGGCAGCACCAGCCGGTCACCGCAGCGCCCCGGCACGGCCGGCGACGGCGCCCGGCCGAGCACCAGGTCCGCCGAGCCCCGCACGAACGCCGCGGGAGTGCCCAGGTCCAGCCAGTACGTGGAGTCGACCATGCCCTGGAGATGGGCCCCGGCCGACAGCAGCTCCGGGAAGGTCTCCCGCTCCACCGACACCGGCCGGCCCGTCGGGATCGTGTCGATCAACGACCGGCGGAAGACGTACGCCCCCGCGTTGATCTGGTCGGTGACGATCTCCTCCGGCGTCTGCGGCTTCTCCAGGAACGCCAGCACCCTCCCCGTCCCGTCCGTGGGGACCAGCCCGTAGGCGCGCGGATCCGTCACCTTCGTCAGGTGCAGCGAGACGTCCGCGCCGGTCGTCTCGTGCGTGCGCACCAGCGCCCGGATGTCCAGCCCGGTCAGGATGTCCCCGTTGAAGATCAGTACCGGTTCGTCCGGCCCCGAGTGCAGCCGGGACGCGACGTTGCGGATCGCGCCGCCCGTACCGAGCGGCTCCTCCTCCGTCACGTACTCGATGTGCAGGCCCAGGGCCGCCCCGTCGCCGAAGTACGGCTCGAAGACCTCGGCCAGGTAGGACGTGGCCATGACGATGTGTTCGACGCCCGCGGCTCTCGCTCTCGCCAGCTGGTGCGTGAGGAAGGGCACCCCGGCCGCCGGAACCATGGGCTTCGGTGTGTGCACCGTGAGCGGGCGCAGTCGCGTGCCCTTGCCGCCGACCAGGAGGATCGCTTCTGTCACCTGTCGTCTCTGCTTCCTGCCGGGACCGGCCGAACTGTCTTTCGGCCGGCCAGTGTATGCAGACCGTTCCACAGCGCGTGCGACGGCGGTGTCTCCGGCAGGAAGGGACGCCCGGACCGCCTCAGCGGCCCTGGTAACGGGCCGCGGTGGAACGGGCGGTGCCGAGCTTGCGGTAGAGCTTCCCCCCTGGGCACGCGGTGTTGAACCCGTCCCGGTGACCGGAGATCACGTTCAGTCGTACCTTCTTACCTTTTCGGTAGAGATTGCCACCACCGGACTTCAGATATGTCTTGGCGCGTGGATTCATGCCGTGCAGTCCGAGTTTCCAGGCGGTGAGCCGGGCGATGGCCTTCACCGCGGAGGACGACGGCTTCTTGGAGTCGTAGGAGCCGATCACGGCGATGCCGGTGGTGTCGGTGTTGAACCCGAAGGTGTGGGCGCCCTTGACCGGCTTCGCCACGCCCCCGGCCCGGCCCTCGTAGATCCTGCCGCACCTGTCGACGAGGAAGTTGTAGCCGATGTCCCGCCAGCCCAGGCTCCTGACGTGGTAGCGGTAGAACCCGCGGATCAGCGAAGGGGCCTGCGCGCAGGAGTAGTTGTTGCCGGAGGCGGTGTGGTGCACGAAGGCCGCCTTGACCTTGCCGGTGTACACGAACTGCTTCTCCCGCAGGCTCTCGTCCGCTCCCCAGCCGCCCCGGGTGACGATGGCGGGGCGCGGCCCGATGTACGGCCTGGCCCGCTGCTGCTCGGTCAGCTCGGGCCCGCGCAGGGCGAGCAGTTCCTGCCGGGTCTGTTCGCCGGTCAGCGCCGGGATCTCGGTGGCGCCGAGCGGTGCGAGGGGGGCGTTGGCCGCGGAGGCGGCGGTCGCCTCGGCGCTCATCGCACCGGTGCGGGGGACCTCGGCGTCCTCGCCGGTGGGCTGTCCGGCAGCCGCTCCGGTGGCCTCACCCGGGGGCGGGGCGGCCGTCCCGGGGTCGATGAGATCGAGCCGCAGCCCGGAGGGCAGAGCCGAGGGGTCGTCGCCGGAGGAGGCCCCGGCCGAGGCACCGTCACCCGAAGGGCCGTCACCCGAAACGGCACCGGTGGAGGACCCGCCACCGCCCGAAACCGCACCGGCGGACGAGCCGTCACCCGAGCCCGCACCAGCCGAGGACCCGTCCACCGAGGACCCGCCGCCGCCCGAAACCGCACCGGCGGACGACCCGTCACCCGAAACCGCACCGGCCGAGGGCCCGTCCACCGAGGACCCGTCACCCGAAGGCGCCCCGGTCCCCGGTTCCCCGGGCTCCGGTTGGACCCGGATCTCCACCCCGTCGGACTCCCCCACCCACAGGGGTGCCGTGGCTCCGCGTACCCGGCCCGAGGCCGCTTCCGGGGTGCCCGGATCGGCCGCGTGGTCGGCGTAGTGGGTCTCGACGTCCCGCCAGCCGGTCCAGGTGCCGGTGCCGGCCGCCCGGGTGCGGACCTGGACGCGGCCGTGGAGTTCGGCGGCGGGGTCGTCCCAGACGACGCCGAGGAGCGAGAAGTGCCGTACCGCCCGGGGGGCGAGGCCGAGGACCGCGGCGCCGGAGGCGCGGTCGCGGGTGAGGGTCCGCAGCGGCAGCGACTGGGTGCTGCCGGGGACGTCGGGCTGGGCCGTCACCGCCGCGCGCGTGGCCGCTTCTGCCGTCGGGGCCGTTCTCGCGGCCGCAGCGGTGGCGGGCGGAGCGAGCGGGAGGGCGAGGGCGGCGGCGCAGGTGACACCGATTGAGGAAGCAAGGATTCCACGCATACCCCTGACTTTGGACATGGTCAGACAAATCTGTCCATCGGGGAGTTGACGGACTGTCGGACCCCGTTCCCCCGAACCGGTGCCCCGCACGGGCGGTGCGCGCGGACCGGCCCGCGTACGCTTGCGCGGGTGAACGCGACCGACCGCACCCCTGCCGACCTGCTGAGTTCCGCGCTGGCCGCGGACCCGGGACGCCCTCTGGTGACCTTCTACGACGACGCCACGGGCGAACGCGTCGAATTGTCCGTGGCGACCTTCGCCAATTGGGTGGCCAAGACCGCCAACCTCCTCCAGGACGAGCTGTCCGTCGAGCCCGGCGACCGGGTGGCGCTGCTGCTGCCCGCGCACTGGCAGACGGCGGTCTGGCTGCTGGCGTGCGCGTCGGTGGGCGTGGTCGCGGATGTGGCCGGGGACCCGGCGGCGGCGGACGTGGTGGTGAGCGGCCCGGAGCCGGAGTCGCTGGAGGCGGCGCGGGCCTGCTCGGGCCCCCGGGTCGCGCTGGCGCTGCGCCCCCTCGGCGGGCGTTTCCCGCAGCCGCCGGAGGGCTTCGCCGACTACGCCGTCGAGGTGCCGGGACAGGGCGACCGGTTCGTGCCGTACGCGCCCGTGGACGCCGAGGAGCCGGCGCTGATCGTGGCGGGACGGGAGTTCACCGGGGCGGAGGTGGTCGAGCGGGCCCGCGCGGAGGCGGCGGAGCTCGGGCTGACCGGGCCGGGCTCGCGGATCCTGTCCGGGCTGCCGTTCGACACCTGGGAAGGTCTGAACACGGGACTGTACGGTCCGCTGGCGACCGGCGGCTCCGTGGTGCTGTGCCGGAACCTGGACCGCCTCGCGGACGACGCGCTGGACAAGCGGGTGGACAGCGAGCGCGTGACGGTCATCGCCCGCTAGCGGACGCCGCACCCCGCGGAGCAAACCGGGCCGGGCCCGGTCCCACCCGTCCACTCCGCCCCCTCCCCCGTTCGGCGCAGCACCACCCGCCGCCCGGCGCCCTCCCGGGTCATCGTCGTAGCGACGGCACACGCCCCGTGCCGCGCCGCACGCTCCCGTCCGTACGGGGACCTCGGCCGCCCCCGTGCGCCGACGCGCCCGTACGCCGTCCCGGTCCCGTACGCAGTGAGGGGGTGGACCCGGTCATGAGCGACACCGAAGGCACACCTCTCGCGGTGGCGGGGTCCTCGGCGAGCGGGCGGGGGCGGGCCCGGCGCAGGCGGCGCTGGGCGCGCGGTACGGCGCTCGCGGTCGCCGTCGTCGTCGTCGCGGCCGCGGGGGCGGGGTGGGCGGTGTACATGAAGCTGGAGGGGAACATCACCCCGGACGAGGCGGCGGCGGCCGAACTCGCGCGGTTCGAGAAGGAGCGGCCCACGGCCCTCGTCAAGGACGCCCGGAACATCCTGCTGATCGGGTCCGACTCGCGCTCGGGCCAGGAGAACCGGCGCTACGGGCGGGACCCGGGGACGCAGCGGTCGGACACCGTGATCCTGCTGCACCTGTCGGCGGGCCGGCGCAGTGCCACCGCGGTGTCCATACCCCGGGACCTGATGGTGGACGTACCCGGTTGTCGCCGTCCGGACGGATCACGTTCCGAACCCGTGTTCACGATGTTCAACTCCGCTTTCGAGGTGGGCGGTTCCGCCTGCACCATCCGCACCGTCGAGAAACTCACGGACATTCGCGTCGACCACCATGTCGTCGTCGACTTCGACGGTTTCAAGGACATGGTCGACGCGGTGGACGGCGTCGAGGTGTGCCTGCGCGAGCCCATTGACGACGAGGCCGCCGAACTGAGGCTGTCGGCGGGCCGGGTGACGCTGAGCGGGGAGCAGGCGCTCGGTTATGTCCGCGCCCGCAAGAGCATCGGCGACGGCAGTGACACCAGTCGTATGGAACGGCAGCAGCGGTTCCTCGGCGCCCTCGTGAACAAGGTGCGCAGCAATGACGTTCTGCTGAATCCGGTGAAGCTGTATCCCGTTCTGGACGCGGCCACCTCCTCGCTCACGACCGACCCGGGGCTGGCCAGCCTGCGGGGCCTGTACGACCTCGTGCGCGGGCTGCGGCAGATCCCCACGGAAGGCGTGCAATTCCTGACCGTCCCGCGCGAGCCGTACGCCGGAAACGCCAATCGGGACCAGCTCGCGCAGCCCGCGGCGGAGAAACTGTTCGAGCGGTTGCGCAGGGACGCACCCGTGGCGGTCGACACGGACGGTGACGAAAAGGCCACGGAAAAGGAATCGGGGAAGACGCCCGGGACGGCCTCTCCGGCCCCGACGTTCTCGGGGAACACGGCCGCCGAGGACACCTGCGCGTAAAACCTGCACCAAACCAACTCCAGGAGTACGAACTCTCGTCCAGGGAAATGGGCGGATTGCCCCTTGTGAGGACGTGGAATTCGTCACCGGCGTCGCCCGGGGTCGATCAGGACCGTTAGTGTGAGCGCTCCGGTGCGTCCGTTCCTTCAGGCCCGTCCTGAGATCCCGCACTGTGTGACCGAGACCCGAGCGCCTTGGGAGGGGAAAGGCGCCGCGTGGCCCCGACGGAGGATTCGAGCGACCGTGGACGCGCAAGGCCGTGGGCGGGGGGAGAACATCGACCCCGCAGACCAGTGGGTACTCAATCCGGACACTGGTGAATACGAACTGCGACTGAGCACTTCCGCACCGCAGTCGCCGGTCCCCGGACCGCGGCGTGCCGGACGTTCCGCGCGCGGGGGCGCCGCGCGCGGCCGGTCGGCGGCACCGGGCCGTTCGGCCGAGCCGACCGGCCGCGGGACGCGGGAGCGCGAGAAGCCCGGCCGGGAGGTCCCGCCGCAGCGCAGACGCCGCGGCGCGCCGCCGGAGGAGCCGCCGGGACGGCGCGGGCGCCGGCCGGCGAAGAAGCCGAAGGCGAAGAAGGTCCTGCTGTGGGCCGGCGGCACCATGGCGTTCGTGGTGCTCGCCACCGGCGTGGGCGGCTACCTGTACCTGGAGCACCTGAACGACAACATCACCTCCGTCCCGGACGACGGCGCCAGCACCGGCGGCTTCAGCAAGGACAAGGCGATCAACATCCTGGTGATCGGCACCGACAAGCGCACCGGCGCGGGCAACGACGGCTACGGCGACGCGGGCAGTGCCGGGCACGCCGACACCACGATCCTGCTGCACGTCTCCAGGGACCGCTCCAACGCGACCGCGCTGAGCATCCCGCGCGACCTGATAGTCGACATCCCCGACTGCCCGACGCAGCAGGAGGACGGCAGCCAGAAGGTGATCCCGGGCTCCTCCGGCGTCCGTTTCAACACCAGCCTCGGCCAGAGCGGCCGCACGCCGAGCTGCACCATGCGGACCGTGACGGAGCTGACCGGGATCAAGCCGGACAACTTCATGGTGGCCGACTTCAACGCCGTCAAGACGCTGACCTCGGCGGTCGGCGGCGTCGAGGTGTGTCTGGCGAAGGACATCGACGACCCGGACTCCCACCTGAAGCTGTCCAAGGGCACGCACACCATCGAGGGCGAGGAGGCGCTGGCGTTCGTGCGCACCCGGCACTCGGTGGGCACGGGCGGCGACCTGAGCCGGATCGAACTCCAGCAGCAGTTCCTGAGCGCGCTGATGCGCAAACTGAAGTCGAACGACACCCTCACCAGCCCCTCGAAGATGATCAAACTCGCCGAGGCGGGCACCGAGGCGCTCACCGTCGACTCCCAGCTGGACAGCATCGGCAAGCTCAAGGACCTCGGCCTGGAACTGGGCAAACTCAACGTCAAGAACCTGTCGTTCACCACCGTGCCGGTGCGCGACAACCCCGCGGAGACGGTGAAGGCGACCGTCGTCCTCAACGAGGCCGAGGCCCCCAAGGTCTTCGACCTGATCCGCAACGACGTGTCGTTCACCGAGGTCAAGCAGCAGAAGAAGAAGGAGAAGGCCGAGGTCGCCGCCCGGCTGAAGGGCGAGAAGGCACCGGCCTCCGAGGTCCGCGTCCGCATCCTCAACGGCGGCGCGCCCGGCGGCAGCGCCCAGGAGACACTCAGCTGGCTCCAGGTCGAACAGGGCGTCGACAAGTCCGAGAACGCGGGCAACGCGCCCGCGGAACTGAGCAAGACCACGCTCGAGTACGCCCCCGACCAGGCCGCCCAGGCCCGCCGCCTCGCCGACATCCTGGGGCTGTCCGGGTCGGCGATGAAGCCCGGCGAGAGCGTCACCAACGCCCAGGGCCTGCCCGCGATCTCACTGACCCTCGGCAAGGACTTCAAGGGCGCCGGCGTCTCGCTCACGCCGCCGGACAAGGCGCCCGACGACGTCGAGAAGTCCACGGCGGACAAGGTCGAGTGCGCCAAGTGACCTGACGGGCCCGCCGCGTCCCCTTGGGGGCGCGGACGGGCCCGTTCCGTGCCGTGAGGGGCGCGACGGCGGCGCCGGACGGTGCGTGCGCGGTGTGCGCGGTGTGCGCGGTGTGTGCGCGGAGAGGGCGCGGACGGGGACACGGCAGGGGTCTGCGGCCGGTCCGCGGGACGGTTGCCCTGGCCCCCGCACCGTGTCCAAGTCGGTGCCGTTCGGAGGGCAACTGACGGGCGCCTCGTGCGTCTAACAGGACGCAGGACAGGCCTGCGTGGACGAGGCGAGGAGTTGCCAGGGGTGGTCAGGACGGGGGCAGTGACGCAGGACGCCACGCGGGAGACGCTCCGTGACGACGAGCGTGAGGACGCCGCTCCGGAGGAGGCCCCGTCCGACGGCGCCGGCAGCCCCCGCCCGCGCCGCGCACGCCGGTTGCTCAAGTGGTCGGCGGCGGTGCTCGCGCTGCTCATAATCGGCGCCGCCGGGGCGGGTTACCTCTACTACCGGCAGCTGAACGGCAACATCAAGAAGGACCCCCTGAACCTGGGCGACACCAAGGTCGCCGAGCCGACGCCGAACGCGGCCGGGCAGACCCCGCTGAACATCCTGCTCATCGGCTCCGACGCGCGGGACACCGAGGAGAACCAGCAACTCGGCGGCGCCCGCGAGACGTTCGGCTCCACCCCGCTCGCCGACGTGCAGATGCTGGTGCACCTGTCCGCCGACCGGTCCAACATGTCCGTGATCAGCATGCCGCGCGACACCCTGGTCGAGATCCCCAAGTGCACCGACCCCGACGACGGGACGGTGTACCCGGCGAGCAACGGGCGCACGATGACCAACCAGAGCCTCGGACACGGCGGTCCCGGCTGCACCGTGGCCACCTGGCAGGAGCTCACCGGCATCCACATCGACCACTTCGTCATGGTCGACTTCGCGGGCGTGGTGTCCATGGCGGACGCGGTCGGCGGAGTGCCGGTGTGCGTCGACGCGAACATCCACTCGCGCGACAGCCGGGGGCACGGCTCCGGGCTGAAACTGCGCAAGGGCACTCACCCGATCAAGGGCGAGCAGGCCCTGCAGTGGCTGCGCACGCGCTACGGCTTCAAGGACGGCAGCGACCTCGCCCGCGCCGAGGCGCAGCACATGTACATGAACTCCCTGGTCCGGCAGTTGCGGGCGAACGCCACCCTGAGCAGCCCCAACAAGCTGCGCAGGCTGGCCGAGAAGGCCACCGAGGCGCTCACCGTCGACCCCGGGCTCGACACCGTCAAGAAGCTCTACGACCTCAGCTCCGAGCTGCGCGCGGTGAAGCCGGAGCGCATCACCATGACCACGATGCCCAACCGCTACGTGGGCGCACGGGTGGAGCCGACCGAGGACGCCGAGAAGCTGTTCCGTCTGGTGCGCGAGGACATCGCCCTCGACGGCAAGGACGCCGCGCCGGCGAAGGCCGAGAAGAAGGCCCCGTCCGACCCGGCCGCCGCGGACGCCGAGATCGCCGTCCAGGTCCGCAACGGCACCCGCACCGACACCCTCGCCGCCGCCTCCGGCCGGGCCACCGTCGTGGCCGGGGCGCTGGAGGAGAAGGGCTTCACCTCGACGACCGCCGACACCACCAGCGCCCTCAGCGAGGAGCGGACGGTGGTGCACTACCCGAGCGCCGACCTGGAGGGCGACGCCCGGCGCGTCGCCGAGGCCCTGGGCATCCCGGCGGACTCGGTGAAGCGGTCCACCGAGGTGTCCGGCGTCACCCTCGTCGTGGGCGCCGACTGGCGCGAGGGCACGGAGTACGAGGCGCCCGAGGAGGACAACACCACCCCCGAGTCGGCGCAGGCGCTCAACGGGGCCGACGACAAGGCGTGCATGCACGTCGACCCCGACTACACCTGGTGAACGCGAAGGGCCTCTCCCCGGCCGGGAGAGGCCCTGGTGACCGCGGTGTCAGGCGGCGGGCGCGTCCGCGTGGACGGCGGGGCGCCGGGAGGCGATGACCTTCTTCGCCAGCGAGCGCGGACTGGTCAGGAAGCCCCAGCCCCACGACATGTGCATGGTGGCCAGCGCCACCGGGATCCGCAGCCGCGCCTTCAGCGGCTGCCCCTTGCCGGCGGGTATGGAGCCCAGCACGATCGCCGCGAGGTAACCGCCGGGGACCACGAAGCCCCACGGCGTGAGCACCGCGCCGGCCACGATCCCGGCGGCGATCGCGCACACGGCGGCCGGCGGGGCGAGATAGCGCAGGTTGATGGAGCCGGAGTGGTAGCGGGCCACCACGTGCCGCCAACGGCCGTAGTCCTTGTACTGCTTGGCCAGCGCGCGCACGCTCGGCCGGGGGCGGTACGACACCTTCAGCTCGGGCGAGAACCAGATCAGCCCGCCCGCCTCACGGATGCGGAAGTTCAGCTCCCAGTCCTGGGCGCGGATGAACTCCACGTTGTAGCCGCCCTGCCGCTCCAGCGCCTCGCGCCGGAAGACGCCGAGGTAGACGGTCTCGGCGGGGCCGGCCTGGCCGCCGGTGTGGAAGGCGGCGTTGCCCACGCCGATCTTCGAGGTCATCGCGGCGGCGACCGCGTGCTCCCAGTCGTTCTCGCCCTCGGCGTGCATGATGCCGCCGACGTTCTGCGCGCCGGTCTCCTCCAGGAGCCGCACGGCGGTGGCGATGTAGTTCGGGGAGAGCATCCCGTGCCCGTCGACGCGGACCACGACCGGGTGGCGCGAGGCCTTGATCGCCGCGTTGAGGGCGGCCGGGGTGCGGCCGGTCGGGTTGGGCACGGTGTGCACCCGCGGGTCCTCGGCCACGAGCTCGGCGGCGATCTCGTCCGTGCGGTCCGTGGAGGGACCGAGGGCGATCACGACCTCCATCTCGCCGGCGTACTCCTGGGCGAGGATCGCGCGGACCGCGCCGCGCAGATGCCTCTCCTCGTTGAGGACCGGCATGATCACGGAAACGGCGGGGAGCTGCACGTCGGGATTGGCGTTCATAGAGCGCTCACGTTACCGCGAACGGGGGACACCGGTGCGCGCGCCGGGGGCGCTGCGCCGGGCCGCAGATCCTATCGGCCTACGGTGCTCACGATCGCTCGCACGGCCGTCGTCCGGAGGTGTCCCCTTGTCCACGCCGCCGCGGTCCCCCCGGCCCCGCACCGCACCGCAGCAGACCCCGCGGCCGCCCCGCAGGGGCCCGCGCCCGCCCGCGCGCCGGAAGCCGCGCTGGGCCATGCGCACCGTCACCACGCTCTCGGTCGTGGTGCTCGCCTCCGCCGGGATCGGTCACGCGGTGCTCACCGGGCTCGACGAGGACATCGCCCGGGTCGACCCGTTCCGCGACATGAAGAACCGTCCCGAGGCCGGGCACGGCACGAACATCCTGCTCGTCGGCACCGACGGCCGGGAGAGGATCGGCCGGGAGGAGCGGGAGAGGTACCGGCTCGGCGGCGCCCCCTGCCACTGCACCGACACGATCATGATCGTGCACATCTCGGAGGACCGGGACCGCGCCAGCGTGGTCAGCCTGCCCCGCGACTCCTACGCCGAGACACCTCCGCACACCGACCGGGTGAGCGGGGAGCAGCACCGGGGGCACCCCCTGAAACTCAACGCGGCGTACGCGGAGGGCGGGCCGCGGCTGACCGTGCGCACGGTCGAGAAGATGACCCGGGTGAAGATCGACCACTACCTGGAGGTCGACTTCGCCAGCTTCATGAAGACCGTGGACGTGGTCGGCGGCGTGGAGATCTGCACCGACCGCCGGATGAAGGACAGCCGCACCGGCCTGGACCTGCCGGCCGGCCGGCACACCCTCCGCGGCGGCCAGGCCCTGCAGTACGTCCGGGCCCGGTACGTGGACGGCGCCTCCGACCTCAGCCGGATGAAGCGCCAGCAGCACTTCATGGCGGCGCTGGTGGACCGGACCACCTCGTCCGGGATCCTGCTGAACCCGATGAAGTTCCGGGACGTGACCCGGGCGGTGCTCGGCTCGGTCCGCGCGGACAAGGGCTTCGGCACCGACGAACTGCTCGACCTCGGCCGGGCGATGCGGGACTTCTCTCCCTCCTCCTCCGAGTTCACGACGGTGCCGATCGCGGAGATGGGGCATGCCGTCAAGGGCGTCGGCTCGACCCTGAAGTGGGACACCGAGAAGTCCGAGCGGATCTTCGAGGCGCTGCGCCGGGACCAGCCGCTCGCCGTGCGGCACGCGCCCGACGCGGCGCGGCGCGTGCCGGTCGACCCCCGGCGGATCCGGGTCCAGGTGGAGAACGGGACCCGCACGGCCGGTCTCGGCCGGCGCGTGGACGCGGCGCTGGCGGCGACCGGCTTCGACACCACCCGGGCCCCGGCCAACGCGGCCGACCGGGACGTGCGGCGGACGGTCGTCGTCCACGACCCGCGCTGGGACCGCTCCGCGCGGTCCCTGGCGGCGGCCCTGCCGGGCAGCGAACTGCGCGCGGTCGAGGGCCAGGGCGCCACGCTGAAGGTGATCGCGGGCGCCGACTTCGAGAAGGTCCGCAAGGTGCGGGCGCAGGATCCGGGCCAGGACGAGTTCGGGGTGGTGCGGGGCGACGAGGTGGGGTGCTCCTGAGCCGGGGAGCGGTCAGTCCTCGAACCCCTCCGCCGCCCGCTTCTCCCGCAGCTCCATGATCGCGCGGCGGCGGGCCAGCCGGTGGGCGCGGCGGATCTGCGCCTCCTGGCGGCGGCGCTCGTCCCGCTCGGTCTCCGGTATGACCGGCGGCACCCGGCGCGGCTTGCCGTCGGCGTCGACGGCGGCGAACACGAGGTACGCCGAGCCGACCTGGGTAGACGGCGTGGACTCGTTCCAGCGCTCGGCCAGCACCCGCACCCCGACCTCCATGGAGGTCCGCCCGGTCCAGTTGACCTGGGCCTTCACATGGACCAGGTCACCGACACGGACCGGCTCCAGGAAGGCCATCTCGTCCATGGAGGCGGTGACGGCCGGCCCTCCGGAGTGCCGTCCGGCGACGGCTCCCGCCGCGTCGTCGACCAGCTTCATGATCACCCCGCCGTGCACCGTCCCGAGGAGGTTGGTGTCGTTGTGGGTCATGATGTGGCTGAGGGTCGTACGGGACGCCGAGGTGGGCTTGCCCGGGATGTCCGGAGTCTCCGTCTGTGCGGCTGGGGCCTGGTCTGTCATGGCCTCCACCTTATGCCGAGGTCACATCGGTGGGATTTGTGTCAGCTTCGCAACAGCGGCGCTGTGATTTTCCGACGACCCTTGCATGGCGCACGGCCCGGACCTGCACACTGTCTCCCATGACTGATTGGCCCGAGGCAAGGTCCGACGACAACCGCGGCGGACGCTACGGACGCGGGAGCGGGAGCGCGCAGCCCGAGGGCGCCCGTGTCATGCGGCAGGTCCGCCGTGGTCCGGCGGCCCCTGCCGGGCAGGGCGCGTACGGCGGTGTGCCGCAGCAGCCGTCGTACGTGGACGGCCAGGGCCACGGCGGCTCCGACGGTTACGACAGCGGCTACAACACCGGCCAGGTCTACGGCAGGCCCGGCGGTGGCGGACCCGGCGGGCCGGGCGGCGGGCCCGGACCCGGTCCGCGTCCGGCGCCGGACTGGCGCCGCCGCATCAAGTGGACGGCGATCACCGTCGTCACCGTGCTGGTCGTGACGACCGTCGGCACGTACTTCTGGGCCGACTCCAAGCTCAACCGCGACGTCGACCTCTCCACGGTCGTCGACCGGCCCGAGAAGGGCGAGGGCACCAACTACCTGATCGTCGGCTCCGACAGCCGCGAGGGCATGTCCGACGAGGACAAGAAGAAGCTGCACACCGGGTCCGCCGAGGGCAAGCGCACCGACTCGATGATGATCCTGCACACCGGCGACAACGGCCCGACCCTGATCTCCCTCCCCCGTGACTCCAACGTCACGATCCCGGAGTTCAAGGGCTCGGAGTCGGGCAAGTCCAGGCCCGCCATGGGCGCGAACAAGCTGAACGCCGCGTACTCCATCGACGGCCCCACGCTGCTGGTGCGGACGGTGGAGTTCAACACCGGTCTGCACATCGACCACTACGTGGAGATCGGCTTCGGCGGCTTCGCGAGCATCGTGGACGCGGTCGGCGGGGTGGAGATGGACATCCCGCAGGACATCAAGGACACCAAGTCCGGCGCGGACTTCAAGAAGGGCAAGCAGACGCTGAACGGCGAGGAGGCCCTCGCCTTCGTCCGCACCCGGTACGCGCTGGCCGGCTCCGACCTGGACCGCACGAAGAACCAGCAGAAGTTCCTGTCCGCGCTCGCCAACCAGGTGGCCACCCCGGGCACCGTCCTCAACCCCTTCAAGCTGTACCCGACGATGGGCGCGGGCCTGGACTCCCTGGTCGTCGACCAGGACATGGGGCTGTTCGACCTGGCCGGGATGTTCTGGGCGATGAAGGGCGTCAGCGGCGGCGAGGGCAAGTCGATGAACATGCCGATCGCGGGCAGCGCCGGCAACGGCAACCTGCAGTGGGACATGCCGAAGGTGAAGCAGCTGGTCGAGCAGCTGAAGAACGACGAGAAGGTCACCGTCTCCGGCAACTGAGACCCGACCCCGGCGCAGGGGCGTCCCGCCGCGGGGCGCCCCTCCGTCGTGCCGGCGGGTGCGTCACATCGTGGCGCCCGCCATGGCGCGGCACGTCTCGGAGCAGCGGCGGCAGGACTCGGCGCAGCGCGTCATCCGGTCGTCGTCCGGCAGGGACATGCACGCCTCGGCGCACAGGTCGCAGGCCTGCGCGCACATCATGCACATCTCGTTGGCCAGCGGCGAGCGGCGCATCATCATGTCGGCGCACATGCGGGTCATCTCCGCGCAGTCCATGAGCGCCCGCATGATCCGCATCTGGGCCTGGCCGCCCATCTGCAGACAGGAGCTCATGGTCTCCTCGCACACTCCGTGGCAGGACATGCAGGCGTTGACGCAGTCCTGCGTCTCCTTGCTCATCGGCTCCATGGTCGTGGGCTGCTGCTGGGTCATGGTTCCTCCCGGGGAGGCGGCGAGGACCGGCGGTCGGCCCCCGTCCCTCCGTCCTACGCCCCCCGCCCCAAGACCACCACCGGCCACTATGTCGCAGCTCACATATCGGCCTGTTTCTCGGATTGCCGCGCGAGGGAATGATCATCCCCGGTCAGCAATCAATGGAGGTCAACCATGAATGTCCGTAAGCGACTTGGCGCCGTGGCCGCACTGCTCGGCACCACGGTCACCGGAATGGTGGTCGCCACGGGAACCGCGCAGGCGGCGCCGTCGGCGGCCGCCGCCGCCTACAACGGTGGCTGCGGATCCGGGTACAGCGTGATCGACTCCAAGAACGTCGGCGACGGGACCGTGTACCTCACGTACAACGGCTCCACCGGCTACAACTGCGTGGTGACCGTCAGCAATTACCCGGGCACGTCGCTGTACATGCAGGCCGCCCTGCGCCTCTCCAGAAACGACGCCGTGTGGAACTCCAGCGAGCGCGACGACGGCTACTACAGCTACTACGCCGGGCCCATCTACAAGTACGCCGCGGGCTCCTGTGTCGACTGGGGCGGCGCGGTCGACTCCAACTACCTGCAGATCGACTACGACGACCACTGCGGCTGACCCGGCGGACACCGGATCCCCGCGCGGGGGATGACGGCCGGAGGGTGCCCGGCGCCGGGCACCCTCCGGTCTCGGTCCACCGGGGTTACGGCAGGTTGCGCGCCATCACGATCCGCTGGACCTGGTTCGTGCCCTCATAAATTTGTGTGATCTTCGCGTCGCGCATCATGCGCTCGACCGGGTAGTCGCGGGTGTAGCCGTAGCCGCCGAGGAGCTGGACGGCGTCCGTGGTGACCTCCATGGCGACGTCGGAGGCGAAGCACTTGGCGGCGGCGCCCTGGAAGGTGAGGTCGCTGTCGCCGCGCTCGGACTTCGCCGCGGCGGCGTACGTGAGCTGGCGGGCGGCCTCGATCTTCATGGCCATGTCGGCGAGCATGAACTGGATGCCCTGGAAGTCGGCGATCGGCTTGCCGAACTGCTTGCGCTCCTTCACGTAGCCCTTGGCGTAGTCGAGGGCGCCCTGGGCGATGCCGAGGGCCTGCGCGGCGATGGTGATGCGGGTGTGGTCCAGCGTCTTCATCGCGGTGGCGAAGCCGGTGCCCTCCTCGCCGATCATGCGGTCGGCGGGGATGCGGACGTTGTCGAGGTAGACCTCGCGGGTCGGGGATCCCTTGATGCCGAGCTTCTTCTCCGGGGCGCCGAAGGAGACGCCCTCGTCGGACTTCTCCACCACGAAGGCGGAGATGCCCTTGGAGCGCTTCTCCGGGTCGGTGACGGCCATCACCGTGTAGAACTCGGACTCGCCCGCGTTGGTGATCCAGCGCTTCACGCCGTTGAGGACGTAGCTGTCGCCGTCGCGGACCGCGCGGGTCTTCATGCCGGCCGCGTCGGAGCCGGCGTCCGGCTCGGACAGGCAGTACGAGAACATCGCGTCGCCCTTGGCGAGCGGGCCCAGGTACTTCTTCTTCAGCGCCTCGGAACCGGAGAGGATCACCGGCAGCGAGCCCAGCTTGTTCACGGCCGGGATGAGGGAGGAGGACGCGCAGACGCGGGCCACCTCCTCGATCACGATCACCGTGGCGAGCGCGTCGGCGCCGGCGCCGCCGAACTCCTCCGGCACGTGGACGGCGTGCAGGTCGTTGGCCACCAGCGCGGTGAGGGCCTCGCGGGGGAAGCGGGCCTCCTCGTCCACCGCGGCGGCGTACGGCGCGATCTTCGCCTCGGCCAGCGAGCGGACGGCGTCACGGAGCATGTCGTGCTCCTCGGACGGGCGGTACAGGTCGAAGTCAGCCGATCCGGCCAAGGTGTCTCACGCTCCAAAACGCTGCGATGCTGGTCACGCTAACTACCGTTAAGTAACTCAAATGTTAGGGCTTCGCCCGCGGTCGTGGATAGGTGAGCTTGACGACAGCGGCCGGGCCACCGGGCGGGGGCCTGGCACGCGCCCCGGATATGCTCGGGCCCGCACTGCTCGCCGTAGACCCCTGGAGCACCCATGGCCCTCAAGATCACCGTGATCGGCACCGGTTATCTCGGCGCGACCCACGCGGCGGCCATGGCCGAGCTGGGGTTCGAGGTGCTGGGCCTGGACGTCGTACCGGAGAAGATCGACATGCTCCGGCGCGGTGAGGTCCCGATGTACGAGCCGGGGCTGGACGAGCTGCTGCGGCGGCACGTCGCGGGGATCGAGGGGTCGACCGGGCGGCTGCGGTTCACCATGGACTGGGCCGAGGTCGGGGAGTTCGGCGATGTGCACTTCGTGTGCGTGAACACCCCGCAGCGGCACGGCGAGTACGCCTGCGACATGTCGTACGTCGACTCCGCGATCGCCTCGCTCGCCCCGCACCTGAAGGGCCCCGCGCTGGTCGTCGGCAAGTCGACGGTGCCGGTCGGCTCGGCCGAGCGGCTGGCCGCCTACCTGGCCGAGCACGCCCCGGCCGGGGAGGACGCGGAGCTGGCGTGGAACCCGGAGTTCCTGCGCGAGGGCTTCGCCGTCCAGGACACGCTGCACCCGGACCGGATCGTGGTGGGCGTGCGCGGCGAGCGGGCGGAGAAGCTGCTGCGGGAGGTGTACGCCACGCCGGTCGAGGAGGGCTCGCCGTTCCTGGTGACCGACTTCCCGACCGCGGAGCTGGTGAAGACCTCCGCGAACTCCTTCCTGGCCACCAAGATCTCGTTCATCAACGCGATGGCGGAGCTGTGCGAGGCCACCGGCGGGGACGTGGCGAAGCTGGCGGAGGCCATCGGCCACGACGACCGGATCGGCGCGAAGTTCCTGCGGGCCGGGATCGGCTTCGGCGGCGGCTGTCTGCCGAAGGACATCCGGGCGTTCATGGCCCGCGCCGGTGAGCTGGGCGCGGACCAGGCGCTGACCTTCCTGCGGGAGATCGACTCGATCAACATGCGCCAGCGCGGCCGGATGGTGGAGCTGACCCGGCAGGCGCTGGGCGGCGGGCCGTTCCTGGGCAGGCGGGTGGCGGTGCTCGGCGCGACCTTCAAGCCGGACTCGGACGACGTCCGCGACTCGCCGGCGCTGAACGTGGCCGGGCAGATCCACCTCCAGGGCGGCCAGGTCACGGTGTACGACCCGAAGGGCATGGACAACGCCCGCCGCATCTTCCCGACCCTCGGGTACGCCGACTCGGCGCTGGAGGCGGTGCGCGGCGCGGACGTCGTCCTGCACCTGACGGAGTGGCGGGAGTTCCGCGAGCTGGACCCGGCGGAGCTGGGCGAGGTCGTGACGGACCGGCTGGTGCTGGACGGGCGGAACGCGCTGGACGCGCAGGCGTGGCGGCGGGCCGGCTGGCGCTACCGCGCGATGGGGCGCCCCGGCGCCTGAGGAACACACCCCCGCGGCGACGTCCGACGCCGGTTCGGCCGAGGCTCAGTCGGCCGAACCGGCGTCCCGCCGCATTCTGCCCCACCGGGCGCGACGACGGGCCGGCCAGGCCCCGTCCGGCGGACCGGTTCGCGGGAGCCCCACGGCACCCCGCCCCGCGTCCGCGGCCTGAGCCGCCGTACCGGCGCTACGCCTCCTTCGCCCGGTAGCGGCGCATCTTCGCGCGGGCGCCGCACACCCGCATGGAGCACCAGCGTCCGCGGCCGGCGGGGCTGCGGTCGTAGTACGCCCAGTGGCAGTCGGCGGCCTCGCAGGCCTTCAGCCGGTTCCAGGTGCCCGCCGTGACCGCTTCGGCCACGGCGGCGGCCACGCGGGAGAGCAGCGGCCCGTCGTCGACGGGGGTGAGGGCGGCCGAGCCGTCGGCGGTGTCGACGGTGACCACCAGGGGCGCCCGCGCGAGCAGGTCGCCGAGGGGGGTGACCGCGCGGTGCGGGGGGTGGCCCGCGTGGGCGAGCAGGGCCGCGCGCAGGGACTCGCGCAGTTCGCGGGCCGAGTCGACGGTGTCCTCGGTGAGCCCGAAGGGCGCGCGGCCCTCGGCGGTGTCCAGCGCGTCGCCGCCCGTCTCGACGTCCAGCGTGTTGACCAGGGCCTGGACCAGGGTCAGCGCACCGGGCGGGGCCGATCTCTCACTCATGCCTGGACGGTACCTCCCGCACTCCGCGATTCCCCTTGCGGCGTTACCTCCTGTGGGGCAGCATACGGTAACTGTTACCGGTTACCCGGCTCTACGGGTAACGCTGTCGGACTTCTAGGAGGAGACCATGTCCATGGCCAAGGTGGGCGCCGTCGTGCTGGACTGCCCCGACCCGCGTGCGCTGGCCGGTTTCTACGCCGGGATCGTGGGCGGCGCGCTGGAGGGGGACGACGACTGGGTGGACCTCAAGGTGCCCGGCGGCCCGGTCATCGCCTTCCAGGCGGCCCCCGGGTACGTACCGCCGCGGTGGCCGGCGGCCGACCGCTCGCAGCAGTTCCACCTGGACCTGACCGTCGAGGACCTGGACGCGGCCGAGAAGGAGGTGCTGGCGCTCGGCGCGCGGCCGCTGGACGCGGAGGACCGCTCGCGGACCTTCCGGGTTTACGCCGACCCGGCCGGGCACCCGTTCTGCCTGTGTGCCTGCTGACCCCGGGAGGATTGCATGGCCGCCGTGGCCCGTCTGCGTTCCGTCGTCGTCGACTGCCCCGACCCGCGGGAGCTGGCCGTCTTCTACGCGGCCGTGGGCGGTGGCGTCCCCGAGGAGGAGGACCCGGACTGGGTGGTGCTCCAGATCCCCGCGGGCCCGCGGCTGGCCTTCCAGCGGGCGGAGGGACACACCCCGCCCGACTGGCCGCGCGCGGACCACGGTTCCCAGCAGTTCCACCTCGACTTCGACGCCGGGGGGACGTGGGAGGAGGTCGACGCGGCCGAGGAGAAGGTGCTGGCGCTGGGGGCCCGGGTGCTGGACCGGGAGGACTACGAGACGAAGGACTTCCGGGTGTACGCCGACCCGGCCGGGCATCCGTTCTGCCTGTGCCGGATCGAGCAGCCCTGACGGCGGACCGCGCGCCGGTCCGGCGGGTCAGCCGTCCAGGTCGGTGATGGTCGCCGTCGAAGGGGGCCTGCGCTGCTGGGCCGTCAGGGCGGTGAAGTGCGCGCCGCGCAGCACCCGCTGGACGTTGCCCCAGGTCAGCAGGGCCACCTCGGACTCGTCCCAGCCGCGCCGCAGCAGCTCGGCGACCAGCCTCGGGTAGCAGGAGGTGTCGGCGAGTTCCTGCGGGTGGGCGCTGCCGGTGTCGTAGGTGCCGGACAGGCCGACGCAGTCCGGCCCGGCGAGGGCGCGGATGTGGTCGAGGTGCTCGGCGACGTCGCGGACGGTCGGGCCGGCCTGCTCGGCGGTGAGCGGCACCATGCACAGGCCCCTGGCCCGGCCCACCTCGGTGAGCAGGTCGTCGGGGAGGTTGGCCGGGTGGGGGCGCAGGGCGCGGGCGCCGGAGCGGCTGAACAGCACCGGCGCCTTGGAGACGGTGAGGACACGGCGGATCGTCGGGGTGGAGGCGTACGAGAGGTCGGCGATCATGCCGGTCCGGTTCATCTCGCGGACCACCTCCTCGCCGAACCGGGTCAGCCCGGTGGGTCCCGCCCAGGTGGCGCCGGTCAGGGTGAGCACGCGCAGGCCGAGGGCGTACAGGGAGCGCAGGACGCTCAGCGAGTCGCCGAGGGCGGCGGCTCCGGCGGGCCCGAACAGCACCGCGACCCGGCCGCAGTTGCGGGCGTCGGCGGTCTCCCCGGCGGTGCGGGCCGGGCGCAGTCCCTCCGGGTGGGCGGCGACCACCGCCTTAGCCAGGTCCAGCTGCTCCAGGGTGGCGCCGACGGCCCGGTCGCCGTCGGGCCCCTCGGGCAGGTGCAGCGACCAGAACACCGCGCCGACCTGTCCCTTCCGCAGCCGCGGCAGGTCCGCGTCGACGGCGCTCTCGCCCAGGTCGAGGTCGTACCAGGGCAGCCGGCGCAGCGCCCAGGGCAGCCCGCTGTAGCCGTCGGCGACGGGGTGGGCGGCGAGGACGGCGCGGGCGCGGGTCAGCGGGGCGTCGTCCGGGTCGGAGACGGGCTCGTACTCCTCCGGGGCGACGACCACCGCCTCCGCCGGGTACGGCGAGGTGGGCTCGTCGGCCCGGCCGACCTCGGCGGCGGGGTGCAGGTCGTCCTGGAGATCGGCCATAACGGGCTCCGTACGTCGTGACCTGGGTGCGTGATCGCGATACGGCCACCGTCGCACGCCGCCCCCGAGTCCTTCCTGGTGGACGCGGCGTTCGGGGGTACGGCGCGGCGACGTGCCCGTCCGGCCGCCCGTCGGCGCGGGTCAGCCGTCGAGCGACTCCAGGGTGGCGTGGGAGGGCGCCCGGGTCGCCCGCAGGTCCCGGGAGACGTCCTCCGCCGCGCGCAGCACCCGGACCGCGTTCTGCCAGGTCAGCTTGGCCAGGTCGGCCGTCGACCAGCCGCGGTCGAGCAGTTCGGCGATCAGGTTCGGGTAGGCGGAGACGTCGCTCAGGCCGTCGGGGGTGAACGCGGTGCCGTCGTAGTCCCCGCCGATGCCGAGGTGGTCGACGCCGGCGACCTCGCGCATGTGGTCGAGGTGGTCGGCGACGGTGGCGACCGTGGCAACGGGACGCGGGTGGGCCTCCTCGAAGGCGCGGTGCACCTTCATGCCCTCGGCGGTGGTGTCGAGGTGGTGGAAGCCGTGGGCGCGCATGTTCTCGTCGGCCGCGGCCGTCCAGTCGACGGCGGCCTGGAGCACGAACTTCGGCACGAACGTCACCATCGCCACGCCGCCGTTGGCGGGCAGCCGCTCCAGGACGTCGTCGGGGATGTTGCGCGGGTGGTCGCACACGGCGCGGGAGGACGAGTGCGAGAAGATCACCGGCGCGGCGGAGGTGTCCAGCGCGTCCCGCATCGTCGTCGCCGCCACGTGCGACAGGTCGACGAGCATGCCCTCGCGGTTCATCTCCCGCACGACCTCCCGGCCGAACGCCGACAGGCCGCCGACGCCGGGCTCGTCGGTCGCCGAGTCCGCCCACGCCACGTTGTCGTTGTGGGTGAGCGTCATGTAGCGCACGCCGAGCGCGTACAGGGCGCGCAGGGTGGCGAGGGAGTTGTCGATGGAGTGGCCGCCCTCGGCGCCCATCAGCGAGGCGATCCGCCGCTCGGCGCGCGCCGCCTCCATGTCGGCGGCGGTGAGCGCGGCCCGCAGGTCCGCCGGGTGCCGGTCGATCAGCCGCCGTACGCAGTCGATCTGCTCCAGCGTCGCCGTCACCGCGCCCGGCAGGTCCGCGCGGACGTACACCGACCAGTACTGCGCGCCGACGCCGCCGGCCCGCAGCCGGGGGATGTCGGTGTGCAGGTGGGCGCCCTGGTCGGCGGCGATGTCACGGGCGTCGAGGTCGTAGCGGACCTGCTCGCGCAGGGCCCAGGGCAGGTCGTTGTGCCCGTCGACGACGGGGAACTCGCGCAGCAGCTCCCGGGCCCGGTCCGCGGACGTCGCCCCGGTCACTTGGCGAAACCGAATCCGGCCGCGGAGCCCTCGACCTTGGAGCGGAGCCGCTTGCCCTTCTCGGTGGCCTGGTCGTTCAGGTCCTGCTGGAACTCCCGCATGCGGCCGAGGAGTTCCTCGTCGTGGGCGGCGAGGATGCGGGCCGCGAGCAGACCGGCGTTGCGCGCCCCGGCGACGGAGACGGTGGCGACGGGGACACCGGCCGGCATCTGCACGATGGACAGCAGGGAGTCCATGCCGTCGAGGTACTTCAGCGGCACGGGGACGCCGATGACCGGCAGCGGGGTGACGGAGGCGAGCATGCCGGGCAGGTGGGCGGCGCCGCCCGCGCCCGCGATGATCACCTTCAGTCCCCGGTCCGCGGCCTGCTCGCCGTACGCGATCATCTCGCGGGGCATGCGGTGCGCGGAGACGACGTCCACCTCGTAGGCGATCTCGAACTCGTCGAGGGCCTTCGCCGCCGCCTCCATGACGGGCCAGTCGGAGTCCGACCCCATGACGATGCCCACCGAGGGGAAGGGGCGCGCGTCGGCGCTCGTGGAGGGGTGGTGGTCGGGCGCCGGGTGGGCAGGGCTCATTCGGTGATCGTGCCTCTCAGGTATCCGGCTGCGTGACGGGCGCGCTCCAGCACGTCGTCCAGGTCGTCGCCGTAGGTGTTGACGTGTCCGACCTTGCGGCCGGGCTTCACGTCCTTGCCGTACATGTGGATCTTCAGCTGGGGGTCGCGGGCCATGCAGTGCAGGTACGCCGAGTACATGTCCGGGTAGTCGCCGCCGAGGACGTTGACCATGACCGTCCACTTCGCGCGCGGGCGGGGGTCGCCGAGCGGGAGGTCGAGGACGGCGCGGACGTGGTTGGCGAACTGCGAGGTGATCGCGCCGTCCTGGCTCCAGTGGCCGGAGTTATGCGGGCGCATCGCGAGTTCGTTGACGAGGATGCGGCCGTCGCGGGTCTGGAACAGCTCCACCGCGAGGTGGCCGACGACGCCGAGCTCCTTGGCGATGCTCAGCGCCATCTGCTCGGCCTTGAGGGCGAGGGCGTCGTCGAGGCCGGGGGCGGGCGCGATCACCGTGTCGCAGACGCCGCCGACCTGCCGCGACTCCACCACCGGGTAGGCGACGGCCTGGCCGTGCGGGGAGCGCACGACGTTGGCGGCCAGCTCGCGAACGTAGTCGACCTTCTCCTCGGCGAGGACCGGGACGCCGGCCTTGAACGGCTCGGCGGCCTCCTCGACGGAGTCGACGACCCACACGCCCTTGCCGTCGTAGCCGCCGCGGACGGTCTTGAGGACGACCGGGAAGCCCTCCCCCTCGGCGGCGAAGGCCGCCACGTCCTGCGGGTCCGCGACGATGCGGTGCCGCGGGCACGGCACGCCGATCGCGTCGAGCCGCGCGCGCATCACGCCCTTGTCCTGGGCGTGCACCAGCGCGTCGGGGCCCGGCCGGACGGGGATGCCGTCCGCCTCCAGGGCCCTGAGGTGCTCGGTGGGCACGTGCTCGTGATCGAAGGTGATCACGTCACAGCCACGCGCGAACTCGCGCAGCGTGTCCAGGTCGCGGTAGTCGCCGATGACGACATCGCCGACGACCTGCGCCGCGGAATCCTGCGGAGTGTCACTGAGAAGCTTGAACCTGATGCCGAGCGGGATGCCCGCCTCGTGTGTCATACGAGCGAGCTGGCCACCGCCGACCATGCCGACTACGGGGAACGTCACGCCCCCAGGGTATCGGCCGAGCCACAGTGGCCGGTTTACCGGCCTCTTTCCGGACGGTCTGCGGCCGTGGCCCTCGTCCGCAGGAAGATCGCGCGGAGGGGTGGTTAGCATGGCTGCGTTGACGCAACCGACGGACAGGAGCCCGCAGGCGATGGAACGCGGTTCGTCCAGACTCCGACGACTCTGCCGGGAACTCGCCAAGTTCGGCGCGGTGGGCGGGGCCGGCGTGCTGGTCAACCTGGGCGTCTTCAACCTGGTCCGGCAGACGACCGACCTCCAGGTGGTCCGGGCGAGCGTCATCGCGACCGTCGTGGCGATCATCTTCAACTACGTCGGCTTCCGCTACTTCACCTACCGGGACCGCGACAAGTCCCGGCGCACCCGGGAGATGTCGCTCTTCCTGCTGTTCAGCGCGATCGGCCTGGTCATCGAGAACGGCGTGCTCTACACGGCGACGTACGGCTTCGGCTGGGACAGCCCGCTGCAGAGCAACGTCTTCAAGTTCCTCGGCATCGGCGTGGCGACCCTGTTCCGCTTCTGGTCCTACCGCTCGTGGGTGTTCCGCGCGCTGCCGGTGCGCGAACCGGCGGCGGGGTCCGGTCCGGTCACCGGGGGCGGCGGACGGCGCCCGAGGCAGCGCGTGCCGTAACCGGCGGGCGGCGGTGAGGGCGGTCAGCCGTCAGCGGATCGTCTGGCGGGTGTCGTCGTCCCGGGACTTCTCCGGGGGCGTGCGGGAGAGGAACAGGCCGAAGACGGCCGGTTTGGCCTGGAGCATCTCCAGGCGGCCGCCGTCCGCCTCCGCGAGGTCCCGGGCGACGGCGAGGCCGATGCCGGTGGAGTTGTGGCCGCTGATCGCCCGTTCGAAGATCCGTGAGCCCAGGTCGGCGGGGACGCCGGGCCCCTCGTCGGTGACCTCGACGACGACCTGGTTGCCGGTGACCCGGGTGCGCAGGGCGACCGTGCCGCCGCCGTGCATCAGCGAGTTCTCGATCAGTGCCGCCAGCACCTGGGCGACCGCGCCCGGCGTGCCCACCGCCCGCAGGTGGCGCTTGCCCGAGGTGACGATCGCGCGGCCGGCGCTGCGGTACGCGGGCCGCCACTCGGCGAGCTGCTGCTGGATGACCTCGTCGAGGTCGAAGGTGACCGCGGAGCCGGTGCGCGGGTCGCGGGAGTTGGTCAGCAGCCGCTCCACCACGTCCGTCAGCCGCTCCACCTGCGCCAGCGCGATCGTGGCCTCCTCCTTCACCGTCTCCGGGTCGTCGGTGAGGGTGATCTCCTCCAGGCGCATGGACAGGGCGGTCAGGGGGGTGCGCAGCTGGTGGGAGGCGTCGGCGGCCAGGCGCCGCTCGGCGGTCAGCATCCGCGCGATGCGCTCGGCGGAGCGGTCCAGCACGTCCGCGACCCGGTCCAGCTCGGGGACTCCGTAGCGGCGGTGGCGGGGGCGCGGGTCGCCGGACCCGAGCCGTTCGGCGGTCTCCGCGAGGTCGGTCAGCGGGGAGGCGAGGCGGCTGGCCTGGCGGATCGCCAGCAGCACCGCCGCGATCACCGCGAGCAGCGCCACCAGACCGATGATCAGCAGGGTGCGGGCGACCTCGCGGGTCACCGAGGAGCGCGGCTCCTGGACGGTGACGGTCTCGCCCTCCTCCCCCGGTGCCGAGGCGCTGATGACGTCGCCGTCCGGCTTGCTGCCGACCTCGATGGGCGCCTTGCCGGGGATCCGGACGACGGCGTACCGGTCCTCGGTGACCTGGTCGCTGAGGATCTCGGCGGTGACCTGGTCCTCGACGATCAGCCGGCTGTCGACGATGCTGGCCAGCCGCACCGCCTCGGACTCCACGCGCTCCTGGGCGCTCTCGCTGATCGTGCGGGTCTCGACGATCACCAGGGAGACGCCGAAGACGGCGATCACGACGAGCACCACGGCGAGCGTGGACTGGATCAGACGGCGGCGCATGTCCTCTTACCCACTGGCGAACCCCGGCGGGGGTTCAGCTCTTCTCGAAACGGAAGCCCACGCCGCGCACGGTCGCGATGTAGCGGGGGTTGGCCGCGTCGTCGCCGAGCTTCTTGCGCAGCCAGGAGATGTGCATGTCGAGGGTCTTGGTGGAGGACCACCAGGTGGTGTCCCAGACCTCGCGCATCAGCTGGTCGCGGGTGACGACCCGGCCCGCGTCCCGCACCAGGACCCGCAGCAGGTCGAACTCCTTGGCGGTGAGCTGGAGCTCCTCGTCGCCCATCCACGCCCGGTGCGACTCGACGTCGATGCGCACCCCGTGGGTGGCGGGCGGCTGCTGGGGTTCGGCGGCACCGCGCCGCAGCAGGGCCCGGACCCGGGCGAGCAGCTCGGCGAGGCGGAACGGCTTGGTGACGTAGTCGTCGGCGCCCGCGTCGAGGCCGACGACCGTGTCCACCTCGTCGGCGCGCGCGGTCAGGATCAGCAGCGGAACCGTGTGCCCCTCGGAGCGCAGCCGGCGGGCGACCTCCAGGCCGTCCATGCCGGGCAGTCCGAGGTCCAGCACCACCAGGTCGACGCCCCCCTGCATTCCGGCGTCGAGTGCGCCGGGGCCGTCCTCACGCACCTCGACTTCGTAGCCCTCCCGGCGCAGGGCACGGGCCAGCGGCTCCGAGATGGACGCGTCGTCCTCGGCGAGCAGTACACGGGTCATGGCAGTGATGGTAGTCCCGCCGCGGCGGGGCCCGGGGTGTGATCGCCGAGCCCGGTCCTTACCTCCCGCTCACCCGATTCTCACCTCCGCGGAGGCTGGTACGGACCTGAGAGTGTGGGGTGCGATCCTGAAGGAGACCTTCGAATGGGTGATCACGGTTCCACTGAAACCTGTGATCCATCTCTCAAGTCCTTCCATATCCGGCAGTGTCCTGTCGTATGGTGAATCAACGCCTGTTGCACCACGGGGACCTTTGGCCGCAGTGACGCCGAGGGTCTCTTTTGTGTGCGGGCCGGTTTTCCGCCGGCCCCGGAAGGAATGACCTGTGGCCGGGCCCGGCCGCGCGTGGACGCGCGGCGCGGGCGTGGATCCCGGTGGTCGCCGTCCACCGCCCCGCGATCCGGGGCGGCCTCCCCCGGGCGTGGGGCGGACGGTACGACCCGCCGGTGCCGGCCGCCCCCCACCGGGCGCGTACCCGCTCGCGCGACGCGTCCCGACCAGCAAGGAACGACCATGGCGTCCAGCCTGACGAAGGACTCGGTCACTCCGGGCACCCCCGGGTCCGAGAAGACCTTCTTCGGCCACCCCCGCGGACTGGCCACTCTCTTCATGACCGAGATGTGGGAGCGGTTCTCCTACTACGGCATGAGGGCTCTGCTCCCGCTGTACCTCGTCGCGCCGGGCGGCCTGGGTCTGGGCGCGGGCACCGCGACCGCGATCTACTCGGTGTACCTCTCGCTGGTGTACCTGCTCACGATGCCGGGCGGCTGGTTCGGCGACCGCGTGTGGGGCCCCCGCAAGACCGTCGCCGTCGCCGGCGGCATCATCATGCTGGGCCACCTGACGCTGGCCCTGCCGTCCTCGGGCACCTTCTACGCGGGGCTCGGCCTCGTCGCGATCGGCTCCGGTCTGCTGAAGGCCAACATCTCCACGATGGTGGGCCAGCTCTACCAGGGCCCGGACGACCCGCGCCGGGACGGCGGCTTCACCGTCTTCTACATGGGCATCAACCTGGGTGCCTTCGCCGCGCCGCTGATCATCGGCACCATCGGCGAGAGCGTCAACTGGCACCTGGGCTTCGCGCTGGCCGCGCTCGGCATGGGTCTCGGCGTGGCGCAGTTCCTGCTGGGCAGCCGTCACCTGGACGCGCGCTCCAGCGTCGTCCCCAAGCCGCTGTCGGCCGAGGAGAAGTCCTCGACCCTGCGCAAGGCCGCCCTGTGGGCGGGCGTCGCCGTCGTCGCGTACGCCGTGGTCGGCTTCACCGGCAACTACACCCTGAACTGGATCCTGGTCCCGCTGACGCTGCTCGGTGTGATCGTCCCCGTGATGGTGATCGCCCGCATCAAGCGCGACAAGGACCTGGACCGCGCCGAGCAGTCGAAGATGTCCGCGTACATCTGGTTCTTCGTCGCCGCCGCGATCTTCTGGATGATCTACGACCAGGGCGGCTCGACCCTGTCGATCTTCGCCGACTCGTCGGCCGAGAACAGCGTCCTCGGCTGGGACTTCCCGGTCTCCTGGTACCAGTCGGTCAACCCGGTCCTGATCATGGCGCTGGCCCCGGTCTTCGCCTGGATCTGGCTGGCGCTGAACCGGCGCGGCAAGGAGCCCAGCACGATCGTGAAGTTCGCCTCCGGTCTGCTGCTGGTCGGCGTGTCCTTCTTCCTGTTCCTGGCCCCGCTGTCCATCGCCGAGGGCGGTCACAAGGCGGCGGCGCTGTGGCTGGTGGCGATCTACTTCACGCAGACCGTCGGTGAGCTGCTGCTCTCCCCCGTCGGCCTGTCGGTCACCACGAAGATGGCGCCCGCGAAGTACGCCTCGCAGATGATGGGCGTCTGGTTCCTGGCCGTCACCGCGGGTGACGCCACGACCGGGCTGCTCTCCATCGCCGGCGTCGACCTGAACAAGACCGGCATCGTCGCGATGGAGGCCACCCTCGCCGTGGTCGCCGGTGTCGCGGTGTGGATGTACCGCAACAAGGTCAAGGCGCTCATGGGCGACGTCCGCTGAGCCGTCCCCCGTCCAGCGCCGAAGGGCCCCGCATCACGGGATGCGGGGCCCTTCGGGCGTGGTGCGGGTGGGCCGGCCGGCGGTGGGCCGGACGTGCTCGGAGGGCGCGCCTGGCGCGGAGGGGGACGCGCGGGGCGCGGATCAGGCGGGGGCCCCGAGTTCCGCCCAGACCGTCTTGCCCGCGACGTCCGGGGTCCGCACGACGCCCCAGTCCAGGCAGAGCCGCTGCACGATGAACATGCCGTGGCCCCCGGGCCGGCCCGCGCGGTGCGGGGTCCGGGGGGCCGGCTGGCCCGTGCCCCGGTCGGTGACCTCCAGCCGGATCACCTTGTTGTCGCAGGTGATGGCGAGGTGGTCGGGCCCCTCGGCGTGCAGGCAGGCGTTGGTGACCAACTCCGAGACGACGAGCAGGACGTCCTCGGCGGCGGCCCGCTGGTCGGCGGTGGCGGCGGGCAGCCAGCCCCACGCGTACAGCGCCTGGCGGGTGAAGTCGCGGGCGAGCGGTACGACGCCGCTCTGGCCGTCGAAGCTCAGTCGGCGGACGTGGCCGCCGCCCGAGGCCCCCGACGTCCCCGACGGCGCGGCCACGCCGCCGTCGGGCGCACTCCCCGCCGACGCGCCGCCCCCGGGCACCCCGGAAGCGCCGTCGGCCTCCGGACCGCGGTCGCCCGGCGAGTAGGGCCGGGTGGTGCTCATCAGCGCTTCACCTCACCGTGTCACCAGTTCACGATTGAAAAAATTCCGTACTCGATCAGTCACGCGCGCAACGCACGTACGGTTCTCGGCAGTCGGCCGGCGACGGCCACGTCCGCCACGCTCAGGGACTCTCCTGCCCGAGGGGACCGGGCGGACACCCCCGTCTTCGCGCGCGATGGCGTGACGCGAGGGCCCCCGCGGCGGCGGGGGCGACGGGAGCGCCCCGCCGGGGCTGCCCGCGCGGGTCACGCCGAATCGTCGGCCAGCGCCGCCTCGAGAGAGTCGTGGACGGTGAACACCGCGTCCGCTCCCGTGATCTCGAAGACCCGCGCGACCACGGGCTGCATGCCCGCGAGGTGGACCCCGCCTCCGGCCGCCTCGGCCTTCAGCCGGGCACCGAGCAGCACGTTGAGCCCGGTGGAGTCACAGAACTCCAGCCGGGAGCAGTCGATGACGAGCCGCTTGAATCCCTTGGCGAGGCAGTCCTCCAGTGGCTCACGCAACAGATCGGCGGTGTGGTGATCCAACTCACCCGCCGGAGTCACGACGGCACTGGGGCCCTCTTCTCGCACCTCGACCAGAAGCCGGCCCGACTGTGCGCTGCCGACCGTCCCGCGGTCCATGCCGTCTCTCTCTCCCGACGTCGTGGCTGCTTGCTGACGCCCTCGAACATTACGCCCTCCGGCCACGCTCCGACACCCGAACAATCACGCACAAACGGACATATCCCAACAGAACGCACTTGCGGTGGGCTCGGGAAAGCGGGTAGGGCTAGTAAGAACACGTACCCGACACGGCCGGCTTTGGAGGCGCCGCACACCGCAGTGCACGTTTTGGCTTCGGCAGCCATATGCCGAGAACGATGGAGGACATCATGTCACCCCGGCTCGACGCATCGCCTACCCCGAAAGCGACGTCGACACCCCCTCCGGAACATCTGGATCCCATCGAGCAGGACGACCTGGGTGTCGTCCCGGACGACCTACTCGCCGGTCTTCCGGAGATCCCCCCGTACGACGAGGTGGGCCCGGTCGACGCACGGGCGCTGTCCAAAACCCTCTTCGAGCGGCTGGAGTCGCTGGAGGAAGGCACCCACGAGTACTCGTACGTACGCAACACGCTCGTCGAACTCAACCTCGCCCTGGTCAAGTTCGCCGCCTCCAGGTTCCGCTCGCGCAGCGAGCCGATGGAGGACATCATCCAGGTCGGCACCATCGGCCTGATCAAGGCGATCGACCGCTTCGAACTGTCGCGGGGGGTGGAGTTCCCCACCTTCGCGATGCCGACCATCATCGGCGAGATCAAGCGCTTCTTCCGTGACACCTCGTGGTCCGTGCGCGTTCCGCGCCGGCTGCAGGAGCTCCGGCTCGACCTGGCCAAGGCCGGCGACGAGCTGGCCCAGCAGCTGGACCGGGCGCCGACCGTGGCCGAACTCGCCGAGCGCCTGGGCATCAGCAACGACGAGGTCGTCGAGGGCATGGCGGCGTCGAACGCCTACACCGCCTCCTCGCTGGACGCCCAGCCGGAGGAGGACGACGCCGAGGGCGCGCTGGCGGACCGGATCGGCTACGAGGACCACGGGCTCGAGGGCATCGAGTACATCGAGTCGCTCAAGCCGCTGATCGCCGAACTGCCGCCGAGGGACCGCAAGATCCTGTCCCTGCGCTTCGTCGCGGGCATGACCCAGTCGGAGATCGGCGAGGAACTGGGCATCTCCCAGATGCACGTCTCCCGCCTGCTGTCGCGGACGCTGGTGAAGCTGCGCAGGGGACTGACCGTCGAGGAGTGACGGACCGGACCGTCGAGCGGCCGCGTGACCGCGCCCCGCGCCCTGTCGGCGCCGGATGCCCGCCCCGGGCACCGGGCGCCCGCCGGGCGCGGGGCGCGTCCGTGCTTCCGCGCCCGGCGGGGTCGCCGCTGCTGTCGTACGGGCGTCAGACCACGCGGACGCCCCCGCGCCAGACGCCCGCGACCAGCGGAACGCCGGGACGGTAGGCGAGGTGGACGTGGCTCGGGGCGTCCAGCAGGACCAGGTCGGCCCGGGCGCCCGGGACCAGCCGGCCGATGTCGGTGCGGCGCAGGGCCGCCGCGCCGCCCGCCGTGGCCGACCAGACCGCCTCGTCCGGCGTCATGCCCATGTCCCGCACGGCGAGCGCGACGCAGAACGGCACCGAGGACGTGAAGGACGACCCCGGGTTGCAGTCCGTGGACAGCGCGACGGTGACGCCCGCGTCCAGCAGCCGCCGGGCGTCGGGCCACGCGGCGCGGGTGGAGAACTCGGCGCCGGGCAGCAGCGTGGCGACGGTCGAGCCCTGCGCCAGGGCGTCGACGTCCGCGTCGGTGAGGTGGGTGCAGTGGTCGGCGCTGGCCGCGTCGAGCTCCACGGCGAGCTGAACGCCGGGGCCGTGGGAGAGCTGGTTGGCGTGGACGCGCGGGTGCAGGCCCCTCGCCTTCCCCGCGGTGAGGATCGCGCGCGCCTGGTCGCCGTCGAAGGCGCCCTTCTCGCAGAACACGTCGATCCAGCGGGCGTACGGCGCGCAGGCGTCGAGCATCTCGCCGGTGACCAGGGCCACGTAGGCGGCCGGGTCGTCGGCGTACTCGGGGGCGACGATGTGGGCGCCGAGGTAGGTGACCTCCTCGGTGTGGGCGGCGGCGACGCGCAGGGCGCGGGCCTCGTCCTCGACGGTCAGGCCGTAGCCCGACTTGGTCTCGAAGGTCGTGGTGCCCTGGCGGAGCGCCTCGGTGAGGAAGCGGGTGAGGTTCGCCTCCAGTTCCGCGTCGCCGGCGGCCCGGGTGGCGGCGACGGTCGTGCGGATGCCGCCGGCGCTGTAGGGGCGGCCCGACATCCGGGCGTTGAACTCCTCGGTGCGGTCGCCCGCGAAGACCAGGTGGGAGTGGGAGTCGACGAAGCCCGGCAGGACCGCCCGGCCGCCCGCGTCGACCCGGTTGTCAGTGGCGGGTGCTTTGCTTGATTCACCGGTCCACGCGATGCGGTCGCCGTCGATGACGACGGCCGCGTCCCGGACCGGGCCGAGGGGGGAAGTGCCGCCGAGGGAGGGGTCGTTGGTGACCAGCGTGGCGATGTTGGTGATGACGGTGCTGCTCATGGCGTCCTCGTGGGTGGTCGTCAGGCGTGCAGGGCTCGGACGGCCCGCGCGAGGGCTCCGGGTGCGTCGGGCACCAGCGTGTGCGCCCCGTCGCGCACGACGTGCCGGCCGCCCACGACCGTGTGCCGTACGTCCGCTGCCGTCGCCGCGAATACGGCTGTCTCCGCGCCGAGCCGGGGCGGCGGCCCCGCTGTTCTGACCGAGTCGAGCGCGATGGTGGTGAGGTCGGCGAGCGCGCCGGCCTCGATGGTGCCCGCGTCGTCCCAGCCGAGGGCGGCGTGTCCGTCGGCGGTGGCGGCGCGCAGCAGGGCGGCGGCCGTCCAGTGGCCCCGGGTGCGGGTGCGCAGGCGCTCGTTCAGCTCCATCGCGCGCGCCTCTTCGAGCAGGTCGATCACGGCGTGGCTGTCGGAGCCGAGGGAGAGCGGGGAGCCCTCGTTCTGCAGGGCCGCGGCGGGTCCGATGCCGTCCGCGAGGTCCCGTTCGGTGGTCGGGCACATGCAGGTGCCGGTGCCGCTGCCGCCGATGAGGGCGATGTCCTCGGCGGTGAGGTGGGTGTTGTGGACGCCGGTGGTGCGCGGTCCGAGGACGCCGTGCAGGGCGAGCAGCTGGGTCGGTGTGCAGCCGTGCGCCTCCTGGCAGGCGTCGTTCTCGGCGGTCTGCTCGGACAGGTGCACATGGAGCGGGGCCCGCCGCTCCTCAGCCCATCGCGCCACGGTCGCCAGCTGCTCCGCCGGTACGGCCCGGACGGAGTGGATCGCCGCGCCGATCCGTGCGTGGTCCCGTTCCTTGAGAAGTGCACAGCGTGCGGCCCAGGTCTCCGCGTCGCCGTCCGAGAAGCGGAGCTGGTGGGTGGTGGGCGGCCGGCCGAAGCCGGAGGAGAGGTAGGCGGTGTCGAGGAGGGTGATGCGGATGCCGGCTTCGGCGGCGGCCGCGAGGAGCGCCTCGCCCATGGCGTTGGGGTCGGCGTAGGGGGTGCCGCCGGGGGCGTGGTGGACGTAGTGGAACTCGCCGACGGTGGTGATGCCGGCCAGCGCCATCTCGGCGTACACGGCGCGGGCGAGGGCGTGGTAGGTGTCCGGGGTGAGCCGGCCGGCCGTGGCGTACATGGTGTCGCGCCAGGTCCAGAAGGTGCCGGAGCCCACCTGGACGGCGGAGCGCAGGGCGCGGTGGAAGGCGTGGCTGTGGGCGTTCGCCAGTCCGGGGAGGGTCAGTCCGCGCAGGATCTCGGCGCCGGGCGGCGGTGCGGGGGTGCGGGGGCGGACGGCGGTGATGCGGCCGTCCGCCACGTCGAGGGTCACGCCCGGCTCGACGCCGGTGCCGAGCCAGGCGTGCTCCAGCCAGTACGTCCGCTGGGTGGCAGTCACGTGCAGGCCAGTCCTTCCAGTGCGTCGGCGAGCGCGGTCACCCCGGCCACGCAGTCGTCCTCGGCCGCGAACTCGGCCGGGGAGTGCGAGACGCCGGTGGGGTTGCGTACGAACAGCATGGCGGTGGGGACGCGTCCGGAGAGGATTCCGGCGTCGTGTCCGGCGCCGGTGCCGAGGACGGGCACCGTGAGGTCGGTGCCGCCGCCCAGGATGCGGGCGAGTTCGTCGCGCAGGGCCTGGTCGAAGGCGACGACGGGGGTGAAGGACTCGCGCTCGACGTCCACGTCCACGCCGTGGGCGTCGGCGTACTCCCGGGCGGCCTTGCGCACCCCCGCGACCACGGCGTCCAGGCTCTCCTGGTCGGCGGCGCGGGAGTCGAGCCAGCCGCGCACCAGGGAGGGGATGGCGTTGACGCCGTTCGGCTCGACGGCGATCTTGCCGAAGGTGGCGACGGCTCCGGCGAGTTCGGCCTCGCGGCGGGCGGCGAGGACGGTCTCGGCGTACGGGAGCATCGGGTCGCGGCGGTCGGCGAGGCGGGTGGTGCCGGCGTGGTTGGCCTCGCCCCGGAAGTCGAAGCGCCAGCGGCCGTGCGGCCAGATGGCACCGGCGATGCCGACGGGGTCGCCGGACAGGTCCAGGGCGCGGCCCTGTTCGACGTGGAGTTCGACGAAGGCGCCGATGCGGTCCAGCCGCTCCGGGTCGGGGCCGAGGGCGTCGGGGTCGTGGCCGGCGGCCTCCATGGCCTGCGGGAGGGTGATGCCCTGGGCGTCGGTGAGGCGGTGGGCCTGTTCGACGGTGAGCAGTCCGGCGGTGAGCCGGGAGCCGGCGCAGGCCAGTCCGAAGCGGGCGCCCTCCTCGTCGCCGAAGTTGACGATGCCGACCGGTCTGGTGAACCGGACGCCCCGGTGGCGGAGTTCGTCGAGGGCGGCGAAGGCGGAGACGACGCCGAGGGGCCCGTCGAAGGCGCCGCCGTCGGGCACGGAGTCCAGGTGCGAGCCGGTGACGACGGCGTCGCCGTGTGCCGGGTCGCCGAGCCAGGCCCACTGGTTGCCGTTGCGGTCGGTCTCGTAGGCCAGTCCGCGGCCGCGGGCCTGCTGCTCGAACCAGGCCCGGCAGTCGGCGTCGGCTCCGGTCCAGGCGAAGCGGCGGTAGCCGCCGGAGGCGGAGCTGCGGCCGAGCGGCAGCAGCTCGGCCCACATGCTGTGGAAGGTCACGCGGCCCCGCCCTCGTCGCCCTCGCGCATCGGCACCCGCACGCCGCGCTCGTCGGCGACGGACTCGGCGATGTCGTACCCGGCGTCCACGTGCCGGATGACGCCCATGCCGGGGTCGTTGGTGAGGACCCGGCGGATCTTCTCGCCGGCGAGCTTCGTGCCGTCGGCGACCGTGACCTGCCCGGCGTGGATCGAGCGGCCCATGCCGACGCCGCCGCCGTGGTGGATCGACACCCAGGAGGCACCGGAGGCCACGTTCACCATGGCGTTGAGCAGCGGCCAGTCGGCGATGGCGTCGGAGCCGTCGAGCATCGCCTCGGTCTCGCGGTACGGGGAGGCGACGGAGCCGCAGTCGAGGTGGTCGCGGCCGATGACGAGCGGCGCGGCCAGCTCGCCGCTCGCGACCATGTCGTTGAACCGCTCGCCGGCCTTGTCGCGTTCGCCGTAGCCGAGCCAGCAGATGCGGGCGGGCAGGCCCTGGAAGTGGACCCGCTCCCCCGCCATCCTGATCCAGCGGGCCAGGGACTCGTTCTCCGGGAAGAGGTCGAGGATCGCCTTGTCGGTCCTGGCGATGTCGGCGGGGTCGCCGGAGAGGGCGGCCCAGCGGAAGGGGCCCTTGCCCTCGCAGAACAGGGGGCGGATGTAGGCGGGGACGAAGCCGGGGAAGGCGAACGCGCGGTCGTATCCGGCGAGGCGGGCCTCGCCGCGGAGGGAGTTGCCGTAGTCGAAGACCTCGGCGCCGGCGTCCTGGAAGCCGACCATGGCCTCGACGTGCCGGGCCATGGACGCGCGGGCGCGGGTGGTGAAGCCGGCCGGGTCCTTGGCGGCGGCGTCGGCCATGTCCTCGAAGGCGATGCCGGTGGGGAGGTACGCCAGGGGGTCGTGGGCGGAGGTCTGGTCGGTGACGATGTCGATCGGGGCGCCCAGGGCGAGGAGCTGCGGGACGACGTCGGCGGCGTTGCCGAGGACGCCGATGGACAGCGGGCGGCGGGCGTCGCGGGCCTCGGTGGCGAGCCGCAGGGCGTGGTCGAGGGAGTCGGCCCTCACGTCGAGGTAGCGGTGCTCGATGCGGCGGTCGATGGCGCGCGGGTCGCAGTCGACGCAGATCGCCACACCGTCGTTCATCGTCACGGCGAGGGGCTGGGCGCCGCCCATGCCGCCGAGGCCGGCGGTGAGGGTGATGGTCCCGGCGAGGGTGCCGCCGAATTTCTTGGCGGAGACGGCGGCGAAGGTCTCGTAGGTGCCCTGGAGGATGCCCTGGGTGCCGATGTAGATCCAGGAGCCGGCCGTCATCTGCCCGTACATGGTCAGGCCGAGGGCCTCCAGGCGGCGGAACTCCTCCCAGGTGGCCCAGTCGCCGACGAGGTTGGAGTTGGCGATGAGGACGCGCGGCGCCCATTCGTGGGTCTGCATGACGCCGACGGGGCGGCCGGACTGGACGAGCATCGTCTCGTCCTGCTTGAGGGTCTCCAGCGTGCGGACCATCGCGTCGAAGGAGCGCCAGTCGCGGGCCGCCTTGCCGGTGCCGCCGTAGACGACGAGCTTGTCGGGGTGCTCGGCGACCTCCGGGTCGAGGTTGTTCTGCAGCATCCGCAGGGCGGCCTCCTGCTGCCATCCCAGGGCGCTCGGTGTGGTGCCGCGCGGCGCTCGGACGGTGCGGGGTCCGGACATGGTCTGCCTCCTGGTGCTCGCTCCCGGCTGCTCCGCGGGCCGGACGGCCCCACGGTTACCTCAGATATTCACATGGTCGTGCTCTGAATAGAACTAGTCAAGAGGTCGGGTGTGTCGCCCGCCGGGCACGGATGTTTCGCTGGACACATGCACTCGGACACGGAGAACACCGACGGGACGGGGGAAGCGGTGGCATACGGCGACCGGACGGACGAGAGGAACGAGCGGGGCGAGAGGGACCCGGGGGCCGCCGGGCGGGCCGCCCGGCGGGACGAGGCGGTGCGGGCCGCCGTGGAGCAGGGGCTGCTCGACGCCGACGTCCCCCTCGTGGCCCTGCTCGACGTCACCGGTATCCGGGAGTCGGCGGCCGAGCTGCGGGCGGCGTTCGACGCGGTGGCGGCGCCCGGCACGCCCGTGCTGCACGCCTTCGCGGTGAAGGCGAGCCCGCTGGTGCCGGTGCTGCGGTTGCTGCGCGAGGAGGGCATCGGCGCGGAGGTCGCCAGCCCGGGTGAGCTGGCGCTCGCGCGGGCGGCGGGGGTGGAGCCGGCGCGGACGGTCCTCGACTCGCCCGCCAAGACGCCCGCCGAGCTGCGGGAGGCGCTGGAGCTGGGCATCGCCGTGAACGCGGACAATCCGCAGGAGCTGGCGCGCATCGACGCGCTGACGGCCGGCTCCGGGGTCCGCTCCCCGATCGGCATCCGGGTGAACCCGCAGGTCGGCGGCGGTTCCATCGAGGCTCTGTCCACGGCCACGGCGACGTCGAAGTTCGGGGTGGCGCTGCGCGACGAGGGGGCGCGGGAGTGGGTGGTGCGGGCGTACCTGGACCGGCCGTGGCTGACCCGGCTGCACGCGCACACCGGCTCCCAGGGCATCGCGCTGACGTTGATGGCGCGCGGGGTGGCGGAGACGTACGCGCTGGCGGAGGAGATCAACCGGCGCGCGGGGCGGCATCAGGTCGACACCATCGACATCGGCGGCGGGCTGCCGGTGAACTTCGCCTCCGAGGCGACCAGTCCCACGTACGGGCAGTACGCGCGGCTGCTGGGCGAGACGGTGCCGGGGCTGTTCGACGGGCGGTACGGGCTGGTCACCGAGTTCGGGCGGTCGCTGCTGGCCAAGCACGGCACGGTGGTCGCGCGCGTGGAGTACGCCAAGAGCGCGGGCGGGCGTCCGGTCGCGGTGACGCACGCGGGCGTGCAGGTGGCGACGCGGACGGTGTACGCGCCGGGGTCGTGGCCGCTCAGGATCGCCGCGTACGACGCGAAGGGGCGGCCCAAGGAGGGCCCGGCGATCGTGCAGGACGTGGCGGGACCGGCCTGCTTCGCCGGTGACCTGCTGGCGCAGGCGCAGGAGCTGCCGCTGCTGGAGCAGGGCGACTACGCGGCGGCGCTGGACACGGGCGCGTACTACTTCGCCCACCACTACGCGTACAACTCGCTGCCCCGGCCCGCCATTCACGGTTTCGCGCCGGACGGGACGGGAGGGGTCGCCTTCGCGGTCGTCCGCCGCGCCCAGACGATCGAGGAGATCGTGACCGAGTCGGGCGGCGAACACGGCGACGCCCTGACGACGGGGCTCATGCCGTGAGGGGCCGGGTCCCGGCCCGGTTCCCCGTTCGAGGCGAGGTCGTCGAGCACCTCACGCAGGCTGTCCCCGACAGCTCACAAGCCTGAAAACATGAAGCCTCGTCGGAACGATGCCCTCACGGCCGCATGGCGAGACCTCCCCGCGGCGCGACAGCCCGGAGGGCCGGACACCGGCAGCCGACTTCCCGGGACCCGTACGAGCGGCTGCGGTCCGGCCGCGGCACCGGCGCCCACCTGGGCCCGCCAGGGTCCGCGGCCGATCGGGACGTCGCTTCGTCAGCCGCGCTGTCCGGCTCCCGCCGCCTCGCGCGCCGGGGATTCCCCTGCCGCCGCCACAGCGGGGCCGGCGGCAGGCCGACGACGCATCTGCCCCATGTCGGGGATCAGGGCGACCAGGGCCAGGACGGCGAGGATCGCACCGAGCCAGAGGGGGGCGCGCAGGCCGTAGGCGTTGATCCCGAGTCCGCCCAGCCAGGAGCCGATGACGACGCCCAGCGTGATGAAGGACGTGTGCACGGTGTTGACGAGCGCGCGGGCGTTGGCGGCGCGCTGCACCCTGCTGATCATGGCGGGGTTCATGGTGACGCCGACGAAGCCGATGCCCATCATGGCGAGGAGGGCGGGGACCTTCAGGTCGGCGAACAGGGCGAAGGCACTGAGGAAGAGCACGTTGAGCGCCAGTCCGGTCGTCAGCACGCGGATGGTGTGCGTGTCGGCGAGGCGTGCCACGACGGCGTTGCCGATGACGGTGGCCGCACCGTAGGCGAGCAGGAGCAGCGGCACGATGTCGCGGGAGTAGCCCGTCACCTCGGTGAGGATCGGCGTGTAGTAGGAGAAGGCGGAGAAGGTGGCGCCGATGATGAGGGTGGACGTGCAGATGATGAGCCAGAGCTTCCCGTTGCGGAAGGCCGACACTTCCTGCCGGAAACCGCCGGAGTCCTGCGCGTGCTCCAGGGAGGGTACGACGATCAGGGTGGCGACGGCGGCGATCACCGTGACGATGCCGACGACGACGAACCCGGCCCTCCAGCCCCACTGTTCGCCGACCAGGGTGGAGACGGGCAGACCGAGCAGCGTCCCGACCATCAGGCCCTGCATGGCGAGGCCGGTGGCACGCCCCCGCAGCTCGGGCTTGGTGATCTGGGCGACGACGGCGAGGGAGACCCCGAAGAACGCCGAGGACGCCGTGCCGGTGATGACCCGGCCGGCCAGCATCACCCAGTAGTCGGTGGCGACCGCGGCGAGGGCGTTGCCGAGCAGGAAGACGGCGTACAGGGTCATCAGTGCGGCCTTCGGCCGGAGTTTGAGGACGACCGCGGTGGCGAAGGGCCCGCCCACCGCCATGGCGACGGCGAACGCGGTGATCAGGTAGCCGACCTGGGGGATGGTGACACCGAGATCCTCGGAGATCTGCGGCATGAGGCCGCCGACGAGGAACTCACTGGTGACCATCGCGAAGATGCCGAGGGCCATGAGGTAGACGGCTTTTGGCATGGTTGACCTCCAGAATTATGTACTGGTCAGCACAAAACGAGGGCAGGGGGGACCGGCCGGTCGCTCGAACGACCCTCAGACGGTCAGCAGTTGAGGGCGTCCATGCCCGAAGCGGCGATCTGGTCCAGCGCGGAGCGGTCCGCGCCCGACTGGGCGGCGACCCGCACGCCGGCGATGAGCGCGGTCAGATACCAGGCGAGACCCTCCACCGGCTGCGGAGAGGTGACCGAACCGTCCCGTCCACCCTCCGCGATCACCGCGCGCAGGGAGACCAGGCGCCGCTCCAGATCCCTGTTCAGCACCTCGGCGACCTGCGGGTCGGAGGCGGCCAGCGCGGTCGTCGTGTTGACGGTGAAGCAGCCGGAGCCGCAGCCCTCGCGCCGGTTCTCCATCTCGCTCTCGATGATCACCGAGAAGAGGCGACGGATGCGCTCCGCGGCGGGGCGCCCCTCCTCGGCGAGCAGGGAGACCTGGCGGGTGGTCATGGTGTCGACGTAGTACGACAGGGCCAGCAGGAACAGGTCCTTCTTCGACTTGAACGTGTTGTAGATGCTGCTGCGCCCGAGCCCCGTGGCCTTGCACAGGTCCTCGGTGGAGGTGGCTTCGTAGCCCTTGGCCCAGAAGACGTGACACGCCGCCTCAACCGCTCGACCCTCGTCGAACTGCCGTGGTCGCCCCATGGCAGCACCCTAGCGGGTTATGGAACGAATGACACAAAACCTGTGCGGGCTTCGGCCACCGCGACGGGGGATGGAGGGAGGCCCGGGTCAACGATCGGTCGCAGCACGGACCGTGGCGACGCGAGGTGAGAGGAGTCCGGGAACGAACGCGGCGAACGCGGGGCGACCCGGAACGGTCACTCCACGAACAGCCCGCGCGCCGCCGCCTTCGCGTCGAACTCCTCCAGCCGCGCCTGCGCGTCGGGCAGGTCGTCGCACATCGCCTCCAGCAGCACCCGGCCCAGCAGCATCGGCGCGCACGCCGTGTCGAAGGCGAGCCCGGTGCCGACCGCCGCGGGCAGCAGCAGGTCGGACACCTTGGCGACCGGCGCGAACGGGGAGTCGGCGACGGTGACGACGGTCAGCCCGGTCTCCTTGGCGTGGGTGAGCGTGTCGACGACCTCGCGGGGATGCCGGGGCAGCGCGAAGCACAGCAGGGCGCTCGCCCCGGCCCGGGCGGCGGCGTCGATGCGGTCGTGGAGCATCGTGCCGCCCTCGTTGAGCAGCCGTACGTCCGGATGGACCTTGGCGGCGAAGTAGGCGAAGCCGTGCGCCTGGGCCGCCGCGGCCCGCAGCCCCAGCACCGGCAGCGGCCGGCTCTCCGCGAGCAGCCGCCCCGCCCGCCGCACCGGCCGCGGGTCGGCCAGCACCTCCGCGAGGTGCCGCAGGTTGGCGATCTCGGCCTCGACGGCCTGCTGGTACTCGTTGGCGGTCCCGGTCTCCGGCGCGGGCCCGGCGGGCGCGACCTCGCGCAGATGCCGGCGCAGGGCGGGGTAGCCGTCGAAGCCGAGGGCGACGGCGAACCGGGTCACGGACGGCTGGCTGACCCCCGCCAGCTCGGCCAGCTCCACGCTGGACAGGAACGGCACGTCGGCGGCGCGCCGGACCATGCTGTGCGCGATGCGCCGCTGGGTCGGCGTCAGCCGGTGCCCCTCGAAGAGCGCCTGGAGGCGCGCGGCAGGGCTCTCGGTGCCGCTCATGATGTGACTCCCCCTCGACCTATCTCGACCTATTCACTCACCGCGATTCCTGCATGCCGTTATACAGGCGGTCGCGGACTTCCGCCGTACCGGGCGCATGCGCGCGGGACACCCGGGCCGGGTGGCGCGATGGGCGGACATCACCCGCTTCTCCCGGTTCGGGGCCCGTTCCGGACCTCGACGATTTCGCCACGGCGTCACCACGTGGGGAACGGGCCGGATAGCGTAACCACTCGAACAGTCAAGCGCCTTGAGGCATCGGGCGGCCCGTGCGGCACTCGACGGAGGACGGGGACGAGCGTGGATGCGCGAAGTCGTGGGCAGGCGGACGGGACCGACCCTGCCGACCAGTGGGTACGCAACCCGGCGACCGGCGCGTACGAGCTGCGCACGGAGAGCGGCACCCCGCGGCCGCCGGAGGCACCCGGCCCCCGCACCGCCCCGCGCACCGCTCCCGCCTCCCCCGGCCGCGTCCCCGGCCAGCGCGGCCGCCCCTCCGCACCCGCCCCGGACGCCCCGCCCGGCGAGGGCCGCCGCACGCGCACGGGGCGGAGGAAGGGCGGCAGGAGGAAGGCGCTGATCTGGACGGGCGGCGCCCTCTCCCTGGTGCTCGTCGGCGGCTCGGCGTTCGCGTACTACTGGTACGACCGCCTCTACGGCAACATCAGCACCGTCGACATCGGTGACGTGGGCAGTGACGCCGTCCTGGCGGACGGGCCGGTCAACATCCTGATCATCGGCAACGACGTCCGCACCGGCGAGGGCAACGAGGACTACGGCAACCGGGACAACGTCACCGGCCACGCCGACACCACCCTCCTCTTCCACGTCTCCGAGGACCGCACCCACGCGACCGTGCTGAGCATCCCCCGGGACCTCAAGATCCGGATACCGGACTGCGAGACCAAGCAGTCCGACGGTTCGACCAAGGTCATCCCCGGCTCGGCGGGCACCACCCGGTTCAACGAGTCCTACGGGGTGGACGGCCGCGACCCCGGCTGCACGATGCGTACCGTCGAGGACATCACGGACCTCGAGGTCGACCACTTCATGATGTTCGACTTCAACGCGGTCAAGACGCTGTCCACCGCGGTCGGCGGCGTCGAGGTGTGCCTGGAGAAGCCCATCAAGGACCTGGACGGCGGCTCCGGGCTGGATCTTCCGCAGGGCGAGAGCACGGTCGAGGGCGAGGACGCGCTGTCGTTCCTGCGCAACCGGCACGGGCTGAAGAACGAGAGCGACCTGGACCGGATCGAGATGCAGCAGCAGTTCGTCGCGTCCATGATCCGCCAGCTGAAGGAGGACACGCTGGACAGCCCGTCGAAGATGCTCGACATCGCCGACGCGGCCACCAAGTCCCTCACCGTGGACAAGGGCATCGGCAGCCCCGGCAAGCTGCTCACCCTCGCCAGGGAGCTGGCCAGGATCGACCTGAAGAACATCACCCTGATGACCGTGCCGGTGCGGGACAACCCGGCCGAGCCCACGCCCGTCACCGTCGTACTGGACCCGGTGAAGGCCCCGCAGGTCTTCGCCATGCTGCAGAACGACGTCTCCTTCACCGACGTGAAGAAGAAGGAGAAGGACGCCAAGGACAGGCAGGCCGCGCTCCTGGAGGGCCCGCGTGCCGAGGCGGCCGACGTGCGGGTCGACGTCTTCAACGGCGGCGGACCGCAGGGTGCCGCCCAGGACACCCTTGTCTGGCTGAGGACCGGCGAGGGCGTGACCGCGTCCACCAACAGGGGCAACGCCCCGGCCGAGGTCGACCGGACGCAGCTGGAGTACGCCCCGGACCAGGCCGACCAGGCCCGCCGGCTCGCCGACCTGATGGGCCTGCCCGCCGCGGCCCTGAAGCCCGGCACGGCGGACGCCGCCGGGACGGAGCCGATGGTGCTCACCCTCGGTCCGGACTTCAAGAAGGCCGGCGTCCCCATCACTCCGCCGAAGAAGGTCGACGTCGAACAGTCCCGCGCCGACGAGAAGGTGTGCGGCACGTAACCCGAGCCCGCCGCCCGCGGCTCCACGGGCATCAGCGCCGCAGTGCCTCGACGGGTTCGATGGTGGCCGCCCGCAGGGCCGGGTACAGCCCGGCCACCAGCCCGACCAGGGAACCGATGAGCGGGGCGGGCAGCACCCCCCAGGGCTGGAGGATCGCCGTCCAGTCGCGGGCGATGGCCACGCACACCACCAGGGCCACGCCGATCGCCGTGCCGATCAGCCCGCCCAGCGTGCCCAGCACGGTCGACTCCGTGAGGAACTGCGAGGCGATGTGCCGGGGGCGCGCCCCCAGCGAGCGGCGCAGGCCGATCTCCGCCGTGCGTTCCAGGACGGCGACCAGGGTGGTGTTGGCGATGCCGATGGCGCCGATGACCAGACTGATCGCCGCGAGCAGCAGGAAGAGGGAGTTCAGATCCCCGGTGACGCCGTTCTCCAGCGTCTTGGGGTCCACCGGGGCGACCGCCTGGAGCAGGTCCGGGTTGTTGGGCCGGATGACGACCGGTGCCTGCCGCGCCACCTGCTGCGCGGCGCCCAGCCGGGTCTCGACGATCATGGTGGCGCGGTTCACCGTGGGGGGACCGTAGGCGTCGAGGGCGGTGGACGTCGGGATGATGACGCCCATCAGCATGGCGGGTTCGCGTCGCATGTCGTCGATGACGCCGACCACCGTGTAGGCGGTGTCGTCGATGAAGACCGCCGGCTGGGTGTCCAGCCGGCTGATGCCCAGCCGGCGGGCGGCGGCCTTGCCGAGCACGGCGACCTTCTCCGAGCGGGACTCGTGGAAGGCGTTGTAGAGGGTGCCGCTGCCGAGGGTGGGATGGGTGGCGGCCAGCGCGGAGGGGTCCGCGGCGAACAGGTTGAGGCCGCCGGGGTCTCCGGCGTCGGTGGCGTCGCGGTTCGCGGAGGCCGTCACCACGGGGTCGCGCAGCGGGAGGGCCCACCACACGCCCGAGTGCACCACCCCCGGGAGCGCCCGCACCCGCGCGTTGGAGTCCTCGTCGAACGACATCGACGTGTCACCGGGAAGCCCGGTGCCGACGTCGTTGATGTCGACCTCGGTGGCGGACAGCGCGTTGAAGCGGGAGCTGATCTGGCCGCTGGTGGTCGCGGTGAAACCGAGGATGGCGACGAACGCGCCCACCCCCAGCACCGTACCGAGCAGGGTGAGGACCGTCCGGCCCGGACGTTGCAGCATGCCCGACAGGGCCTCGGACAGCATGTCCCGCACGGGGAACGTGGAGCGCAGGCGCCGGGGTTCAGGCATGGGTCGCGGCCAGTTCCGTGAGGTGGCCGTCGCGGATGGCCACGGTGCGGGTGCCGCGTACCGCGACGTTGGGGTCGTGGGTGATGAGCAGGATCGTCAGGCCCTGCCGGTGCAGGTCGTCCAGCAGCGTCAGGACGCTCTCGGCGGTGGCGGTGTCGAGGTTCCCGGTGGGCTCGTCGCACAGCAGCAGCGACGGCCGGGTCACCAGCGCGCGGGCCATCGCCACGCGCTGGCGTTCGCCGCCCGACAGCCGGGTGGGCAGGGCGTCGATCCGGTGCGCGAGACCGACCTGGGCGAGGGCCTCCTCGGCGGCGGCGGTCCGCAGGGAGCGCGGCGTGTCGTTGTAGAGCTGGGCGAGGTTGACGTTCTCCAGCGCGCTGCGGTGCGGAAGCAGGTTGAACGACTGGAACACGAACCCGATCCGCCGGCCCCGCAGCGCCGTCCGGTCGGCCTCCCGCAGCCCGGCGACGTCGATGCCGTCGAGCAGATACGTCCCTGCCGTGGGGCGGTCGAGCAGTCCGACGACGTTGAGGAAGGTGGACTTGCCCGATCCGGACGGGCCGACCACGGTGACGTACTCGCCGCGCCCGATGGTCAGGTCGGTCGGCCGCAGCGCCGGCACGGGCGGCGGCCCGGGGTAGGTCATGGCGACCCCGGAGAGCCGGATGACCGGCGTGTCGGCGTCGGGCCCGGTCAGGTGGGCGCGTCGGCGCGGGAATCTCATCGCGTGCCCACCACGACGTCGTCCCCGGGGCGCAGACCGCCCTCGACCGGTGTCACCTGGACGTAGCCGTCGCCCGAGAGGCCCGGGGTGACCACGACCTGGGTGCGGGTGGTGCCTCTCAGCACCGTCACCGTCGTCCTTCCGTCGGCGCGCGAGGTGACGGCCGCCGACGGCACCACCAGCACCTCCCCCTCGGTCTGCGCGGAGGTGATGGTCAGCCGCACGGCCTGCCCGTTCCACCGTGCGCCGAGCGGCTTGTCGGGGACGATCACCACGGGGACGTACGGCGCCACGCCGCCCGCCGGTCCGCCGCCCCCGCCGCCTCCCGTACTGCCGGACGCGGGGGCCGCCCCGTCCGCGGCGGCCGCACCGGCGCCGTCGCCCCCGTCCGCGCCCGGGGTGCCGTTCGGCGGCACCGTGGTGACGCTGCCGACGCTCTTCACCGTGGCCCCGGCCTCCAGGCCGAGCGCGTCCGCGTTGATCTTCACCTTCATGCCGGCGCGCAGGAGCTGCCCCTGGGCGGGGTCGAGCTGGGCGGACACCTGGAGTTCCCCGGCGGAGAAGGTGATGAGCGGGGAGGAGACCGCCGATCCCCGGGCGCCGTTGACCGCGGTGACCCGCGCCGGGAACGAGGGGATGAACACCACCTCCGACATGGGGACCATCGGACCGGTCCGCGCGACGAGGTCGGCCCGGGCCTGCCGCGCCTGTGCGAGGGCCGTCTCCAGATGGCTCAGCTGTACGTCGAGCGGCTCACCGGGGTCCGGCCCCGCGCCCTGCTGCCCCTGCTGCTCCGGCTGCTCCTGTGCCGTACCGGGTGAGGACGCCTGACCCGTGTCCGCCTGCGCCTTGACGTCCGCGCCGTCACCGTCGCCGCCCCCGGTCCCGCGTCCGCTTCCGCTCTCGTCCCCGGCGCCGTCCCGGGCGGCGATCTGCCGTCGCATGGCGTCCACCTGGCGCTGTGCGGCGGCCACCTTGTTGTCGGCGGCGAGCAGTTCGGCCTTGTCGGCCGCGCCGCCGGTGCCACCGGTGTCGGGGACGCTGTACCCCAGGTCGGTGTAGAAGCGTTTCACGGCGTTCTTGGTGCCCTCGCCGAAGTGGCCGCGCCTGTCCGGGCCGGTGGTGTGGCCGAGTTGCCGCAGGGCGTCCTGGAGCTGGGCGACGGCGTCGTTCGTGTCCCCGGGTCTGAGGTCGGTGTAGGAGGGGAGTGCTCCCGGCAGGGCGATCAGCGGGCGGCCGGACACGTCGACGAGTACCTGGCCGGGTTCCACCTTCCGCCCGACCTCGGTGTGGACCGCGGTGATGATCGCGCCGCCGCCTCCGCCGTCCTTGCCGGAGGCGCCGGTGGGAGTGGCCGACAGCGTCGACGACGCCACCACGGTGCCCCGGGTGATGAGGCTGTTGGCGAGCACCCGCTTGGCGACCGGTGTGGTCAACGGGCCGGCGGGCGGGGGCTTCTGCTCCGCCGCCTGCTGCGCGGGGGACTTCACGAACGAGGCGGCGGCCAGTCCGCCGGCGGAGACGGACGCCGCGATGACGGCGATGGAGACGAACACCTTCCGTCGCCGGCTCAGACCGGAGACCCGCTTCGGGGGCGTCGCGCCGGTACCGGGCACGTCGAGCACGGCCGGTCCCTCGACGGCCGACGGCCCGTCGGCGGACACCGGTTCGTCGGTGGACACCGGCCCGTCGGCGGACACCGGTTCGTCGAGGGCCGACGGCACGTCGCCGGGCGCGTTCTGATCGAGGGGCGACGGCTCGCCGACGGGCGCGGGCTCATCGAGGGGCGACGGCTCGTCGACAGGCGATTGGGTGGCCATGAGGTCCTTCCGTCGCGGCCGGATCGCGTGCCGCCTCCCCCTGCAAGAAATGGACGGTTTCCCCCTGCGACCGTCCGGGAAGTGCGCTCGCGGAAATTGCCGCCCGCACACATTTCCAGAGGCCCACCACGCCGGTCAAGACCCCGAATATCGAGCAGATGGCGCATGCACCGACGCACTCCCCGTATGTCCGGTTTGCATGCACCGGGCCGCCCCGAACGGGGCCGATCAGGACGTGATGGCCGAAAATAAATCACCTTGACCGCCGGTGAGGACCGTGTGAGGATCCGGTCGTCGATCCCGCCGTTCGGTCGACAGGTTCATTGCACCGGGGGGAGCGAAGTGCACTTGCGTTCCCCTTTTCAGGGCCTCGCAAACCACTAGTTGAAGGGCTGTACATGAACCTCAGGAAGAGAGCCGTGGCATTCGCCGCCACCGCGGCGGCCGCCACCACCCTGTTCATCGCGCCGCCGGCCGGCGCAGCGGAGCACTACTCCGGTGACACGTGGGGGAACACCGGCCGCTGCGGCTGGGCGACCTGCCTGTTCTACAACAGCTACCAGCAGGGCTCGGGCGCCGGCTTCGACGTCGGCGCCTACAACTTCGAGGGCCTGACCTGGCCCGACGGCAACGCCAAGGGCCAGCCGATCAAGAACAACGCCGCCTCCGGCGAGGCCGACGGCCAGTTCATGTCGCTCATCTACTACAACTCGAACCAGATGGGCAACCTCGACTGGTTCAACCCCCACACCTACGGCCAGCTCTACTACACGTACAACGAGAACGCGTCGTGTAGCTGCTGATCCAGTGGCGTGGAAATGGCCGGGCCCACGGCTTCGGCCATTTCCGTCTTCGCGTGAGGACTTCTGCGGGCGCTCCTTTCGATGGGTGAATTCGACAGCATGGCAAAAAATCCTGCGCGTACATATTCCGGTGCGACTGCCGCCATCATCGCGGTACTGGCATTGGCGGGCTGCTCCACTTCTTCCGGCGGCGCTTCCGATACGGCGGCGAAAACAGCGGGGGACCCGGCCGCAAACGACACCTCCGGCATTTCCCTGCCCATCGACGCATACATGTTCTCGATTCCTCAGGCGGAGGAACTGAACCGGGCCCAGGCGATGCTCGCCGACACCTGCATGAAGAAATACGGCTTCGACTACGAGGTGCCCACCGGCACCAAGGCCCCGCCCGGCGACCCCTACGCCAACGGCCGCCGCTACGGGGTCGTCAAACCGGAGCTCGCGCGGAAGTACGGCTACCACATGCCGCCCAACCCCGACGCGCCCGCGCAGAACGCGGCGGGCGGCGGCCTCAAGAGCGGACCGAGGGCGAACCACAACTCCGACGAACGGCTCGCCATGGTCGGCCCGCCCAGGGACGACCCCGACCAGGACTTCCAGAACCCGGAGCTGCGGAAGATCGGGGTCATCCCCGACGGCGGCTGCATCGGCCAGGCCGGGCGCCGGCTGGCCCAGGGCAAGGAGTACGGGCGCAGCAGGACGGCGGCGGAGATCCGTGCGAAGAGCTACGCCGAGTCGCAGAACGCCCCCGCGGTGCTGAAGGTGTTCAAGGAGTGGTCGGCGTGCATGGCCGGCAAGGGGTACACCTTCAACTCGCCGGTCGACCCGCCGCGTTCACCGGTCATCAAGGGCGACACCGCGGGCGCGGAGGAGATCCAGATGGCGGTCGCGGACGTCGCGTGCAAGGAGTCGGCCGACGTGGTGAAGGTGTGGCGGGACACGGAGGCGGCGATGCAGAACAAGGACATCGCCGCGAAGCAGGAGCAGCTGAACGACGCCAGGGCCGCACGCGACCAGCAGCTGAAGGCCGCCGCGAAGATCGTCGCGGGCGGCTGAGACACGGCCGCCCGGGCCCCGGCGGGCCCGAGGCGGAGAGGGGGGTTACCCCCAGTGCCACCGGCGTACCGGCTGCCTACCGTGGACGGCATGAGCGGAATGGACGCGCGGGACACCGAGCTGAAGAAGGAACTCCACGCCTCCCTGCGAGCCCGCGGGGAGCTGGGCGAGGAGTACGAGTCCGCGCTGGTCGACTCGTTCCTGGAGAAGGTCGACCAGCGGATCGACGGGGTGGTGGAGCGCCGGGTGCGCCGGCAGTTCGCCGAGCAGCAGATGGTGGCGGCCCGGGACGCGCGCTCGCCGAAGGTGACGGACACCTGGGGCGAGCGTTTCGGCTTCGGGATCGTCTCGCTGGTCCTGGCGGTGCCGCTGTCGGCCATCGGCGGGGGCGTGGCCCATCTGCCCGGCCTGCTGGCCGCCTGGGCCGGCATCGTCGGCGTCAACGTCGTCCAGGCGGTCCGCACCAACCCGGGCCTGTTCGGCCGGCGCGGGTCGTCCCGGGACGGCGACTGGGAGGACTGACCCGCCGGGCCGGGAAGGCCGGGCCCCGGCGGAGAAGACTGCGCGGGGACCGCCGCACCCCCGTGACCGGGGGGCGGGACGACGGCGGTCCCCGCGGGGGACGCGGGCCGGTCGGGACCGGCTGCGCGTCCGAGGCGTCCATGGAGGTCCGGGAGCCGCTCCGGAGGTCCTTCGACGCCGTTTGGGCGTCGGCCGGGGCGGGGAGCCGCTCCCGCCCTGCCGACACCCACCACTGTGCCGGACCCGTGTTAAGCGAGTGCTGCGCGGACGTGACACGCTCGTACCACTTCCACGAAGATCACGAACGCTTCCGTTCCCGGCCGTTCGACTCCCGTTCGCCTTCAGGCTCCCGGACGCTCCGTCACTTCCCGTCGGCCGCGAGGAAGGAGAGCAGGTCCTGGCGGCTGACCACACCGGTCGGCTTGCCCTCGACGAGGACGATCGCCGCGTCCGCCCTGCCGAGCACGGCCATCAGGTCGGCCACCGGCTCGCCGGAGCCGACCTGCGGCAGCGGCGCGGACATGTGCTTCTCCAGCGGGTCGTCGAGCGAGGCGCTCTTGTTGAACAGCGCGTCCAGCAGGTCCCGTTCCACCACGGAGCCGACGACCTCGGCGGCCATCACGTCGGGGTGCCCGGCGCCCGGCTTGACCACCGGCATCTGCGAGACGCCGTACTCGCGCAGCACGTCGATGGCCTGACCGACCGTCTCGTCGGGGTGCATGTGGACGAGGGACGGCATGGTGCCGCCCGCCTTGTCCCGCAGGACGTCGCCGACGCGGGCGCTCGGGCCGGCGTCCTCCAGGAAGCCGTAGTCGGCCATCCACTCGTCGTTGAAGATCTTGCTGAGGTAGCCGCGGCCGCTGTCCGGCAGCAGCACCACCACGACGTCGTCCTCGCCGAGCCGCTCGGCCACCCGCAGCGCCGCCACGACCGCCATGCCGCAGGAGCCGCCGACCAGCAGGCCCTCCTCCTTGGCGAGACGGCGGGTCATCTGGAAGGAGTCCTTGTCGGAGACGGCGACGATCTCGTCGGCGACACTCCGGTCGTAGGCGGTCGGCCAGAAGTCCTCGCCGACGCCCTCCACCAGGTACGGCCGCCCGGAGCCGCCGGAGTACACGGACCCCTCGGGGTCGGCGCCGACGACCCGCACGCGGCCCTCGCTGGCCTCCTTCAGGTAGCGCCCGGTGCCGGAGATGGTGCCGCCGGTGCCGACGCCGGTCACGAAGTGGGTGATCCTCCCCTCGGTCTGCTCCCACAGCTCGGGGCCGGTGGAGTGGTAGTGGGAGAGGGGGTTGTGGGGGTTGGAGTACTGGTCGGGCTTCCAGGCCCCCGGCGTCTCACGCACCAGCCGGTCGGAGACGTTGTAGTAGGAGTCGGGGTGCTCGGGCGCCACCGCGGTCGGGCAGACGACGACCTCGGCGCCGTAGGCCCGCAGCACGTTGATCTTGTCCGTGGACACCTTGTCCGGGCAGACGAAGATGCACTTGTAGCCCTTCTGCTGCGCCACGATCGCGAGCCCGACCCCGGTGTTGCCGCTGGTCGGCTCGACGATGGTGCCGCCCGGCTTCAGCTCGCCGCTCTGCTCCGCCGCCTCGATCATGCGCAGGGCGATGCGGTCCTTCACGGAACCGCCCGGATTGAAGTACTCCACCTTGGCCAGGACGGTCGCCCTGATGCCCTTGGTCACGCTGTTGAGCCGCACCAGCGGGGTGTTGCCGACGAGGCTGATCATCGAGTCGTGGAATTGCACCGTTGTCTCCGGATGCTTGCAAAAGATGTGGTCCTAGTGGTCAGGCCAGCCTAGGCCCTTCCGGGCCCGGACCCCTCGGGGTCGTTCACTCGCTGTTGGGATTGGAGCACGGTCCGTACGGGGCAAGCACTGGGTGTACGGCTCGAGGAGGTGGCGGCGAGGCATGACGAGCATGTCGAGGGCGAGGGTGGCCCGGCGGATCGCGGCCGGCGCGGCATACGGCGGCGGCGGCATCGGCCTGGCCGGCGCGGCCACCGTGGGACTGCTGCTGGCCGAGGCCCGGCTGGCGCGGCGCCGCGTGGGCAACGGCACGACGCCGCACGTGCCGAACGCGGACGGCCTGTACGGCGCGGCCTACACGGTGCCCGGGGAGCCGGCGCTGCGGCTGACCATGCTGGGGGACTCCACGGCCGTCGGCCAGGGCGTGCACCGGGCGGGGCAGACCCCGGGCGCGCTGCTGGCGGCGGGCGTCGCGGCGATCGCGGAGCGTCCGGTGGGGCTGAGCACGGTGGCGGTGCCCGGGGCCCGCTCGGACGACCTGGACCGGCAGGTGACGCTGGCGCTGGCGGACCCCTCCCGGGTGCCCGACATCTGCGTGATCATGGTCGGCGCCAACGACGTCACCCATCGCACACCGCCCACCCGTTCGGTGCGGCAGCTGGCCGCGGCGGTCCGCCGGCTGCGGACCGCCGGTGCGGAGGTGGTCGTCGGCACCTGCCCCGACCTCGGCACCATCGAGCCGGTGCGGCAGCCCCTGCGCTGGCTGGCCCGCCGCGCCTCCCGCCAGCTGGCGGCGGCGCAGACGATCGGCGTGGTCGAGCAGGGCGGGCGCACGGTGTCACTGGGGGACCTGCTGGGCCCCGAGTTCGCCGCGAACCCGCGCGAGCTGTTCGGCCCGGACAGCTACCACCCCTCCGTCGAGGGGTACGCGACGGCCGCGATGGCGGTCCTGCCGACGGTGTGCGCGGCCCTGGGGCTGTGGCCGGCGGACGAGGAGCGGCCGGACGCCGCCCGCCGCGAGGGGTTCCTGCCGGTGGCCCGGGCGGCGGCGGAGGCGGCGTCGGAGGCGGGCACGGAGGTCACCGCGGCGATGCCGGGGGCGCGGGGACCGTGGGCCCTGCTGAAGCGCCGCCGCCGCCGGCGGGTGCCGGAGGCGGAGCCGGTGGCACCGCCGGTCTAGGCGTCCTTGCCCTCGGGGCCCGCTCGCCGACTGCCGGTTGCCGCTCGCCGGCTGCCGACCGTCGCTCGCCGACTGCCGACCGCCGCTTGCCGACCGCCGCTTGCCGCTCGCCGACCGCCGCTTGCCGGTTGTTGCAGCCGGCGCCGGGCGAGTCGCGGCACCCGGCGACCGCCCATCCGCGCCCACCCGACAAAGCAAGCGCTTGGAAAGTTGCGGCCCATGTCACACCGCGACACGCGTGACCGAGCCCATACGTACGGGTAACTTCCCAAGCAGCCGTTCACCAACCACCCGGTATGCCGCCCCGTCGCCCGTCCACCGACCACCCCCCGCCGAGGCGCTGCCCGCCGCCGCTTTCACCCTGGAGCCGTGATGCCCGAAGCCGTGATCGTCTCAGCCGCCCGCTCCCCCATCGGCCGCGCCTTCAAGGGCTCCCTGAAGGACCTCCGCCCGGACGACCTGACCGCCACGATCATCCAGGCCGCCCTCGCCAAGGTCCCCGAGCTGGACCCGCGGGAGATCGACGACCTGATGCTCGGCTGCGGCCTGCCCGGCGGCGAGCAGGGCAACAACCTCGGCCGGATCGTGGCCGTGCAGATGGGCATGGACCACCTCCCCGGCTGCACCGTCACCCGCTACTGCTCCTCCTCGTTGCAGACCTCCCGCATGGCCCTGCACGCCATCAAGGCGGGCGAGGGCGATGTCTTCATCTCGGCCGGCGTCGAGACGGTCTCCCGCTTCACCAAGGGCAACTCCGACAGCCTCCCCGACACCCGCAACCCGCTGTTCGCCGAGGCCGAGGCCCGTACCGCCGCCGTCGCCGAGTCGGAGGGCGCCTCCTGGCACGACCCGCGCGAGGACGGCCTGCTGCCCGACCCGTACATCGCGATGGGCCAGACCGCCGAGAACCTGGCGCGCGCCAAGGGCGTCACCCGGCAGGACATGGACGAGTTCGGCGTGCGCTCGCAGAACCTCGCCGAGGAGGCCATCAAGAACGGCTTCTGGGAGCGCGAGATCACCCCGGTGACGCTCCCCGACGGCACGGTGGTCAGCAAGGACGACGGCCCCCGCGCCGGCGTCACCATGGAGGGCGTCGCGGGCCTGAAGCCCGTGTTCCGCCCCGACGGGCTGGTCACCGCGGGCAACTGCTGCCCGCTCAACGACGGCGCCGCCGCGCTCGTCATCATGAGCGACACCAAGGCCCGCGAGCTGGGTCTGACGCCGCTCGCCCGGATCGTCTCCACCGGCGTCTCCGGCCTCTCCCCGGAGATCATGGGCCTCGGCCCGGTCGAGGCGAGCAAGCAGGCCCTGGGCCGCGCCGGCCTCACCATCGACGACATCGACCTGGTCGAGATCAACGAGGCGTTCGCCGCCCAGGTGATCCCCTCCTACCGCGACCTCGGCATCCCGCTGGAGAAGCTGAACGTCAACGGCGGCGCCATCGCCGTCGGCCACCCCTTCGGCATGACGGGCGCGCGCATCACCACCACGCTCATCAACTCCCTCCAGTTCCACGACAAGCAGTTCGGCCTGGAGACGATGTGCGTCGGCGGCGGCCAGGGCATGGCGATGGTCATCGAGCGCCTCAGCTGACCACCCCGGCGTAGCCGCCTGACCACCGTCCGTGAGGCAGCGGCCCGGAACCCCCGAATCCCTGGGGCTCCGGGCCGTTTTGTGATCCAATCTCCCCCAGGATGTGACCTATCCCTCGTGCCGCGGGAATCCGCGCTGGTCAGCGTCACACCCCTACCTCCCCCGAACCCAAAGCCCTGTCCGGTTCGTGACGTTACGCACTGACAGATGGTTAGTCCGCCCTTCAAGCTGATGTAGGAAGTCGGGGGTCGACTTTGAACCGGGAGTACGTCAGTGAGCGCCATGCCGATCGCCCTGCTGATCACCACGGCCGCCACCGGCGCCGTGGGCGTCGCTGTCCTGCGCAGCATCATGGTGCTGCGCCGACAGGTCGCGGCCCTGCACACCGAGCTGGCCGGGAGCTGCGACGCCACGCGCGCGCACGTCCCCGCCGCCCGCGCGGCCGACACCGACGAGATACGCGCCGCCGTGGCGGACGCGCTCGCCGAGGAACGGGAGCGCGAGCTCGCCGAGGCGCGGGCCTTCTGGGCCGCCCAGGAGTCGCGTGACGGCTCCGACGCGCCGTCCCTGCTGGGTCTGGCCGACAGCGAGCTGTTCCTGCCCCGGCAGACCGATTTCGTGGGTCTGGAGCCGGTGTCCGAGCCGGGCGCCGACACCGAGGAGTACTCCGGGGACTCCCCGGAGCTGGCCGCGGCCCGCCGCCGCCACCCCTCGCACCCCGACTTCGTACCGCACTCCTCACCGGTCGTGAACGACCACGAGCGCACCGTCGCCGCCCTCGAGGAGCTCGCCGACTCCCGGACCGAGCTGACCGACGTCCGCCCGGGCCCGCTGGGCACCCTGGACGTCTACGTCTTCGCCGACGGGACGACGCTGTGCATGACGCCGGGTCACCGCGAGACCGCGGAGCGCCTGGCCGCCGCCCTGCGCGCGGGCGAGAACCCGTTCCTGCTGGGCGGCTCCGGCATCTCGGGCGCGTACACGCTGACGTTCTCCTGCGGCGAGGAGAGCGTCTACGTCCTGGCGGACCGCGTCATCGCGTCCCTCTGACCCGGCGGGCCGGGGAGACGCCTCAGACCCCGGCGCGCTCCCGCGCCTCCTCCACCAGCCGTACCGCCTCCTCCACCTCGTCCTCGCTCTTCAGTACGAGGGCCAGGTCGTGTCCGGCGACGGTGATCTGGTCGGCGGCGGCGAACATGCCGGCGTCGGGCATCTCGCGGGGCTCGGTGCCCGGCTCCTCGACGCGCTGGGTGCGCCGCGCCAGTTCCCTGGCCAGGGCGAGGGCCTCGGCCGCTCCACCGCGTTGCAGCCGGCTCTGCGGCGCGGCCCGCAGGCGGTCGGCGAAATGATCCACGGCACGGGTGAAGGGCGTCGTATCAACCACGCGGCGAGCGTACGCGGCGCGGCAGGACTGTTGCCAACGGGCGAACGCTCAGGCACGGTGACTTGAAGGACCGGCTCACACCCCATGCGTCCGGAGGCGCCGATGTCCCAAGTCTTCTCCGCGGAGACCCACCGCAACATGCTCGCCCGCATCCCCCACTGCACCGGTCGTGAGATCGCCGACTGGCTGCGCACCGTCGAAGAAGGCCCGGCGCTCACCCGCTTCGAGGAGAAGGTCAGCTGGCTCCGCCACGAGTACGACCTGGCCTACGGCCACGCCAAGGCGATCGTCCACGAATACGACCTGAGGAGGGCCGCGCGCAAACTGCTCTGACGCGCGTCGGCACGGCGAAGGGCCCCGGGTGAGAACCCGGGGCCCTTCGTCGCCGCGGCGGGGTACCGCCCGAGCGGTCCGCTAGTCGTTGCTGTTGAGGATCGAGATGATCCGCAGGAACTCCATGTAGATCCACACCAGCGTCAGCGTCAGGCCGAAGGCGGCGAACCAGGCCTCCTCGCGCGGGGCACCGTAGGCGATGCCGTCCTCGACCTGCTTGAAGTCCAGGGCGAGGAAGCAGGCGCCGAGGATGATGCCGACGACGCCGAAGATGACGCCGAGCGGGCCGCTGCGGAAGCCGAGGCCGTCACCGCCGCCGAACACCGCGAACAGCAGGTTCACGGCCATCAGCAGGACGAAGCCGAGCGCCGCCGCCATCACGAAGCCGTAGAAGCGGCGGTTGACGCGGATCCAGCCCGCCTTGTACGCCACCAGCACACCGGCGAAGACCGCCATGGTGCCGAGCACGGCCTGCATGGCCGCACCGTCGGCGATGCGGTTGTCGACGATGCTGGAGATGACGCCGAGGAAGACACCCTCGAACGCGGCGTACGTCAGGATCAGCGCGGGCGAGGCCTTGCGCTTGAAGGACTGCACGAGCGCCAGGACCATGCCGATCAGCGCGGCACCGATGCCGATGCCGTAGGACCGGCTGATGTTGGCGTCGTCGACCGGCAGCAGGGCCCAGGCGAGCGCGGCGGTGACCACGAGCACACCGAGCGTGCTCGCCGTGCGCATGATGACGTCGTCGATGGTCATCCGGCCGGGGACGGCCGGCGCCTGCGGCGGCGCGCCCTGCTGCAGGTCCTGCTGGGCGTAGGGGTTCTGCGCGTACGGGTTCTGCGCGTACGGGTTGCCCGTCGGCTGCGCGTACGGGTTGCCCTGCGTGGCGACAGCGGGACCCCCGGCCTGCGGCGCGGTGTTGAAGCCCGCGTAGCCGTTGTCGCGGCTGAACCCCCGTCGCGAGAAGACCGGGTTTCTGCTCCTCATTTCACTCCTCCATGGCCGCACAGCGCGGCCTTGGCTCAAGAGTAATAGGTAGGCAAAGGATTGACCCTAATGCTTGGGGAGGATCTTTCCCTCGTTGTGCTGCGCAACACGCTACGCGGCTTCGTGATTCCCCTCACCGCGGGATCCCGAACCATGACCGACCCGGTACCCGCCCGCTACCGTCCCGGAACCCGCGCGCCACCCGCCGGAGGGCCCCGCCCGCGTCCGGCGGGCCGGCGCGGGCTCCGGCGGGCGTCCGGCGGCGGCACGGCCGACGGGGTGATGACGGGGGCGCGTCCGCGGCGGCGGCACGGCCGGCAGGGTGACGACGGAGGCGCGTCCGCGGCGGCGCCCCGGCCGCGAGGGGAGGGCGGCCGTCGCCGGCGCGCGCGTGATGCGCACATGCTAAGAGGGGGGCCGTGCTCCCGGCCGTCCGTTCCACGGGAGGGCGGCGACGGACCGTCGCCGTCGCGCGAGAGCGGCACGCGCAGTGGTGCCCGGAGCCGGACTTGAACCGGCACGCCCGCTGAGGGGCAGCGAGGTTTAAGCTCGCCGTGTCTGCATTCCACCATCCGGGCAGGCCATGGGCTCCACTGTGAGCTTCCGAGCCTATCGGGACCCTCCCGCGAGCAGCGGCGGGATGGGCCGATCTTGTCTTATTTTATTGGCGCCTGAGGGTGCATCAGCACTCGGAACGCGCCGTCAGCACGTGCCAACAGCCTTGCGTGTGACGGTCCGCCACGCATGCGGAATGACGGAATTTCACCGTCCCGACAAGGGCGCTCCACCCGTTCCGGCACGCCCCCCCCCCCCCCCCGCTCAGGGTCCGCCGTCATCCCCAGGTATGACGCCCCGCCCGGCGGTCCGCCCCCAGTCGCCCTCCGGAACCGGAGCAGCGGCTGACTACACGGCGGCAAAGCGGCGGAACGATGGACGACGTTGCCGAGAAGCCGTCGTCCCGTCAGGAGAGACCATCCCGTGACCACCGCACCCACCGCCGACCGGACCACCGCCGTGGCCGCGCGCGCCACGGAGCTGTCGAAGATCTACGGCCAGGGCGAGACCCAGGTGGTCGCCCTGGACCGGGTCTCCGTCGGTTTCCGGCAGGCCGAGTTCACCGCGATCATGGGCCCTTCGGGCTCCGGCAAGTCCACGCTGATGCACTGCGTGGCCGGCCTCGACACCTTCTCCTCGGGTTCCGTGCGCATCGGTGAGACCGAGCTGGGCTCGCTGAAGGACAAGCAGCTGACCAGGCTGCGCCGGGACAAGATCGGCTTCATCTTCCAGGCGTTCAACCTGCTCCCTACGCTGTCCGCCCTGGAGAACATCACCCTGCCGATGGACATCGCGGGCCGCAGGCCGGACCGGGAGTGGCTGGACACGGTGATCGGGATGGTCGGCCTGTCGGACCGGCTGAGCCACCGGCCCTCGCAGCTGTCCGGCGGCCAGCAGCAGCGGGTCGCGGTGGCGCGGGCGCTGGCGTCCCGCCCCGACATCATCTTCGGCGACGAGCCCACCGGGAACCTGGACTCCCGCTCCGGTGCCGAGGTGCTGGGCTTCCTGCGCAACTCCGTGCGTGAGCTGGGCCAGACCGTGGTCATGGTGACCCACGACCCGGTGGCCGCCGCGTACGCGGACCGGGTGGTCTTCCTCGCCGACGGCCGGATCGTGGACGAGGTGCACGGGCCGACGGCCGACTCGGTGCTCGACCGGATGAAGCGCTTCGACGCCAAGGGCCGCACCAGCTGACGCCCGCCCGCCCACCGCCCGCCCCTGACCGCGTACGTCTGGACCCGAGAAGACACCCATGTTCCGTACCGCCCTGCGCACTGTGCTCGCGCACAAGGCCAGGCTCCTGATGACCGTGCTCGCCGTGATGCTCGGCGTGGCCTTCGTGTCGGGGACCCTGGTCTTCACCAACACCATCTCCGACGCCCTGCAGAACCAGTCCGCCAAGGGCTTCGACCACGTCGACGTCGCCGTCACGCCCGGCCTCCAGGAGGCCGAGGGCGACCGGGTCGGCAAGCTCCGGGAGCTGACCCGCGACCTGGTCGACGACAGTGCCCGGGTGCCCGGCGCCGAGCGGGCCATCGGGATCGTCACCGGCTTCACCGCGATCGCCGACAAGGACGGCAAGCTGATCGGCGACGGCTTCGGGTCGCAGGGCGGCAACTACTGGGGCGACGAGGACCCGCGCTACCCGCTGACCGAGGGGCGCGCGCCGAAGGGCGAGGGCGAGGTCCTCATCGACTCCGAGACCGCGCGGCGCGCCGGTTACGAGGTCGGCGACACCGTGCGGATGTCGGTCGACGGACCGGTCCTGGAGCCGGTGGTCGCCGGCATCTTCACCACCGACGACGGCAATGTCGCGGCCGGCGGCAGCCTCACCCTGTTCGACACGGCGACCGCTCAGCAGCTGTTCGGCAAGGCGGGCACCTTCGACGAGATCGCCGTGAAGGCCAAGGACGGCGTCGGCCAGGCGGCGCTGCGGGCCCAGCTGGAGGAGGCGCTGCCCGCCGGCGTCGTGGAGACCACGACCGGCGCGGAACTCGCCGACCGGCAGGCGGAGACGATCGCCTCCTCGATGAGCGGACTGAAGCAGGGCCTGCTGGTCTTCGCCGGCATCGCGCTCTTCGTCGGCACGTTCATCATCGCCAACACCTTCACCATGCTGGTCGCCCAGCGCACCCGGGAGCTGGCGCTGATGCGCGCCGTCGGCGCCTCCCGCCGCCAGGTCACACGGTCGGTGCTGATCGAGGCGTTCGTCGTCGGCGCGGTCGCCGCCGTCGCCGGACTGGCCGCCGGGGTCGGCATCGGCGTGGGGCTGCGCTCCCTGATGGGGGCCCTGGACGCGCCCGTGCCCGACGGACCGCTGGTGATCACCCCCGGCACCGTCGGCACCGCGTTCGCCGTCGGCATCCTCGTCACCATGCTCGCCGCCTGGCTGCCCGGCCGCCGGGCGGCGAAGATCCCGCCGGTGGCGGCGATGAGCGCGGTGCACGCCAAGGCGACGACCAAGTCGCTGGTCCTGCGCAACACGCTGGGCGCGCTGTTCTCGGCGGCCGGTGTCGCGGTGGTCCTCGCGGCGACGACGATGGACGGCTCCGACGGCCAGGCCCCCATGGGGCTCGGCGCGGTGCTGCTGATCATCGGTGTCTTCGTGCTGACCCCGCTGCTGTCCCGCCCGCTGATCGCCGCCGCCTCCCCGGTGCTGCGCGTCTTCGGGGTCTCCGGCAAGCTGGCCCGGCAGAACTCGGTGCGCAACCCGCGCCGTACCGCCGCCACCGCGTCCGCCCTGATGATCGGACTCACCCTGATCACCGGGATGACGGTGATGGCGGGCAGCCTGCAGAAGTCCATCGACAAGATGGCGGCCGCCGCGATCGAGGCGGACTACGTGGTGTCCATGGCGAACGGCAACGCGCTGTCGCCGGACGTCGAGAAGACCCTGCGGCGGACCGACGGCGTCACCGCCACCAGCCCGATGCGCAACGCGGTCTCCCGCATCGACGGCGAGACCGAGTACCTGACCGGCGTGAACGGCGCCACGTTCGACGACCTGACCGAGTTCGAGACCCTGTCCGGTGCCTTCGAGGTCGGCGGCACCCGGGTCGTCGCGGACGAGGACACCGCGGAGTCCCACGGCTGGAAGGCGGGTTCCTCCTTCACCGTCGCCTACGAGGACGGCGAGAAGCAGCGGCTCACGGTCGCCGGTGTCTACCGGGGCAACGACCTGATGAGCGGCATCATGATCGACAACGCGACGCTCGCCCCGCACGCGTCGGAGCCGGCCGACATGATGGTCATGGTGAAGACCGCCGACGGCGCGTCCGGCGCGGCGAAGGAGTCGCTGGAGAAGGCCCTCGGCACCAACCCGGGCATCCAGGTCCAGGACAAGAAGGACCTCTCCGACGAGGTCGCCCAGATGTTCACCCTGATGCTGAACATGGTCTACGGCCTGCTGGCGATGGCGGTGATCGTGGCGGTCCTGGGCGTCATCAACACCCTGGCGATGTCGGTCTTCGAGCGCTCCCAGGAGATCGGCATGCTGCGCGCGATCGGCCTGGACCGCAAGGGCATCAAGCGCATGGTGCGGCTGGAGTCCCTGGTGATCTCGCTGTTCGGCGGGGTGCTCGGGATCGGGCTGGGCGTGTTCTTCGGCTGGGCGGCCGGTGAGCTGCTGGGCACGAGGATGGCGACGTACGAACTGGTCCTGCCGTGGGCCCGGATGGCCGTCTTCCTGCTGCTGGCCGCCCTGGTGGGGGTGCTGGCGGCGCTGTGGCCGGCCCGGCGCGCGGCCCGGCTGAACATGCTGCAGGCCATCAAGTCGGAGTAGGCGCACGGCGACGCGCGGCACGCGGGCCCCGTTCCTCACGGAGCGGGGCCCGCGTCCGCGTGCGGGTCAGTTCCAGGTGCGGGCGCGCAGGGGGAGGCCGGAGGCGCCGGACTCGGGGGTCCTGACGGCGAGGACCTGGTTGACGCCGATGCGGTTGTGTTCGAAGGCGAGCGCGGACGCGGCCATGTAGAGCAGCCAGACGCGGGCCCGGCCCGGACCGGTGAGGGCCACCGCGCGGGCCCAGTCGGCCTCCAGGTTCTCCACCCAGCGGCGCAGGGTGAGCGCGTAGTGCTCGCGGAGCGACTCGACGTCGCGCACCTCGAACCCGGAACGCTCCAGCAGGGACACCGTGGTGCCCAGCGGGGCGAGTTCGCCGTCGGGGAAGACGTAGGCGTCGATGAAGGGGTCCACCCGGTACGACGACTCGTCGCGCTGCGGGCGGCGCGCGATCTGGTGGTTCAGCAGCCGTCCGCCCGGCTTGAGCAGGTGGTGCAGGGCGGTGGCGTACTCCAGGTAGCGTTCGGCGCCCACGTGTTCGGCCATGCCGATGGAGGAGATGGCGTCGTAGGGGCCGTCGGTGACGTCGCGGTAGTCCTGTACGCGGATCTCGACGCGGTCGGTCAGGCCCTCGTCGGCGACGCGCTTGCGGGCGTAGGCGGCCTGCTCGTGGGAGAGGGTGATCCCGACGACGCGCGCGCCGTGGTCGCGGGCGGCGTGGAGGGCCAGGGAGCCCCAGCCGCAGCCGACGTCCAGCAGGCGCTGTCCCGGCGTCAGGGCGAGCTTGCGGGCGACCAGTTCGAGCTTGTCGCGCTGGGCCTGTTCGAGGGTGCCCCGCGGGGGCGGGGCGGGCCAGTAGGCGCAGGAGTACACCATGGACGGGCCGAGGACGATCTCGTAGAAGTCGTTGCCGACGTCGTAGTGGTGGCTGATGGCGCGCCGGTCGCTGTGCCTGGTGTGCAGTCCGCGGCGGGGCCGGCGCGCCTCTTCGCGGGGCGGGGCGGGCGGCAGCGGGGGGCCGGCGAGGGCGAGGAGGCCGCGGACGGCGGAGCGGAAGCCGGGGTCGCGCAGGGCTCTGGCGAGGGGGCGGGGGGCGTCCTCGTCGCGTTCCCAGATGAGGCCGGAGAGCAGGTCGAGCGCGGTGTAGAGGTCGCCCTCGATGCCGAGGTCACCGGCCACCCAGGCGCGGGCGAGGCCGAGTTCGCCCGGCTTGCGGAGCAGGTGGCGCAGGCCGCGGCGGTTGCGGACCACCAGGGTCGGGGCGCCGGGAGGACCGGCCAGCGATCCGTCCCAGGCGCGGACACGGACGGGGAGGGGCGTGCCGATCAGCTGTTCGACGAGGCCTTTCAGTCGGGGGGCGGCGTCTGCCATGGGGTACACCTCCGTGACGGGTAATCCCGGAATGTCGTCCACCACGTAAACACCTGGGGGGCGGCTTGGCAGTCCCCGGCGCGCGTCGTCTCCGGGCGAAAGGGGGTGGGCCGCACCGGCGGGAGCGGGGGCCCGCCCGCCCGCGCCCCCTCCCGGGCTGCGCCCCGGATCCGCGGGGGACCGCTCCCCGGACACGCCGAAGGGGCCGCCCGCACCACGGATGGCGGGCGGCCCCTTCGGGGAGGCGGTGACCGGAGGTGGGGTCAGGAGGCCTTGGCCTCGGTCTTCTCCTGCTGGGCCGCCGCGGGAGCCGGGGCCGGCTTGGCGGCCTCGTAGAACTCCTCGCGCGGGGACTCGATCGCGCCCAGGGACACGACCTCGCGCTTGAGGAACATGCCGAGGGTCCAGTCGGCGAAGACGCGGATCTTGCGGTTCCAGGTCGGCATCGCCATGCCGTGGTAGCCGCGGTGCATGTACCAGGCGAGCCGGCCCTTGAGCTTGATCTTCATCTTGCCCATGACGATCATCGCCACGCCCTTGTGCAGGCCGAGGCCCGCCACCGCGCCCTTGTTGGCGTGGCTGTACTCCTTCTGCGGGAAGCCCCGCATGCCGGAGACCACGTTGTCGCCGAGCACCTTGGCCTGGCGCAGCGCGTGCTGGGCGTTCGGCGGGCACCAGGCGTTCTCGTTGCCGGCCTTGCGGCCCACGAGGTCCGGGACCTGGGCGTTGTCGCCGGCGGCCCAGATGTAGTCGGTGCCCTTGACCTGGAGGGTCGGCTCGGTGTCGACGTGGCCGCGCGGGCCCAGCGGCAGGCCGAAGCGGGACAGGGCCGGGTTCGGCTTGACGCCGGCCGTCCACACGATGGTGTTGGAGTCGACCTCGAGGCCGTTCTTCAGCACCACGTGGCCGTCGACGCAGGAGTCCATCGAGGTGGACAGGTAGACCTCGACGCCGCGGCCCTCGAGGTGCTCCTTGCCGTACGCGCCGAGCTTGGGACCCACCTCGGGGAGGATCTTGTCGGCGGCGTCGACGAGGATGAAGCGCATGTCCTCGCGGGACACGTTGGTGTAGTACTTGGCCGCGTCGCGGGCCATGTCCTCGACCTCACCGATGGTCTCCGCGCCGGCGAAGCCGCCGCCCACGAAGACGAAGGTGAGCGCCTTGCGCCGGATCTCCTCGTCCGTGGTGGAGTCGGCCTTGTCGAGCTGCTCGAGGACGTGGTTGCGCAGGCCGATGGCCTCCTCGATGCCCTTCATGCCGATGCCCTGCTCGGCGAGGCCGGGGATCGGGAAGGTGCGCGAGACCGCGCCGAGCGCGATCACCAGGTAGTCGAAGGGCAGCTCGTACGCATCGCCCACCAGCGGGGCGATCGTGGCGACCTTGCGGTCCTGGTCGATGGTGGTGACCCGGCCGGTGAGGACCTCCGCCTTCGGCAGCACGCGTCGCAGCGGGACGACGACGTGCCGGGGGGAGATGCTGCCGGCGGCGGCTTCGGGGAGGAAGGGCTGGTAGGTCATGTACGACCGCGGGTCGACGACGGTGACGGTCGCCTCGCCGTAACGCATCTTCTTCTGGATGCGCCGAGCTGCGTACAGGCCTACGTACCCACCGCCTACTACGAGGATCCTGGGACGCTCCGTGGTGCTCATGCCATCGAGTATCCACCCGCCGGGAGGGGGTACCTCGTGCGCCCCTTCACAAGGTCCGACAGGCCCTGTGTTACACTCCCGCGCCTCTTGATCCAGATCACAGTGCGAACCGGGAACCGGCGCACCCGACGGCACGTTGTCAATGCCGCGTGAGCTGCCTCTCTGCCGACCGGAGGGTCGTGTGAGGCCCACCGGAGCCCCCGGGCAGCCGCCTCCGAGCGGACCCCTCCGGGCGCCTTCTGAACGTGTTCAAAGGGGCGTTGGGGCCCCGAACGGGTCAACAGGGCCGTCTTCTTCGACCTACCGGGGCCAATTCCTTGTGAAGAACTTCACGAACTTTCTGCGCGGGCTCCCGCCGAGGGCCCCGAAGAGCCCCCGGAAGCCCGCTCAAACGCCCTTCCGACAGCTCAGCCGAGTGCCGGTGACCGGCCACGAAGAAGGGAGCCGGGCGAGCAGCCGACCCGACGCCATGCGCGTCCTGACCGCGTTGACCGCACTCGGTGACGACCCGTACCGCCAGGACGCCGACGTCAAGAAGCTCACCGGCCCCTCGGGGCTCCACCGGCTCCGGGCCGGAAGCCACCGGGTCGCCCACCGGCTCCGGGTCGGAAGCCACCGGGTCGCCCACCGGATCAACGACGGTGAACTCGTCGTCCTCGTCGTCGAGATGGGCGGCCGGCGGGACGTCCACCGCGACGTGTGACGCCCCGCCCGGTGCCGGCATCGCCCGGCAGTGCTTCTCAGCGCGCCTCGGCGGCGCAGCTGTGCGCTATGCCGTCCAGGATGTCGTGCTCCGAGACCACGACCTCCTCCGCGCCGATCCGCTCCATGATCGACAGCAGGACGAGGGCGCCGGCCCCGATGACGTCGACCCGGCCCGGGTGCATCGAGGGCACGGCCGCGCGCTCGGCGTGCGTGGAGCGCAGCAGCCACTCGGTGATCTCGCGGACGCGGTCGCGGGAGACGCGGGAGTGGTGGATCGCCTCCGAGTCGTACTCGGGGAGGTCCTGGGCGATGGCCGACACCGTGGTGACCGAGCCCGCCAGGCCGACCAGGGTGTGCGCCTCGCGCAGCGGCACCGTCTCCTCGGCGTGGTCGAGCGCGGCCTCGATGTCGGCGCGCATCGCCGCGATCTGCTCCTCGGACGGCGGGTCCGTCACGACCCCGTCCCGCACCAGGTGCCGCTCCGTCATCCGCACGCAGCCCACGTCCACCGAGCGGGCGGCGCGCACGTGGTCGTCGCCGACGACGAACTCGGTCGAGCCGCCGCCGATGTCCACCACCAGGAACGGGCGGTGCAGGTCGGGCCGGCCCGCCAGCTCCCTGGTCGCGCCGGTGAAGGAGAACTCGGCCTCCTGGTCGCCGGTGATGACCTCGGGCTCCACGCCCAGGATGTCCAGCACCCCGCGCACGAACGCGTCGCGGTTCTCGGCGTCGCGGGAGGCGGAGGTGGCGACGAAGCGGAGGCGTTCCGCGCCGTGCGACGTGATGATCTCCGCGTACTCGCGGCAGGCGGCGAAGGTCCGCTCCAGCGCCTCCGGCGCCAGCCGGCCGGTGCGGTCGACGCCCTGGCCGAGCCGCACGATCGTCATGCGCCGGTCCAGCTCCGTCAGTTCGCCCGTTTCCGGGTCGACGTCGGCCACCAGCAGACGGATGGAGTTCGTACCGCAGTCGATGGCGGCGACCCGGGTCACCGGCCGTCCTCCTTCTCCGTGGCGGACTCGGCGGACTCGACGGACCCGGCGGACCCGGCGGACCCGGGGAGCGTCACGCAGGGGCCCTTGCGCCACCACTCGGGCAGCATCGCCAGCGCCTCGTCGCCCAGCGGGTTGACACCCGGTCCGGCCGCCAGCGAGTGGCCGACCAGGACGTGCAGGCACTTCACCCGGTCCGGCATGCCGCCCGCGCTCGGGAAGCCCTTCAGCTCCTCGATCTCGTCGCGGCGCCGGATGTAGTCCTCGTGCGCCGCGCGGTAGGCGGCCGCCAGCTCCGGGTCGGTGCCCAGCCGCTCGGTCATCTCCTTCATCACGCCGTTCGCCTCCAGCGTCCCGATCGCCGAGGCGGCCCGGGGGCAGGTGAGGTAGTACAGCGTCGGGAAGGGGGTGCCGTCGGGCAGCCTCGGCGCGGTCTCCACGACGTCCGGCTGCCCGCAGGGGCAGCGGTGCGCGATGGCGCGCAGCCCGCGAGGGGGCCGCCCGAGCTGCTGCTTGAAGGCCTCGACGTCCGCCTCGGTGGGCTCGGTGCGCGGGGTCGTGGGCGGAGGGGTTTCCATACCTGTCTTTCCGGGGCTTTCCGTATCGGAGGTCACTGGGCGGCGGCGTCGGCCTTGTCGACGCCGTCCCAGACGTTCGCGTACCAGGGGCGGTCGGCGGCTTCCAGATCCGTGCGGGCCGTCTTCGCCGTACCCGGGTCGATGACGATGTAGCCGGTCTCGCCGGGCATGACGTAGTGCAGCCGCCGGCGGATCTCCTGCTCGGCGTAGGCGTCGTCCTGCCAGCGCGCCTTCATGTCCCGCAGCCGCTCGACCCGTTGCCGGGTCTCGTCCTGCTCCTGCTGGAGGTCGGCGATCTCCGCGCGCTGGGAGACGTACTGCCGCATGGGGTAGGCGAGGGCCACGATCAGCGAGCAGACCACCAGGGCGAGCAGCGCCGCCCGGCCGGTCAGCCGCGAGCGGCGGGCCTGGCGCTTGGTCTGCGAGCGGTACACCCGTGCCGCGGTCTGCTCACCGATCAGCCGGATCCTGGTCGCGGTGGAGAAACGGTCCCGGTCCTTCACCGCCATGTCTCCGCCTCCGGTTCGCCTGCGTGCGTGGTCATACGTGCGTACGTCCCCGCACACGGTACGGGACCGAGTACGGGGACGTACGGACGACGCCGCCTGTGCGGGCGGCGCTCAGCCCTTGAAGCGCGGGAACGCGCTGCGGCCGGCGTACACCGCGGCGTCGTCGAGGATCTCCTCGATGCGCAGCAGCTGGTTGTACTTGGCGACGCGCTCGGAGCGGGCCGGGGCGCCGGTCTTGATCTGGCCGCAGTTGGTGGCGACGGCCAGGTCGGCGATGGTGACGTCCTCGGTCTCGCCGGAGCGGTGGGACATCATGCACTTGAAGCCGTTGCGCTGGGCCAGCTCGACGGCGTCCAGGGTCTCGGTCAGCGAACCGATCTGGTTGACCTTGACCAGCAGGGCGTTGGCGGCGCCCTCCTCGATGCCGCGGGCCAGGCGCTCGGGGTTGGTGACGAACAGGTCGTCGCCGACGATCTGGACCTTGTCACCGAGCTTGCCGGTGAGGACCTTCCAGCCCTCCCAGTCGTCCTCGAACAGCGGGTCCTCGATGGAGACGAGCGGGTACGCGTCGACGAGCTCCGCGTAGTACTCGGTCATCTCGGCGGCGCTGCGCTCCTTGCCCTCGAAGGTGTAGACGCCGTCCTTGTAGAACTCGGAGGCGGCGACGTCGAGGGCGAGGGCGATCTGCTCGCCGGGGGTGTAGCCGGCTTCCTTGATGGCCTCGAGGATGAGGTCGAGGGCCTCGCGGTTGGAGCCGAGGTTCGGGGCGAAGCCGCCCTCGTCGCCGAGGCCGGTGGCCAGGCCCTTGCTCTTCAGGACCTTCTTCAGCGTGTGGTAGACCTCGGCGCCCCAGCGCAGGGCCTCGGAGAAGGACTCCGCGCCGATCGGGGCGATCATGAACTCCTGGATGTCCACGTTGGAGTCGGCGTGCGAGCCGCCGTTCAGGATGTTCATCATCGGCACCGGCAGCAGGTGCGCGTTGGGGCCGCCCAGGTAGCGGAAGAGCGGCAGGTCCGACGCCTCGGAGGCGGCGTGGGCAACGGCGAGCGAGACACCGAGGATGGCGTTGGCGCCGAGGGAGCCCTTGTTGTCGGTGGCGTCCAGGTCGAACATCGCCTGGTCGATCAGGCGCTGCTCGGTGGCGTCGTAGCCGACGAGCTCCGGGCCGATCTGCTCGATGACGGCCAGCACGGCCTTCTCGACGCCCTTGCCCAGGTAACGGTTGGCATCGCCGTCACGGAGTTCGATGGCCTCGAAGGCGCCGGTGGAGGCGCCGGACGGGACGGCGGCACGACCCGTGCTGCCGTCGTCGAGGCCGACCTCGACCTCGACCGTGGGGTTGCCTCGGGAGTCCAGGATTTCCCGGGCTACGACGACGTCGATGGACGGCACGAGCATCTCCTTCTTGGATGTGACGCGGGTGGGCGGGACCACGGTGGGTCCTGCGAGTCCGAGCCTAACCGGCTCCGGGCGATCGGCCAGCCGGTCGACCGCCCCGTGGACAGAACCGAGCGTAAATTGTTTCCGAACGGAACAAAGCCGAATCCGGAAACCCGCGCGAAAAAACCCCGCCCCGGTGCGTACGGGGGGAGACGCACCGGGGCGGGGAGCAGGGGGCTGCCGCTTACTTGAGGTGCAGCTGCTGGCCCGGGTAGATGAGGTCGGCGTCCTCGACGATGTCGCCGTTCAGGTCGAACAGCTTCGCCCAGCCGCCCTCGACGCCGTGCTCCTCGGCGATCGTGCTGAGGGTGTCACCCTTGACGACCTTGTACTCGCCGTCACCCTTGGCGACCTTCTTGCCGGTCGGGGTGGTGACGGTCTTCTTCTCCGCCTTCTGCTCGGCGGCCGGGCGCTCGGCGGAGCGGGAGGCCTTCTGCTCGGTCTCGCGGGTCTCGGCGGAGCCGGTGCCCTGGCTCTCGGTGCCCTGCGCGGAGCCACCGCCGCTGTACGGGGTGTTCGACAGGTTCACGCCGCAGACCGGCCAGGCACCCTTGCCCTGGCCCGCGAGGACCTTCTCGGCGATCTCGATCTGCTGGGCCTTGCTGGCCCGGTCGGCGGAGGCGGCGTACGCGGTGCCGCCGTACGCGGCCCAGGTGGAGGCGGAGAACTGCAGACCGCCGTAGTAGCCGTTGCCGGTGTTGATGGACCAGTTGCCGCCGGACTCGCACTGGGCGACGGCGTCCCACTCGGAGGCGGTGGCGGCGGAGGCGTTGCCGGCCGCCATCAGCGGGGCGGCGACGGCGGCACCGACGACACCGGTGACGGCGATGGCGCGGGTGGCCTTGGACGGACGGCGGTGCTTGCCCTTGCCGGAAAACAGCATGGTTGATCCCCTCACCGACGCCTGCGAGGTGAGCTGTCGGGTTCGGGCCGGTTGAGTTGCCCGGCCACGGCTCTCACGAACCGCGGCTTCACCCCAAGCCGAGCCAGCCACAACTGCTGGGCCCGGCACTTACCTTGGGTCCCCCGCTCCTGCCTACGGCGCATGACGCGACGACTGTTCCCGGGCCGCCACTGGCAGGATTCGGCGTTGCGGCGGCCGGGGCCCGCATTGGCGAGCGGTCTCGACCGTAGGCACGTGATCGGCGGAATGACAAAGACGATCAGGGCTTCTGAGACCTATCTCTCACAGCCTTTAAATCGGACATTCGCCGCGAATCATGACGCCAACTGCCGCCGTGCCCAGGCGTTTTCGGGCGTCACTTTTCGCCCGGTTCGACCCCGACAGCGAGCTCCTGGCCCGGCAGGATGAGGTCCGGGTCGGTGCCGACGACCTGCTCGTTCTCCGCGTACAGGGCGCGCCACCCGCCGTCCAGCTCAAGGGAGTCGGCGATGGACGACAGGCTGTCCCCGGTGCGCACGGTGTAGGAGCCGTCGGCGGCGTCGCGCGAGGCGTCGTCGCCGCGCGAGGCGTGCCGGCCGGACGACTCGGACGTACGGTCCTCGGTCACGCCCTCCTCGGCGCTGCCGCCGCGGTGACGGCCGGAGCCGGTGCCCTCGGTTCCGGTGAGGCCCGAAGAGCCGTCGGTCTGCCCCAGCTTGTCCGACTCGTCGGTCTTCGGGGTGGCCGAAGCGGAGGGGGAGGTGCCGGTGTCGGTCCCGACGGAGGCGTCGGCGGACGCGTCGGCCGTGCTCTCCGGGCTCTCCGCGCCCTCCGGGGACTTCGAACCCTCCGTGGCGTCCGCGGTGGACGACGGCTCGGACGTGGGCGACGGCGAGGAGGAGGCGGACGCGTCACCGGAGTCCGGCGATCCGGACGGGTCCGGCGTCGAGTCCTCCGCGACACCCGTGTCGATGTCGACCGACGCCGAGTCCTGGTCCAGGCCCGCGAGCAGGCCGCAGGTGCGCCACGCGCCGACGCCCTGGTCGGCGAGGACCCGCTCGGCCACGGCTATCTGCTGGCCCCGGCTGGCCTGGTCGGCGCTCGACGCGTAGTCCAGGCCGCCGTAGGCCTCCCAGTCGTCCTGGGTCAACTGCAGGCCGCCGTAATAACCGTTGCCGGTGTTCTGGCTCCAGGAGCCGCCGCTCTCGCACTCCGCGACGCGGTCCCAGGTCGCGCCGTCGGCCGCGCTGGCGCTGCCGGCTCCGAGGAGCGGGATGGCGATGGCGGAGCCGGTCACTCCGGCCGCGACGAGAAGAGCCGGAGCCTGGCGGGGGCGGCGGTGCCGACCGTTCCCGGAGAGCATGCGGGAGACCTTTCGCGAGACAGCGATGACCCGCGCGGCGAGTGAAGCCGAAGGGCCGCGCTGATGGGTGAACGTATCGGCAGAGGATCACTTGTCACAAGTTCATGCCGCGCAGATCACGTGAAGATCACAGAGTTGAGGGCGAGTCATGTTTGCGCTGGTCCGCTCCGGGGCACTGGGCGCGGCGGTCGGCCCTCAGGTGTGCGCAGGAGTGAACTCCACCGGCAGCGTGCGCAGTCCGCGCATGATGAGTCCGCCGCGCCACCGCAGTTCGGCCGGTTCCACGGCGAGCCGCAGATCCGGCAGCCGGGTCAGCAGCGTGGCGAGCGCGGTCTGCCCCTCCAGACGGGCCAGCGGGGCGCCCAGGCAGTAGTGGATGCCGTGGCCGTATCCCAGGTGCTGGTTGTCGCGGCGGCCGAGGTCGAGCACGTCCGGGCCGTCGAACCGCTCCGGGTCCCGGTTGGCGGCGGCGAGGACGACGAGGACCGGGTCGCCGGCCGCGACGCGCTGTCCGCCGATGGTGACCGGCTCGGTGGCGAACCGCCAGGTGGCGAGCTCCACGGGGCCGTCGTAGCGCAGGAGTTCCTCGACACCCGTCTCCAGCAGTCCCCGGTCGCCCGCGGCCAGGGCCCGTTGCAGGCGCTCGCGCTGGCCGGGGTGGGTGAGCAGGGCGTAGGTGCCGTTGCCGATGAGGTTGACGGTGGTCTCGAAGCCGGCGAACAGCAGGATGAAGGCCATGGCGGCGGCCTCGTTCTCGGTGAGGTGCTCGCCGTGGTCGGAGGCGCGGATGAGGCCGGAGATGAGGTCCTCGCCCGGTGCCGGTTCGGCGGGCAGTTCCTCGCGCTTGCGGTGGATGAGCTCGGCGAGGTACCCGCGCATCTTCTTCACCGACCGCGCGACGCCGCCCCGGGGGCCGCCCTGGTGCCGGATCATCATGCCCGCCCAGTCCCGGAAGTCGTCCTGGTCCTCCCGCGGGACGCCGAGCAGGTCGCAGATGGCGTAGATGGGGAGGGGGAAGGCGAACTCGTGGATGAGGTCGGCGGAGCCGCCGGCCGCGAACCGGTCGATGAGCCCGTCGGTGAGCTGCTGCACCCGGGGCGCGAACTCGGCCACCCGGCGCGGGGTGAACGCCTTGCTGACCAGCCGGCGCAGCCTGGTGTGGTCCGGCGGGTCGATGTTGAGCAGATGGGTCATCAGATCCGCCTGGCGCTCCCCGGGGATACCGGTCTTGCCCTTGGCGTGGGCGGGCTCGTCGTGGTGCGCCGGGTTCTTGGACAGGCGGGGGTCGGCGAGGGTCTGTCTGGCGTCCGCGTACCGGGTGACCAGCCAGGCCTCCACCCCGCTGGGCAGCCGCGTCCGGTGCACGGGCGCGTGCTCGCGCAGCCAGGCGTAGGCGGGGTAGGGGTCGGCGGCGAACTCCCAGGTAAACAGCTCGGGGACGGGGCCGTGCGGGCGGGCGTGCGGTGGCGGGGTGGGCTGGTCAGGCATACGGCGACCTCGGCTGGGGGCGCGGGCGACCGCGCGAACGGGCGTCCGGGGGCGGAACCCCGGGGGCAGGGAGGGAAGGGGAGGCGGGGCGGCATTCTCGTGTGCCCCGCCCCGGGGTCAGGCTCCGTCCTGGCCGCCCTCCGCCGCCCGTATCGCGTCCCGGTAGGCCCGCGCCGCCGCCCGCAGCGCCGCCTCCGGGTCGGTCCCGGACGCCTCCGCCCGCGCCGCCAGCGCCAGCAGCTCGTAGCCGACGCCCTCCCCCGTCGGCAGCGGCACGTCCAGTCCGGCCGTCCGCGCCCGCGACGCCAGCTTCGCCGCCAGGGCCAGTCCGGGCTGGCCCAGCGGCACGCCCTCCGTCACCGAGCTGCGGCGCTTCTCCTCCGCCTTGGTGCGCAGCCAGTGCGCCTTGACGTCCTCCGGCGTGGTCGCCGTCTCCTCACCGAAGACGTGCGGGTGCCGGTGGATCAGCTTGGCGACGATGCCGCCCGCCACGTCGTCGACGGAGAACGGCTCCTCCTCGTGCTCCTCGGCGATCCGGGCGTGGAAGACGACCTGGAGCAGGACGTCCCCCAGTTCCTCGCGCAGTTCGTCCCGGTCGCCCTCCTCGATGGCCTCGACGAGCTCGTACGCCTCCTCGATGCCGTACTTCGCCAGGCCCTTGTGGGTCTGCCGGGACGACCACGGGCACTCGGCGCGGATGCGGTCCATGACCTGCACCAGGTCCAGGAGGCGGGCGCCCGGCAGGTCGTAGGAGGCGGGCAGCAGCTCCAGCTCGGGCATCCGGACGCGGCCGGTCCCCGCCAGGCGGGCCAGTCCGTCGGTGAGCGCGGGCTCGCCCTCGCCGGTGGCCACGACCACCACCGTGCGCCCGCCGGCGCAGGCGTCGACGAGGTCCTCGGCGGACGGCGACGCCTCCTCGACCGCTATGCCCGCCTCCCGCAGGTACGGCAGCTGCGGATGCGCGCCGTCCGCGCACAGCACCCGGTCGGCCGCGTGCAGGACCTGCCAGGCCGGCCAGGACAGCAGGCCGGGGGCGACGCGGTGGCTGGTGGTGAGCAGGACGATGCGGCCGACGGCGGCTTCCTGGTTCGGCGCGGAGCTGATTGCGTTCACGATCCGAAACTAGCCCACGCCGCGGACAGGCCCCGAGTTGTCCACAGGGCTTCTGTCCGCGGAGCCGTTGTCCACAGGTCCGGCGCGCCCGGGCCCGGTTTCCACAGGGCCGGTTTTCCCCGCCGGCCTGGGGTTTTCCCGGGGCCCGGTCCCCCCGCGGCCGTCAGAGGGTCGGCGCGGTGCCCGCCGAGGTGATGTCCCTCACCCACGGCGTCCTGGCGTCGACGCGGCTGCTCTTCTCCGCGTCCCAGCTGCCGTAGCGCGGGTTGAGGTCGACGTCGAGGTCCTTGCCCGCCTCGGACAGCGCCTTCCAGAACTCGGGCCGGCTGGTGTCGGTGCCGAGCCGCTGGGCGAGCTTCTGGGCCTGGAGCTGGAGCCGGAGGTTGGCGTCGAGGCGCTGCGGCGGGATGCCGTACTGCTGCAGCCAGGCCGTTTGGAGCGCCTCGGCGCCCCCGGCCTGCTGCTCCAGCCCGGACCGCATCTCCTGGACCTCCCTGGGCGTGACGCGCACGCCCGCGTCCGCCGCGGCGCGCTCCAGCACCCGGTCCAGGACCATGCTGTGCAGGGTGTCGCGGGTGAGGCTGCCGGTCCGGGCGATGGCCTGCTGGTACTGGGCCTCGTCGGGGACGGCCGCCCGCTGGGCCGCACGGACCTCGTCGACCCGGTTCTCCAGCTGCGACACGGTGATCCGCTCGCCGCCGACGACGGCCGCGGCACCGGGGTGCGCGTCGTTCCCGCAGGCGGTGAGCAGGGGCGCCGCGGCGGCGATCGCGGCGGTGAGGAGGAGCGCGGTGCGACGGCGGCGGTGCAAGGAGACCTCCTGAGGGGAGCTTGTGCGGCGGTGCACAAAGTCTTGCGGTGATCGATGGTAGGCATCGGCCAAGCTCTGGCCAACCCATTCGACCAACGATTCACGGGGAGTTCCGGCACCGCCGCGCCCGCGCCGTCCGGCCGTCCGGCCCCTTTGCGGTCCGCTGTCCGGCTATCCGCGCACCTGTCCCAGCCACTGCAGGGTGCGGCGGATCTCGGCGGCGAGCGGGTGTCCCGGGCCCTGGGCGCGCTCCACGTCGTGCAGCAGCCGGGCCAGGGTGTCGTGCGCGGCCGCGCGGTCGCCGAGGGCGAGCAGCAGATGGCCGATGCGGCGGCGGACGTCATGGGCGAGCTGCGGGTCGCCGGCGGCCACGTACTGGTTCTCGTAGTACGTCAGCAGCGCCCGGTACTCGGCCAGCGCCGCCGCCGGTTCGCCGAGCTGTTCCAGGCACTGGGCGGCCTCGTAGCGGTAGCGCAGGGACTGCGGGTCGGCCTGTCCGGCCTCGGCGGCGCGTTCGTCGGCGAGGCGGCGCAGTTCCGGCAGGGCGCGCCGGTACTGGCCGTCGTCCAGGAGGGTGGCCGCGTACTGCTTGCGCAGGGTCCGCACGACCGGGGAGTGCTCGCCGTGCCGGTCGGCGGCGACGGGCAGTATCGAGCCGAGGATGTCGACGGCCTGGGTAATGCGTCCCTCGCCGAGGAGCCGCTTGACCTCGTCCACGGCGGCGGCGACATCGGCCGTGCCCGCGACCGGCGCGGGCGGCGCGGCGGGGGCGGGCTGCGGTGCGGGCGTGCGGGCGCGGTCCGGCCAGGGGGCGTGGGGGCGCAGGAAGGGGCGGGTGGGGTCCAGGGGGGCGCCGGTGGGCGTTCCTCGCGCGGGGAGCAGGTGCGCCAGGTGCTCGTAGACCTCCTGCGCGGAGTCCGGGCGGTGCTGGGGGTCCTTGGCGAGCAGGCGCAGCACCAGGGCCTCCAGCGCCTCGGGGACCTCCGGGCGGATCCGGCGCACGGGCACCGGCGGCTCGTACAGGTGCCGGTGCAGCACGCCGAGCGCCGTGGAGCCCGCGAACGGCACGTCGCCGCTGAGCAGCTCGTGCATCAGCACCCCGAGCGCGTACAGGTCCGTGTACGGTCCGACGGCGCCGCCCATGGCCTGCTCGGGCGCCATGTAGGCGGGCGATCCGATGGGCGAGCCGGTGTGCGTCAGGCGGGTGGTGTCGCTGTCCATGACGGAGGCGACACCGAGGTCGAGCACGGTGACCGTGCCGTCCTGCTTCACCATCACGTTGCGCGGCTTGAGGTCGCGGTGGACGATCGGCACGGCGTGCACGGCGCTCAGCACGGCGCACAGCTGCGCGGCCACCGCCACCGTCCACTGCCACGGGTACGGGTCGTGCTCGGCGAGGTGGTCACCGAGGTCGGCGCCGTCGACGTACTGCATGACGAGGAACAGCTCCTCGCCCTCGCTGCCCGCGTCGTGCACGGTGACCAGGCCGGGGTGGTCGACCTGCGCGGTCACCCGGCACTCGCGCACGAAGCGGCGGCGCAGCTCGTCGGCCTCCTGCCCGGCCACCTTGTCCGGGCGCAGCAGCTTCACCGCCACGCGCCGGTCCAGCCGCTTGTCGTAGGCCGTCCAGACCTGCCCCATGCCGCCCTGTCCGATGAGCGTGGACAGCTCGTAGCGGCCGGCGACGACACGTCCCGTCGTCACGGTCACCTTCCGCCCTCGTGGCCGCCGTGCGGTCCCTGCTGACCGTCCTGGCGGCGCAGGTAGTCGCTGAGTTCGTCGAGCTCGGCGCGCACCTGGTCGATCCGGGCCGGCCCGGGGCCCTGCGGCGGCGGAACCGGGGTGTGCGGCGGTACGGGAGTGTGCGGCGCGGGGGGCTGCGGCACGGGCGCCGGCGGCGCGTACGGCGAGGACGGCTGCGGGTAGCCGTACGGGGAGTGGACGCCCGGGGCGTGCATCGTGGTGGCGTGCGGCGAGGGCTGCGCCGGGACCGCGTACGGCCCGCCCGGCCGGCGGTGCAGGCGTATGTCCACGGTCAGGAAGTAGGCGCCGGCGGCCGCGCCCAGGATCAGGGCGGCGGCCAGGGCGACGTCGGTCCTGTTGTCCGTCTCCGGCAGCGAACCGACCACCGCCAGGCAGGTGATCGACGCCGGGATGCTCAGCCAGGCTGCCAGCCAGTCGACGACCCGGCCCCGCAGGATCGCGATCCGGAACAGCGGCACGCAGGCCAGCAGACCGCACGACAGGAAACCGGCGGCGGCGAACAGCACGCGCAGGGTGATGACCGTTGCCGCGCTGCGGGGCGGCGGCGCCACTCCGTGGCCGTACATGACTGCTCCTGGACAGGTGATCCGACGGGAACTCGGTTGAAGGTCCGAGCGTATAGGCCCGCGAGGACAACCGGTCCCGGGATGTACCGAACCGTTGTCGTACGGGCTCAGTCGGGAGCGATCGTCCCGTCGGTGAGACCGTCGTACATCCCCCGCACCAGCTGCTCCCCGAGCCGCCCCGCCTGCCTGAGCGCCCGCTCGAACTCGTCGAGGGCCCGGAACCGGGCGCCGTAGCGCCGCTGTTCGGCCGGCGGGATCCGGGGCAGCTGGAGGCGTCGGACGTCGAGCCGGGTGGCGGTGGACGCGTAGCTGCTGGCCTGCCGGTTGTTGGCGGTGCCGCGCAGGAACCCGGCGAGGAACCAGGCGTCGAGCGCCGCCGGATCGGGGCGCAGCAGCACCAGGTTGCGGCCCAGGGCGGCGCCCGCGGTCGCCCCGTCGACGACCCGCGCGACGGAGCCTCCGCCGAGTACGGGCACGACGACGTCGCCGGGTGCGGTGAGCACCACGTCCTCGCCGCTCTCCGGGAGCGTCCCGGAGGGGGCCGTTCCGGAGAGCACGTCGTGGTCGGTGAGCACGGGCACACGCGCGTGGCCGCCGGTGCCGAAGGTTCCGCCGGTGCCGCCGGTTCCGCCGGTTCCTCTGGTTCCACCGGTGCCGCCGGTGCCGCCGATTCCGCCGGTGCCGCCGGTACGCATCACCAGGGCGCCCGCGCGCGCGAGTTCGCCGACGGTGGTGAGGGGCAGACGGCCGGGGGCGGCGGGCCGCGCGGGGTCCACGGGCGGCGGGGTCAGCCCGGCGGTCAGGCGCAGCGTCTCGCCGAGCCGTTCCCGTACGTCGCCGAGCCGGCCGGCGCCGTCCGCCGGGGCCGGGGGCGGCAGATGGCGGGCCGGGGCGAGGTCCACGTCGTCGTCGAGCAGCTCGATGACGGGCACGGAACGGGCCAGTCCGGGCCGTTCGCCGAGCCGCCCGTCCCGGTCGAAGGCGCGCCACGCGTCCAGCACCGCCTCCCGCACCCCCGGCCAGTCGGGGCCGCCGCGCCCGTCGCCGGCGAACCGCCCGGCGTCGGCGAGCAGCACCTCCGGCCGCGCGTGCGCCTGTGCGGGCCGCCGCAGCACCCACAGGTGCAGCGGGATGTTGTACGGGGGTGCCGCGCCGGCCGGGAGGGCGACGACGGCGCGCAGGGCGCCCCGGCGCAGCAGGTCGGCCCTGATCCGGCGGCCGGAGCGGCGGGACGCGGCGGCGGGCGGCATCAGCAGGACGGCGACGCCGCCGTCCCGCAGCCGGGCGAGCGCGTGCTGCACCCAGGCCAGCTCGGACTCGGTGCGGGCCGGGAAGCCGTACTCCCAGCGCGGGTCGTAGGCGAGGGCGTCGTGCCCCCAGTTGCGCTCGTTGAACGGCGGGTGGCACAGCACAGCGTCGGCCCGCACCGCCGGGTGGGCGTCGGCCCGCAGGGTGTCGCCGGTGGCGGCGTGCACGGTGGCACGGGTGTGCAGGGCGAGGCGGAGCGCGGTGAGCGCGGCGAGTTCGGGGGCGCCGTCCTGGGCGTAGAGCTCCTGGCCGGGGCGGGGGGCGACGGAGCGCAGCAGGGCGCCGGTGCCGCAGGCCGGGTCGAGGACGGTGCGGGCCGGGCCGGCGAGGGCGGCCATGAGGCCGGAGAGGTCGGCGGGGGTGAGCGTGTACTGGCGCGGGTTGGCGTCGAGGTGACGGCCCAGCAGGAACTCGAAGGTCTGCCGGGCGCCCGACTCGGCGGCGAGTTCGGCGACGCCGCGCAGCAGAGGGGCGGAGGGGAGCAGGTGGGGGGCGGTGGGGATGGCGAGGGCGGCGGGGGGTGGAGGGGAGGGGGCGGGGGCGGGGGTTGGGGCGGCGGGAGCGGTGAGGGCGTCCGGGGTGGGTGAGGCGGACGGGGCGGACGGGGCAAGCGGGGTGTTCACAGGGGGTGCGCTGTTCACACGTGAGCCGTGCGCCGCTCCGAGCCGGGGTGTGAGCACCTGCTCCAGCGCCCCGGGCAGCAGCGCGGCGAGCCGCTCGTCGGATCCGGAGCTGACCTCCAGCCAGACGGGGGAACGCTCGTGGATCAGCAGCAGGACGCAGCCGGCGTGGGTGAGGGCGGTGACCGGTCCCGCGGGGTGGCCGGCGAGCTGCTGCCAGACACGCTCCTTGAGAGGGACCTCGGCGAGCTTGCCGTGCCGGCGCAGCCAGCCCTCCACCTGGGGCAGCGCGAACGAGGGGCTGGTCTCGGTGCCGCCCACCGGTTTGGGGAAGTCGGCGTGGCGGCGGCGCCAGTTGCTCACGGCCGCCCGGCCGACCCCGGCCAGCCGTGCGATCCCGGCGGCGGTCACTTCTGTCGCGTTGTCCTGCATGCCCGGCACCCCGCCCCGCTTTCCCTCTGTTCCGTGTGTGGCAACGAGCATACCGATGCACGCGACGCTTCGACATTCACGCACGTGCACAACTTCACAACCGTGAACCGTGTTGACTCGGTTCACACTCTCTGGTCTCATTGACCCCGCAAACGAGTGGCCGCCGGAAGAGGGCGGTTCGCCGCATGGGAGGGGACACAGTCATGGGCATGAAGAGCAAGATCGCGCTGGGTGCCGTCGTGGGAATCGTCGTCATCGGCGCCGTCTCGGCGAACGGGGACACCGACGGGGGATCCACCGACAAGGGCTCCTCGGTGTCCGCGGAGCAGCAGTCCGGCGGCGGCACCTCGGACACCAAGGCGGACACCGAGGCCGACGCGGGGGCCGCCGAGGACGACGGAGCCGAGAAGGCGTCCCAGGCCGAGCAGTTCAAGGCGTTCGTCCAGAAGAACGGGACGGCCGCGGAGAAGGAGGCCGTCGCGCACGTCACCAAGGTCCAGGGCGCCGACGAGCAGAACGACATCCTCGACTCGGCCGACATCTTCACCGACTTCACCGGCGGCCTCATGGGCGAGGGCATGGGCCCCGCCAAGCTCCTCGCCTCCGCGTTCGCCGACTGGAAGCAGAGCGAGAACGGCCTCGTCACCGTCTACGACGCCGACGGCGAACTGCTCGGCACCGGCAACTTCTGATCCCTGCTCACCTTCCGTCCACTTTCACCCCTGGGGGAACCCGTCATGCGTCGTACCGCACTCACCGGCCTCTGCCTCGCCGCCGTGGCCACCGCCGCGCTCACCGGCTGCGCCGGCGAGGACAAGGCGAACAGCAGCTCATCGCGCGACTCGACCGAGCAGAGCGCGGCGAAGGAGCCGAAGAGCTCGCAGAAGCCGAAGGAAGAGCCGTTCGCCGGACTGACCGGCGGCGAGATAGCCGAGAAGGCCCTGAAGGCCACGACCGACGCGTCGTCCCTGCGGATGACGGGCGACATCCCCGACGACGAGACCGGCGGCACCATCCGCCTCGACATGGCCCTGGACAAGCGGGGCGACTGCGCCGGCACGATGGGCCTCGGCAAGCAGGGCGAGGCCGAGCTGATCAAGACCGGCGACACCCTCTACATGAAGTACGACGAGGCGTTCCTGCGGGCGCAGAGCGAGGGCGAGCCCAAGGCCGACGTGGACGCGACCGTGGCGCTGCTGGCCGGGAAGTGGACCAAGATGTCCGCCGAGGGCGCGGACGCCGAGGACATCGCGGGCTTCTGCGACCTCGACCTGGTCCTCGGCGGCGCGGAGGAGGGCGACTCCACCGCCACCCGCGGGAAGACGACGACCGTCGACGGCACGCCCGCGCTCACGCTGGAGGCACGGGACGGCAAGGACCGCTTCACCCTGTACGTCGCCACCGAGGGCGAGCCGTACGTGCTGCGCATCGACAGCGTGTCCGGCACCGACCCGGGCTCGGTCACCTTCGGCGACTACGAGAAGCCGGTCCCGGCGGACGCACCCACCGGCAACGTCCTGGACCTCGACTCCCTGAGCTGACGTGCCCGGGACCCCGGGGCGGGTCCGGTGGAGGCCGGACGCCCGGCGCTCCGGACCGCGCCGGATCCCGCCGGCTCACGGGGGTGCCGTCAGCCCCCGCACTGCTTCGCCATCATCGCCTTGTCCGCCGCGGTCACGGGCATCTCGTACTTGAGGGCGACCTGGGCGAAGCGGACCGCGTACGCGCACCGTATGCCCTTGTCCGGGGGGAGCCAGGACGCGGGCCCGGAGTCCCCCTTGGCCGAGTTGGCCCGGCCCTCGACCGGGATCAGGTTGAGCGTGTCGTTCGCCAGCCGCTCCCGCTTCTCCTCCGCCCAGCGCGAGGCACCCATCTGCCAGCTGTAGGAGAGCGGGACGACATGGTCTATCTGCACGTCGGCGGCCTGCTGCTTGCGCCACTCGATCGTCTTCCCGGTGTAGGGATCGGCCAGGGTCATGGCGACCACCACACAGTCGGACCCGGACCGGAAGCGGAGCTTCTGACCGTCGCGCCGCAGAAGGTCGTTACGGGTGTCGCAGCCGTTCCTCGCCAGGGGGACCCCGTCGGCCGTGTCCTTCCAGGCGTAGCCGAACTCGTCCCGGTCGTAGCCCGTGCGCGGTCCGCGGCCCTTGGTCGCCACCTTCCCGATGAGGTCGACGGCCGCGGCCCGGTCCGTCTCGCCGGTCACGGGTGCGAGGCCCGGCCGGGTGCCGTCGGGGTTGGCCAGCGGACTGACGGCCCGCCCGTCCGCGGCGGCGCCCCCGCCTCCACCTCCCGCCGGGGAGTCCACGTCCGGGACCGCCTCACAGCCGGCGAGGAGAGCCACCGCCGCGATCACCACCGGCCCCGTACGCCGGATCCCTGCGCCCCACCCCATGTACCGCGTCACCGCGCCCCTCCCTTGTCCTTCTGACTCCTGCCCCGGCGGGGGCGGTCCGACCCCGGATCTCACGGTAACTCACCGTAACGAGCGACAGGTCGGAGTGGTCTAGACCGATAGGTGCGCTTTCTGGGTATTCCTCCTGAACCGCGCGTATCGTCGGTTCTGAGTCACTCCGGAAGGAGCTCTGGATGGGCATCCTCGACAAGTTCAAGAGCAACAAGGCGGCGCGTGACAAGGCCAAGCAGGCTTCGGACGCGGCGGAACGGAAAATGAACGAGAGGACCGGCGGCAAGTACGAGGAACGGATCGACACCGGGCAGCAGCAGGCCGAACGCCGGCTCGGCATGGACCGCGATCGTCCCGACCAGCCGTAAGGCCCCGCCCCCCGTCAGGGCCGTCCACGGCACCCTCGCCGTGGACGGCTTCCTGTTGTTCCCTGTGCGCAGTGCGCGCCGGACTTCCCTGTGCGCAGTGCGCGCCGGACTTCCCTGCGCGCAGCGCGCCGGACTTCCCTGCGCGTGGTGCGCGGCGGGCTTCCTCGCGCGTGATGCGCGGCGGGTTCAGGAACCGAGGACCGTCGTCAGGAACTCCCCCACCCAGCCGAGCAGGTCCCGTCCGACCAGCGGCTTGCCGCCCACCTTCGCGGTCTTCGGGCGCGGGACCAGTACCTGGTGGCTGGTCGGCTTGATGACCGTGCCCGGGTACAGGCGCTTGAGGCGCAGCTCCTGGGACTCGCGCAACTCCACCGGAGCGAAGCGGATGTTGCTGCCCTGGAGCACGACCTCGCCGACACCGCACGCGCGGGCCAGCATCCGCAGGCCCGCCACCAGCAGCAGGTTCTCCACCGGCTCCGGCAGCTTGCCGTAGCGGTCGACGAGTTCCTCGCGTACGGCCTTGATGTCCTCCTCCGAGTTCGCGGAGGCGATCGCCCGGTACGCCTGGAGGCGCAGCCGCTCGCCGGGCGCGTAGTCGTGCGGGACGTGCGCGTCGACGGGCAGTTCGATCTTGACCTCGAGCGGCGGCTCCTCCTCGATCTCGCCGGTCTCCAGCTGGCGCCGGTAGTCCGCGACCGCCTCGCCCACCATCCGCACGTACAGGTCGAAGCCGACGCCCGCGATGTGGCCGGACTGCTCCCCGCCGAGCAGGTTGCCCGCGCCGCGGATCTCCAGGTCCTTCATCGCCACGTACATGCCCGCGCCCATCTCGGTGTGCTGGGCGATGGTCGCCAGCCGCTCGTGCGCGGTCTCCGTCAGCGGCTTCTCCGGCGGGTACAGGAAGTAGGCGTAGCCGCGCTCGCGGCCTCGTCCCACCCGGCCGCGCAGCTGGTGCAGCTGGCTGAGGCCGAAGTTGTCGCCGCGCTCGACGATCAGGGTGTTGGCGTTGGAGATGTCGATGCCGGACTCGACGATCGTCGTCGACACCAGCACGTCGAACTTCTTCTCCCAGAAGTCGACGACGACCTGCTCCAGCGCCGTCTCCGACATCTGGCCGTGGGCCGTGGCGATGCGCGCCTCGGGCACGATCTCGCGCAGCCGGGCCGCCGCGCGGTCGATGGACTCGACCCGGTTGTGGATGTAGAAGACCTGGCCCTCGCGCAGCAGCTCGCGGCGGATGGCGGCGCCGATCTGCTTCTGCTCGTAGGGGCCGACGAAGGTGAGCACCGGGTGGCGCTCCTCCGGCGGGGTGGTGATCGTGGACATCTCGCGGATGCCGGTGACCGCCATCTCCAGGGTGCGCGGGATGGGCGTGGCGGACATGGTCAGCACGTCCACGTTGGCGCGCAGCTTCTTCAGCTGCTCCTTGTGCTCGACGCCGAAGCGCTGCTCCTCGTCGACGATGACCAGGCCGAGGTCCTTGAACTTGGTCTCCGAGGAGAACAGCCGGTGGGTGCCGATGACGACGTCCACCGAGCCCTCGCGCAGCCCCTCCAGGACCGCCTTGGCCTCGGTGTCGGTCTGGAACCGGGACAGTGCCCGCACCTTGACCGGGAACTGCGCGTACCGCTCGCTGAACGTCCCGAAGTGCTGCTGCACCAGCAGGGTCGTCGGGACCAGCACGGCGACCTGCTTGCCGTCCTGTACGGCCTTGAAGGCGGCCCGCACCGCGATCTCGGTCTTGCCGTAGCCGACGTCGCCGCAGATCAGGCGGTCCATCGGGATCGACTTCTCCATGTCCTCCTTGACCTCGGCGATGGTGGTGAGCTGGTCGGGGGTCTCCGCGTAGGGGAAGGCGTCCTCCAGCTCGCGCTGCCAGGGCGAGTCGGCGCCGAAGGCGTGGCCGGGGGCGGCCATGCGCGCGCTGTACAGCTTGATCAGGTCGGCGGCGATCTCCTTGACGGCCTTCTTGGCGCGCGCCTTGGTCTTGGTCCAGTCGGCGCCGCCGAGGCGGTGCAGGGTGGGGGCCTCGCCGCCGACGTACTTGGTGATCTGTTCGAGCTGGTCGGTGGGGATGTAGAGCCGGTCGCCGGGCTGGCCGCGCTTGGCCGGGGCGTACTCCACGACCAGGTACTCGCGGGTGGCGCCCTGCACGGTGCGCTGCACCATCTCGATGTAGCGGCCGACGCCGTGCTGCTCGTGGACGATGTAGTCGCCCGGCTCCAGGGTGAGCGGGTCGATGGTCTTGCGGCGCCGGGCCGGCATCCTGGCGCCCTCGCGACCGGACGCCTTCTGGCCGGTCAGGTCGGTCTCGGTGAGGACGGCGAGCCTGAGCACCGGGTCGACGAAGCCGAGGTCGATGCAGCCGCAGGCGACGTGCACGACGGAGGGGGTGATCTCGCCGAGGTCGGTGTCGAGGCGGGCGGCGATGCCCTCACCGCCCAGCACCTCCACGGTGCGGGCGGCCGGGCCGTGGCCCTCGGTGACGTACACCGTGCGCCAGCCGTCGGCGAGCCAGCCCTTGGTGTCGGCGAGTGCCCGCGCGGTGTCGCCGCGGTAGGACTCGGGGGCGTGCATGCCGAACTTGAGGGTGTCCGCGTCGCCCGCCGCGTCAGCGGCGGAGGTCAGCGTCTCGTCGGCGGCGAACGGCGACACCGACCACCACATCATGTCCAGCTCGCGGGCCCGGTCCCGGACGTCCGCGATGGACCACAGGGAGGCCGCGCCGACGTCGATGGGCGCCTCCCCGCCGCCCGCGGTGGCCGCCCAGGACGCCTGGAGGAACTCCTGGCTCGTCGCCACCAGGTCGGAGGCGCGGGTGCGCACCCGCTCCGGGTCGCAGACGACGGCCATGGCGCCCTTGGGCAGCACGTCCAGCAGCAGCTCCATGTCGTCGACGAGGACGGGGGCCAGGGACTCCATGCCCTCGACCGCGATGCCCTCGGCGATCTTGCCGAGCAGTTCGCCCAGCTCCGGGTGCCGCTCGGCGAGGACCCGCGCGCGTTCGCGCACGTCGTCGGTGAGCAGCAGCTCACGGCACGGCGGCGCCCACAGGCCGTGCTCGGCGACCTCCAGGGAGCGCTGGTCGGCGACCTTGAAGTAGCGGATCTCCTCGACGTCGTCGCCCCAGAACTCGACGCGCAGGGGGTGTTCCTCGGTCGGCGGGAACACGTCGAGGATGCCGCCGCGCACCGCGAACTCGCCGCGCTTCTCGACCAGCTCCACACGCGCGTACGCGGCGGCGGCGAGGGCCTCGACGATCTCGTTCAGATCGGCGCTCTGTCCGGTGCGCAGGGCGACCGGTTCCAGGTCGCCCAAGCCCTTGACCTGCGGCTGGAGCACGGAGCGCACGGGGGCGACGACGACGGAGACCGGGCCGGTCTCCGGGTCGTCGGGGCGGGGGTGGGCCAGGCGGCGCAGGACGGCCAGGCGACGGCCGACGGTGTCGCTGCGGGGGCTGAGCCGCTCGTGCGGCAGCGTCTCCCAGGACGGGTACTCCACGACTCCCTCCGGGGGGAGCAGTGAGCGCAGGGCCGCCGCCAGGTCCTCGGCCTCGCGTCCCGTCGCCGTCACCGCCAGGACGGTGCGGCCGGTGTCCCGGGCCAGGGCGGCGACCGCGAAGGGACGGGCCGCGGGCGGGCCGACCAGGTCGACGTGCATGCGGTTGCCGTCGGCAGCCGCGGAGATCGCTTCCGCGAGAGCGGTGTCCTTGACGACGGCGTCGAGCAGACCGTGCAGGCTCATTCGGGGTGCTTTCCGTCCGGGGGGTGTGCAACACGACGGGCCCGACGCGCGCCGCGGGCCGGGGGTGTCCAGCGTACGACGCCGCGGTCGCGGGCGCCGGGGGCTGTGGACAACGTCCGCCGACCGGTGGGCGGTGCCGGTGCGCGAACCGCCAAGGGGGCTCCGCCCCCTGGACCCCCGGTCGGCCTGGACGGGCCTCGTCCTCACCCGCCGGACGGGCTGTGCGCACGGGCCCGCGCCGGACAGTCCCGGGGCCTGCGGAGGGCCTTGTCTCCGGACGGAGAAGGCACGGCGCCGGGGAGTCCCGCAGGACGTCCCGGCGCCGGGTGTTTCCCCCGCAACCCCCGTGTGCGGTGGCTACTCGGTGGCGATGGCGTTCAGCACGTTCATGCGGCCGGCGCGGAACGCCGGGACCAGCGCCGCGAACAAGCCCACGAACGCCGAGCCGATGAACACGCCGATGATCGTCGGCCACGGGATGTCCAGGATCTTCAGGCCCTCCAGGGCCAGCAGCTGCTGCGCGGTCGCGCCCCAGCCCAGCCCCAGGCCCAGCCCCAGCAGGGCACCGAAGAGGGCGATCACGACCGACTCCATGCGGATCATGCGGCGCAGCTGCCGGCGCGACAGGCCGATGGCCCGCATCAGACCGATCTCCCGGGTGCGCTCCACGACCGACAGGGCCAGCGTGTTCACCACACCGAGGACGGCGACGACGATCGCCAGGGCCAGCAGACCGTAGATCATGTTCAGCAGCTGACCTATCTGGTCCTTCAGCGCTTCCTTGTAGTCGGTCTGGTCGCGCACGGTGTACTGCGGGTAGTCGTGCAGCGCGCCCTTCAGCGACTTGTACGCGGCGTCCTGCTGCCCGTCCTTCGCCGCGACGAACAGCAGGGTGTCCAGCGGCATCTTGTCGGCCGGCACATACCGGGCGAGCGTGTCGATGGACGTGTACATCGCGCCGGCGTCGATGACGGCCTCACTGCTGGTGATCGCCCGGACCGTCAGCGCGCCCGTCGAACCGTCCTTGAACGCGACTTCGATCTTCGACCCGATGCTGATGCCGTGGTCCTTGGCGAAGTCCTCGTGCACGGACATCGCGTCGGGCCGGTAGGCGTCGGTGAGCTTGCCGGCCACGGTCTCGACCCGCAGGTCGGTCGCGTACGTCGGGTCGGCCGCCGTGATCGCGGTGTCCTTCACCGTCTTGCCGTCGGGCGTGGTGAAGTCGGCCTCGGTCCACTTGTACTCGGTGATCCGCTCCACCCCGGGCGCGGACTTGGCGGCCTCGACGGCCTGCGGGGTGATCAGCTGGCCGCTGTCGGACTGGATGATGAAGTCCGTGCCGACGGTCTTGTCGAGCTCGTCGGTGGCGGAGGCCACCATGGAGGAACCGACGACCGACAGACAGGCCACCAGGGCGAGCCCGATCATCAGCGCGGCGCCCGTCGCGCCGGTGCGGCGCGGGTTGCGCAGGGCGTTGCGCTCGGCCATGCGGCCCACGGGGCCGAAGGCCCGCAGCAGGACCGCGCCGAGCACCCGGACCACGCCGCCCGCCAGCACCGGACCGATGACGACGAAGCCGATCAGGGACAGCACCACGCCCAGGCCCAGCCAGAGGGAGCCGTCCGCGGCCTTGTCCGCGGCGCCCGCCAGGTACAGGGCGAACGCGCCGGAGCCGGTGAGGGCCAGGCCGATCGCGCCGCGTATCCAGCCGGCCCTGGCGTCCGCCGGGGTGCCGGCGTCGCGCAGCGCGGCCATCGGGGAGATCCTGCCGGCCCGCCGGGCGGGCAGATAGGCGGCGAGCACGGTGACGACGACGCCGAGGAGCAGTCCGAGCGCCGGGGTCGTCCACGCCACCGTGAGGTCGTCCGTGGACAGCTCCATGCCCATCGTGCCCATGAGCTTCATCAGGCCGACGGCGAGGCCGACGCCGGCGCCGACGCCGAGGAGCGAGCCGAACACCCCGAGCAGCAGGGCCTCGACCAGCACCGAGCGGTTGACCTGCTTGCGGGACGAGCCGATCGCCCGCATCAGACCGATCTCGCGGGTGCGCTGGGCGACCAGCATGGAGAACGTGTTGATGATCAGGAAGATGCCGACGAGGAAGGCGATCCCGGCGAAGCCGAGCATCGCGTACTTCATGACGCTCATGAAGCCCTCGACGTCCTTCTGGTTGGCCTCCGCGGTCTCCTCGGCGGTCTGCACCTTGTGGTCGCCGCCGAGCGCGGCCACCACGTTCTTCTTCAGCTGGGCGTCGCTGACGCCGGCCGCGGCGGTGACGTTGACGTTGGTGTAGACGTCGTCCTCGCCGACCAGCGTCCGCTGCGCGGTCCTCGTGTCGAGGTAGAAGATCGCGGCACCGGGGTTGGTGACGGTGAAGTCGGCGATGCCGGAGATCTTCGCGGTGTGGGTGCCGACCACGTTGATCACGCCGATCTCGTCGCCGAGCTTCAGGCCGTGCTTGTCGGCGGTGTCGGCGTCGACCATGATCTGGTCCGCGCCCCGGGGCGCGGCACCGTCCGTGATCTTCATGGTGCGGGCGTCGTTGCCGTTCCAGCTGCCGACGATGGTCGGGCCGCCGCTGGTGGGCGAGAGGCTGTCCTTGTCTCCGTCGACGACGGTCACCGAGGTGGAGAACACCGTGCCCTCGGCCGACTTCACGCCCTCGGCGCCCTTGACCTCGTCGAGCACGGAGGCCTGCAGGACCGGCGGCCTGCCGTTGTCGGAGGTCGTCTCCCCGCTGTCGGAGGCGCCCTTGGCGCTGACCGTGACGTCCGACGACGTGGCGGCGAAGAGCTTGTCGAACGTCGTGGACATGGTGTCCGTGAAGACGAGGGTGCCGCAGACGAAGGCCACCGACAGCAGGACGGCGATGGCGGACAGCGCCATCCGCCCCTTGTGCGCGAAGAAGTTGCGCATCGAGGTCTTCAGGACGGTCATGACGTGCGCCCCCGGGCGTCGAAGTCCTTCATGCGGTCCAGCACCTGCTCGGCCGTCGGCTGGTGCATCTCGTCGACGATGCGGCCGTCGGCCAGGTAGAGCACCCGGTCCGCGTAGGAGGCGGCGACCGGGTCGTGGGTGACCATCACGATGGTCTGGCCCAGCTCGTCCACCGAGCGGCGCAGGAAGCCGAGCACCTCGGCGCCGGCCCGGGAGTCGAGGTTTCCGGTCGGCTCGTCACCGAAGATGATCTCCGGGCGGGCCGCCAGCGCCCGCGCCACCGCGACCCGCTGCTGCTGACCGCCGGACAACTGCGTCGGCCGGTGCTTCAGCCGCTCCGCGAGACCGACGGTCTCCACCACCCGGTCCAGCCATCCCTTGTCGGGCTTGCGGCCGGCGATGTCCATGGGCAGCGTGATGTTCTCTATCGCGTTCAGCGTCGGCAGCAGGTTGAACGCCTGGAAGATGAAACCGATCCGGTCCCGGCGCAGCCGGGTGAGCTTCTTGTCCTTCAGACCGGTGATCTCGGTCTCGTCCAGGTAGATCTGACCGCTGGTGACGGTGTCGAGCCCGGCCAGGCAGTGCATCAGCGTGGACTTGCCGGACCCCGAGGGGCCCATGATCGCGGTGAACTGGCCGCGGGCGATGTCCACGTCGACGTGGTCGAGCGCGACGACACGGGTCTCGCCCGACCCGTACGCCTTCACGACCTGCCGCGCCCGCGCGGCAACGGCCGTACGCCCTCCAGTGCCCCCGTGCCTGGGAATGGTCACAGCCGATGTCACGGTAAGTCTCCTATGTCGGTCAACAAGTGAAAATGCGGTGCCCCGGCGGCCGCCCTCTGCCGGCGGCCGCTCGAAGCGTGTGCGTGCGACGTGATTCAGTCTCGCGGTGGACAGGGACCGAGCGCCCTGGTGTTCAGCGCAGTCTTTTCCTGAGGAAAACCCCACCCCCGGTACTGCGCTCCACCACCCCCCGGCGGTGTAAGGCCAGATTAAGGACGGCCGCCCCCGCCTCTCGTCCTCCGCCGGTACGAACCCTCCCCGAGCCGTAGTACGGAGGTACCCCTAGGGGCCCTCCACCGCCGGGTGGAGACCGTCTAGGGGTCGTCTCCTCCCGTCGGCCCACCCCAGGCTCCACCCTCCCGCCGCGTGAGGGTCAAGTGCGAAGCTGTCGGCGGCAGACAGCTGCAAGGGGCACGAACCTCGAGGAAGGGATTCCGGGTGGGCAGCACCAGACCGGTGACACGCGACGGCACGCACTCCGCGACGGGCGGGCGGCGCGGAGCCGTCGTCGCCGCCCTGATGCTCGCGATGGCGCTGGCGGCACTCGACTCCACCATCGTCTCCACGGCCGTCCCGCAGATCGTCGGCGACCTCGGCGGCTTCTCCTACTTCTCCTGGCTCTTCTCCGGCTATCTGCTGGCCGTCACGGTCTCCCTGCCCGTCTACGGCAAGCTCTCCGACACCTTCGGCCGCAAACCCGTCCTCGTCGTCGGCGCCGCGCTGTTCCTGCTGGGCTCGCTGCTGTGCGCCGCGGCCTGGAACATGGCCGCGCTCATCGCGTTCCGTGTCGTGCAGGGCCTGGGCGGCGGCGCCCTCCAGGGAACGGTGCAGACACTCGCCGCCGACCTCTACCCGCTGGAGGAACGCCCGAAGATCCAGGCGCGCCTGTCCACCGTGTGGGCGGTCTCCGCGGTGGCCGGCCCCGGCATCGGCGGGGTGCTCGCCGGCTACGCCGACTGGCGCTGGATCTTCCTCGTCAACCTGCCCGTCGGCGCGGTGGCGTTGTGGCTGATTGTCCGTCACCTCCACGAGCCCAAGCGGGAGGAACGCCACCGCGCGCGCGTGGACTGGGCCGGCGCCTGCGCGATCTTCGCCTGCGGCGGCGTCCTCCTCACCGCTCTCGTGCAGGGCGGCGTCGCCTGGCCCTGGCTGTCCGCCCCGTCACTCGCCCTGTTCGCGGCGGGCGCCGTCCTGCTGGCCGTGGTGGTCGTCGTGGAGCACCGCGCGGCGGAGCCGATCATTCCCGGCTGGGTGTGGCGCCGCCGCACGATCGCCGCGGTCAACCTGGCGCTGGGCGCGCTGGGCCTGCTGATGGTCGCCCCGACCGTCTTCCTGCCGACCTACGCGCAGTCGGTCCTCGGCCTCGGGCCGGTGGCCGCCGGATTCGTGCTGTCCGTATGGACGTTGACCTGGCCGATCTCGGCCGCCCTCAGCCAGCACGTGTACCGGCGCGTCGGCTTCCGCAACACAGCGATGCTCGGCATCGGCACGGCCGCGCTCGTCCTCCTCGCCTTCCCCTTCCTGCCCTACCCCGGCCAGGCGTGGCAGCCGGCGCTGCTGATGTGTCTGCTGGGCGCGGCGCTCGGCCTGTTCCAGCTCCCGCTGATCATCGGGGTGCAGTCGTCGGTGGCGTGGGAGGAGCGCGGCACGGCGACCGCGTCGATCCTCTTCTGCCGGCAAACCGGCCAGACCGTCGGGGCGGCCCTGTTCGGCGCGGTCGCCAACGGCGTGCTGGCCGCCCGCCTCGGCGGCGCGAGCGACCTGGACTCCGTCACCCACGCGCTGGACGCGGGCGCCGTGCCCGAGGTGACCCGCCGGGCCGTCGCGGACGCCGTGCACGCGGTCTACCTGGGCGCGGCGGGCGCGGCCGCCCTGGCGTTCGTGGTGCTGCTGGTCCTCGCGCCGCGCAGGTTCCCGGTCCTCCTCAAGGACTGAACACGGCGGTCCCCCGCGCTCACCGCCGGACCCGACGACCCCGCCACCCCCACCGGCCCTCCCGACGGCGGTCCCGACGGCGGGGTCCCGACCGCGGAATCCCGACGGCGAGGTCTTGGCGGCGGGGTCCCGGCAGCGGGCCCCACGGTCACCGCGGTCACCGCGCTCACCGCGCTCACCGCGCTCATCGCCGGATCCTCACTCCACCACCCGGCCGGTCAGCGCGCTGAGGCTGGCGCACACATGGTCCATGTGCGTCTGCACGCTCTCCCGCGCATCCGCGTGGTCGCGCAGCACCCGCTCGGTCTCCCGCGCGATGCCCTCCGCGCGGGCGCGCGCCCCCGCCAGCAGCTCCTCCGCGCGCTCCCGCGCCTCCTCCGCGCGGCGCCGCGCCGACTCCTCCGCATCGGCGAAGGCCTGCCGCGCCTCGGCCAGCGCCTCCTCGGCGCGCGCCTCCGCCTCCGCGTGACGGGCGTCCAGCGCGGCCACCCGCCCGGCCTCCTCCCGCTCCGCCTCGTCCAGCCGCCCCGCCTGCTCCTCGGCCCGCCGGGCCAGCAGCTCGGAGGTGCGCTGCCGCATCTCCCGCAGCTCCGCCAGCAACTCCCCGCGCTTCTCCTTCACCTCCAGCCGGGCCCCGATCCGGATCTCGTCGGCCTCCGCGCGGGCCGCGAGCAGCCGCTCCCGGGCCTGCTCGTCCGCGCCGGCGCGCACCGTACCGGCGTACGCCTGCGAGGCCTCCCGCACACCACTCGCGTCGTCCCGCGCCAGGTCCATGACGTCCTGCGCCTGCTGCCGCGCCGACTCCCGCACGGCCGTCGCCTCCTCCTCGGCCAGCTCGAACAGCCGACGCGCGCTCTCCCCGAGCGACTCGTACGTCTGGGGGGCCAGCCCCGCCACCCGCTCCCGCAGGACCTGGAGTTCCTCCTCCATCTCCCGGGCGAGCACCGTCAGCCGCGCGGCCCGCTCCCAGGCGGCGTCACGGTCCCGCGAGAGGGCCTCGACGTACGCGATCACCTGCAAGGGCCGGTAGCCGCGCCCCCGCACGACCTCGAAGCCCTGCGACGCCACCGATGTGCTGCTCACCCTGGAACCCCTCTCCACCGACGGACCCGAAGCCCAGCACCATGACCGAGCACGAAATGGGATGAACCGCGCACATCTTGATGGATCACAAGGAAGTGTTCATAACGCGACACTCCGCGAAGAGGGCACGCAAAAGCCGGGCCAGGTCGCCGAAACGACCGGACCCGGCTCCCCGCGTCCCCTCACACAGGAGTCAGCCACGGGACCGAGCTACGGGGCTCGGTTACGACCGATCAGAGCAGTCCGTCCCACATCTGCTCCAGCAGCACCGACCACCAGCTCTCCGGCGACCCCAGCGCCGCCGGGTCCAGCGCGGCCAGCTGCGCCTGGAAGTCAACCGTCCAGCGGCCCGCCTGCTCCTGGTTCAACCCGAACCGCAGCCGCCACATCCGGCCCAGCAGCGCCAGGCAGCGCGCGAACTCCGGCAGCCCGGTGTTCACGAACTGCGGCGGCACCGGTGCACCGCCCGGCCCCGCCTCCACCGGCACCGCGACGATGTTCGCCGTGCCGTACTGCACACAGATCGCCTTGCCGAAGTCGCTGCCCATCACCAGGTACGAACCCGCGTCCGGGGCCGGCTGCACGCCCCGCTCCGCCGCCAGCTCCGCCAGCGTCGGCACCGGACGGCCCGGCTGCGCCTGCGCCCAGAAGAACGGGCCCATGTCCATCGGCAGCCCGGCCACCACCAGCGTGTGCGCCACCACCGGCGGCACGCCCTGCCGGGACACCGCCGCCTGCTCGAACCGGAACACCCCGGGACCGAAGGCCCCCGCCAGCTCCTGCGCGACCGCCTCCGGCGGAACCGGCGCAACCGGCTGCACCGGCGCGATCGGCGCACGCACCGGCGCGGGGCGCGCGGGACCGTCCGCCACCTGATGCAACTCACCCTGATGGGCTAGCAGTTGCTGCATGCCCTGCTGCCGGCTCGCATGGTCCGTGCCGTACGGCGCGATGGACGTGATGCGCGCCTGCGGCCACTGCTCCCGGATCATCCGCGCGCAGTACGCACCCGGCAGCTCGCACGACTCCAGCTCGGTGTGCAGCTCCAGCACCCGGTCCGGCGGCACGTTCATGGCGCGCAGCTCATGGAAGATCTGCCACTCCGGGTGCGGCGTACCCGGCGCCGAACGCCGGATCAGCTGCTGCTCGGAACCGTCCTGCGCGCGGTAGCGCAGCACCGCCTGGTACCCGGGGCCGACGGTCGGCTGACCGGTGGGCTGCGGCGGATAGCCGTACGCCGGCGGCCTGCCCCCGACCGGCACACCCGGCGCGGGCGTACCGGGCGGCATCCCACCGGGCGGCATCGGAGGAGCGCCCGCGGGCACGCCGGGGGGAGCGGGCGGCGGAGGCGTACCCGGCCCGCCGACCGGGGGCGCGGCCAGCACGGTCTCCGCATGGTGCACCGGACCACGGCCGCCAGCCGTACCGCCCGGAACGCCGGGCGCACCCGGCGGCTGCGGAGCCCCGGGCATACCGGACACACCCGGAACACCGGGAGGCCCGGGCGGTGCCATCCCGGGAGCACCCGGAGCACCCGGGGCACCCGGGGCGCCGGGAGGACCCGGCGGCTGCGGCGCTCCGGGGCCGCCGGGCGCGCCCGGGCCCATCGCGCTCGGGTCGGCGAGCATCGTCGCGGCGTGGTGGACACCACCGGGCGGCGTGCCACCGGGCGCGCCGGGCGGCGGCGTCGGGGTCCCCGGCGGCGGAGGCGTCGCACCGGGCGGCCGCGGCGCCGGTGAACCCCCCGGCCCGTCCGGGCCGAGCGCCGACACCATCTGCGTCGGAACGTACCCGCCCGCCGGAGCGGCCGACGGCGGCGGAGGCGTGCTGCCCGGGGCGCCCGGCGGCGGGGGCGGGACCGGCCGCGCCCCCGGGGTCCCCGGCGCACCCGGAGGCGGGGGAGTCGTCGCACCCGCACCGCGACGCGGCGGCGGAGTCGCCTTGCTGGTCGCGGCGTCGGCGATGTCCCCGGCGTTGGGCGCGAGCGGCCGCTCCGGATGGGCCGTACCGGCCGGCGGCGGCGTCGGAACACCCGGCCCGGGAGCACCCGGCGCGGGAGCACCCGGAACACCGCCGGGACCCTGCGGATAGCCGTACCGCGGCGCACCCGGCGCACCCTGCCCCGCACCGGGGTCCGCGAGCGCCGGCGCGACAGCCGTGGGCGGAAGCGCGCTGCCGCCCGACATCAGCGCCGTCTGCGCCTCCGGCGCCGCCGCGGGCGGCGGGGTGTCCCCGCCGGGCTCGCTCAACTGCGGCGCGAACACGGTCTCCGGCAGCGGCACCGACCGGTCCTCACCGGCATCGGCATTGGTGTCCGTCCCGGCCCACGGGGTCGCCCCGGCAGGCACACCGTCACCCGGCTGCGCACCGCTGCCCCCGGCCGCGGGCCACGCGGCACCACTGCCCGCCCCGGCAGGCGCACCGGCCGCCTCACCACCCGAACCCGAACCAGAACCCGAAGCGGGACCGGAACCCGAACCGTAAGAAGCGGAACCCGAACCCGAACCCGAACCGGAATCGGAACCCGCAGCCGAAGCCGCTGCCGACACAGCCCCAGCCCCAGCCCCGGCCCCAGTCCCAGTCCCAGTCCCGGTCCCAGTCCCAGCCCCAGTCCCAGTCCCAGCCCCAGTCCCAGCCCCGGTCCCAGACCCGGAAGTCTCCCCCCGCCGATCCGGAATCCCCAGCCGGTCCGCGGCCTCCTGCAACCACTCCGGCGGACTCAACAGGAACGACGTCTGATTCAGATCCACCCGCGCCGCGGGAGCCGCCACCGGCTCCGCTGCCGCGGCGTCCCGGCCGTACTCCTCCTCGTACCGGCGGATCACCTCGCCCACCGGCAACGCCGGCCACAGCGTCGCCTCGCCGCTGTCACGGGCGATCACCAGCCGCTGCGCACCACCGTCCGAACGGGGCCCGTCCGCACGGTCCTCCGCCCACACCACGAACCCGAGGTCGAACTCCCGCACCCGCACCTCACGATGCTGGTACGACGGCACATCCCCGTTGACCCACTCCTCCGCGCGCTCCTGCGCCTGCGCGAACGTCACCATCGCTACAGCTCACTCCCCGCGGAAGAAACCGGAACAGCACGCGCGAACCCGCCGTCCACCATCAGATTCGCCACCGTCTCCAGCTCCGGCGGAGACCCCGCCAGCCGCGACAGGAACGCGTCGAAGTCGTCACCGCACGGCACCAGCAGCCGCTCCACCCGCTCCGCCGGCGGCAACGACGGATCGACGTCCCGCGCGTCGTCGTACGCGCAGAACCACACCGAACCCTGCCGCTCACCGCGCACCTTCACCGCCAGCAGACCGCCCTGCACGAACGCCACGCACAGGTAGTCCTTGGTGAGGTGGTCCCGCAGGCACTTGTTGACGTACACCAGGTCGTTGACCGCCGCCTCGTCCCGCACCGTGAAGAACGGCTGGTCCACCAGCAGCCCCAGCTCGGCGTCCAGCGCCGTCCCCACCGGGGCGCAACCACCCGCCGCCTTCAGGAACGACCGGTACGCACCCGGCAGCCGGTAGCCGAGGTCCTCCTCGACCCCCAGCACCTGCGACTCCGTCACCGCCACACCCGACTTCGGCAGCCCGAAGTGCGCCGGACGCGTCTCCTGCAACGGCCGCGTGCCCCGCTTGTCCTGGTCGACCGCCGACGTCGCCACACCACCGTGGTGCCGCAGCAGCGCCTTCACCTCGACCGGCACCAGCTCCAGCCGCCGCGACCCCACCACGTGGTGCCACGTCCAGCCGTGCGGCGTCGCCACCGCCGGCACCGTGTCCCACAACGCGTGACCGCTCGCCGCCAACGCCGCGTTCGCCGACACGAAGTCCGTCAGCCGCAACTCGTCGACACCGAAACCCTCCGGCGGATCCGCGATCTCCGCGGCCGCCCGCGCGTAGGGCGAGAAGTCCGGGTAGCCGCGCTCGTCCACCCGCACCCCCCTCGGGTGGCGCGCCGCCCGCACGGGATCCGGGAAGTGCACGACCTGCCCGGCGTACGCCGCGTTCGGCGGCGCGGCGTGTCCCCCGGCCTGGCGGCCGGGAGGTACCCCCAGCCCGAGCCGACCTGTCGTCATGGCGGTTGCCCCCTGCGGCACTCTGTACGACCCGCACCGCCCACCTTCGGACCGTCACGGAGCGTATTCGACTGTCACGTCTGTCACGTCTGTCTCGACTGCTTACCGCCACGACCCCACGGCGCCCGCACGCACAACCGCGCGGATCACCGCGTGGATCGCGGTGCCGACAGCCTATGCGGTACGGCGACACCGGTCACCGGCACCGGTCACCCACCCCTCCGCTTTCGTGACCAGCCGTCACCCTCCGGTGACAGCTCACCCAAACCCGGGCGTGTCGCCCGGCCCCAGCTTCCGCATCAGCCACGGCATTTGGCACTCTGTGACCTCCGGGGGGATGCTCGGGAGGGGATGATGATCATGAACGTGACGCAGACAGGGCCGCACACCGGCCCCTCGGGCGACCCCCGATCCGGCGACCCCCGCATCGGCTGGAGCAGCGCCGACACCACCCACGCCCCCACCCTCCAGCACCGGCGCGACGGCATCCTCCCCACCATCGCCGCCGCCCTCTCCGTCCGCGGCGCCACCCTCACCGGCACCGCCGCCCGCGGCGACACACCCCCCGCCCTGCACCCCCTCGTCCAGGACTTCCTCGACACCCTCACCAGCGACCAGCGCGACCGCTTCACCGGACGCTGCGCCGAAACCATCCTCATCTCCCGGCACATCGCCACCGCCGACACCGCCCGCAGCAAACGCGCCGCACGCAGACCCATGACCAACGGCGAAGCCCGCAAAGCCCTCAAACACGCCAAACTCACCACCCGCCGCATCCGCGAGGACGGCGACCCCCTCCACGGCAGCTACGCCGCCCCCTGCCGCGCCTGCACCGCCCTCAGCGCCCACTTCGGCGTCCGCCTCGTCGACCCCACCACCCCCGGCAACTGACCCACCCCCCACACAGGCTCCCGACCCCGACCCCGACGAACGAACGGCAGATGCACACCGACCGCACCTCCACCACACGCTTCGCCGTACCCGTCGACGCCACCCTGCGCGCCGCCGGCTGGCAACCCGGACGCTGGGACATCAAACAGGCCGAGATCTGGGCCGACACCCTGCGCGACCACACCTCACCCGCCGGCCACCGACACGCCGTCTTCCCCGCCGCCGTCGAAGCCTGGGCCGAATTCGGCGGACTCCACCTCAGCCCCACCGGCCCCGGACGCCAGGTCGCCCCCGCCACCCTCCACCTCGACCCCCTCCACGGCCTCCACATGGCCCGCACCCTCGGCGACCTCGGCCGCGCCCTCGACACCGAGGTCAGCCCCCTCGGCACCGAAACCGACACCCAGGCCCTCCTCGCCATCGACCTCCAGGGCCGCGTCTACGCCCTCGACCACACCGGCGACTGGTACCTCGGCCCCACCGTCGACCACGCCCTCACCACCCTCGTCGCCGGCACCCAGCCCACCCGCCTCACCACCGGCTGACCAGCGCCGACCTGACGGCCCGACCACCACGAACCCCGCGCCCCGGCCGACCGCGCCACCACCCGCGCGCCCCGGCCGACCACCGCGAACCCCACGCGCCCCGGCCGACCACCGGCCAAGCCCGCGCGCCCCCGCCTACGACGCCGGAATCACCGCCGACACCCGAAAACCCCCCGCGTCCGTCGGCCCCGACACGAACACCCCGCCCAACGCCGACACCCGCTCCTTCATCCCCACCAGACCGTTCCCCCCGGACGGCAGCCCCGCCGACGACGCCGCCCCCGACGGCGGCTCGTTCTCCACCTGCATCGCGATCTCCGACACCCGATGCGCCAGACGCACATACGTCCTCGCACCCGCCGCATGCTTGTGGACGTTCGTCAACGCCTCCTGCACCACCCGATACGCCGTCGACTCCACCTCCGGCGCATACGACCGGCTCTCCCCCACCACCGACAGATCCACGACCATCCCCGCCGCCGCCGACTGCCCCACCAACTCCCCGATCTCCGACAGAGACGGCCCCTCCCCCGACCCCTCCACCTCACCGACCGCCCGCGACGCGGCAGCCGCCGCGGCCACCCCCACCGCCGCCAACGGCACCGACGCCCCCTCACGCCGCCGCCCACCGTCCCCACCGGCCCGCAGCACCCCGAGCATCTCCCGCAACTCCGTCAACGCCTGCCGCCCCATGTCCCCCACCAGCGCGGCGTTCTTCACCGCCTTCTCCGGATCCTTCCGCGCCACCGCCTGCAACGCCGCCGCATGCACCACCATCAGACTCACCCGGTGCGCGACCACGTCATGCATCTCCCGCGCGATCCGCGTCCGCTCCTCACCCCGCGCCCACTCGGCCCGCTCCTCCGCGCGCTCCGCGAGCAACTGAAGCTCCCGCTCCAGACTGTCCGCCCGCTCCCGCAGACTCTCCATCAACCGCCGCCGCGCCCCCACGTACAGCCCCAGCAGCAACGGAGGCGCCGTCATCCCCAGCGCCGTCGTGATCGACGCGAACGGCACGATCCAGTCCTGGACCTCCAGGTCCTCCCGCGCGAGGTCCTGCCGCATCCGCACGAACATCACGATGAGGACCCCGACCAGCTGCATCCCCGCCAGCGAACCGATGATCCGGCGCGGCACCTCGGACGCGGCCAGCGAATACAGGCCCACGACCCCCATCAGGAACCCCATCGCCGCCGGCGTGACCGCGATCGCCACCAGCACCACCGCGATCGGCCACTTCCGCCGCACCACCAGCACGGCACCGGCCAACAGCCCGAAGACGACCCCCACCGCGACCGGAAGCCCCGCCTCCCGCGCGAACGGGACCCCCTCCAGACCGCACTCCACCGCGGACACCGCCGCGAGCCCCCCGTCGAACACGGCGCTACGCCGTCTGTCCCACCACCACGGCCCTCCCCGGGCCGTCAGGTGCTCTTCCCCCGTCGTGGTCATGCCTCCAGCCTACGGGCGCCCCCCACCGCACATCCGGCGAGTTTCCGCTACCGATGCACACCACAGAGGGTGACCGTTCGGACGCGATACGGACCGAAATCCCTCGAACTGCTGAATCGGTCAGCGTTCGAAGAGGGAAGCGGTCATTCCACCCGGACGGTATGCGCATGACGGACACACCCGGCAGGTACGCCGACTTCGAGGAGCTACGGGAGCGCGCGACGGCGCTGCGGCGCGCGGGCCACAGCCTCCGGCAGATCCGCGACGAGCTGAAGGTCCACAACAACGACCTCCTCAACCGACTGGTGAAGGGCGAACCACCGCCCGCCTGGACGACACGCCCCAACGCCAAGGACGACCTCAGGGCCAGGGCCCGCGAGCTACGCCTCCAGGGCTGGACGTACGACCGGATCGAGGCGGAACTCGGCTGCTCCAGGAGCTCGGTCTCACTGTGGGTGCGGGACCTGCCGAGGCCGGAGCACAAACGCACCCCTGAAGAAGCCGCCGCCATCGCGCGTCGCGGCTGGGAGGCGAAGCTGCGCGTCCGGGACGAGGAGCGGCAGCGCACGAAGGAGGCCGCGCGGCAGGCGGTCGGCCGGCTGTCAGCCCGCGAACTGTTCCTGGTGGGCGTCGGCCTGTACTGGGCGGAAGGCGGCAAGGACAAGCCGTACGACCGCCGTGAGAACGTCACCTTCGTCAACAGCGACCCCGGCATGATCAAAGTGTTCCTGGCCTGGCTCGACCTGCTCGGGGTCGAGCGCGAGCGCCTCCGGTTCACGGTCATGATCCACGAGAACGCCGATGTCGCGGGGGCGGAGCAGTACTGGGCCGACCTCGTCCAGGCCGACCGCGGCGCGTTCAACAAGACCACGCTCAAACGGCACAACCCCAAGACGGTGCGGAAGAACGTGGGTGACTCCTACCGGGGCTGCTTGCTGGTCAAGGTCCTGAAGGGCGCCGACCTCTACCGTCGCATCGAAGGCTCTTGGTACGGCATAGTGTTGGGTGCCGACTCGGCCACCTGACCACATGTCCGGTTCAGTCGAGTTCCATCCCCCATGGTGTAACCAGGCAGCACTGAGGGTTTTGGTCCCTTAAGTTCAGGTTCGAATCCTGATGGGGGAGCTGCCGCGTCCGGGCCCTGACCTCCCCGTCAGGGCCCGCTCTCATGTCCCCCCACCAGCCCCCCGGTATCCTGCGGGTGTCACCCCCCACCCCACCACAGCCGAAGGGCATCCCGTGAGCGCCAACCGCCCGGCAGCCGTCGTCGTTCTCGCAGCGGGTGAGGGCACCCGTATGAAGTCGGCCACACCGAAGGTCCTGCACGACATCTGTGGCCGTTCCCTGGTGGGTCATGTGCTCGCCGCCGCAGGTGAACTGGAGCCGGAGAACCTGGTCGTCGTCGTGGGTCACGCCCGCGAGCAGGTGACCGCCCACCTGGCCGAGATCGCCCCCGACGTGCGTACCGCCGTACAGGCGGAGCAGAACGGCACCGGGCATGCCGTGCGCATGGGGCTGGAGGAGCTGGGCGGTTCCGTGTCCGGGACCGTGGTGGTGGTTTGTGGTGACACCCCGCTGCTGACGGGCGAGACGCTGCGCCGGCTGTCCGACACGCACTCCGCCGACGGCAACGCGGTGACGGTGCTGACGGCCGAGGTGCCGGACGCGACCGGGTACGGGCGGATCGTGCGGGACGGGACGGGTGCCGTCACGGCGATCGTGGAGCACAAGGACGCGTCGGAGGAGCAGCGGGCGATCCGGGAGATCAACTCGGGTGTGTTCGCGTTCGACGGGGCGTTGCTGGCGGACGCGTTGAAGCGGGTGCGGACGGACAATTCGCAGGGTGAGGAGTACCTGACGGATGTGCTCGGCATTCTGCGGGGGGCGGGGCACCGGGTGGGTGCGGCGCCGGCGGGTGATCATCGGGAGATCGCGGGGATCAACAACCGGGTGCAGCTCGCGGAGGCGCGTCGGATCCTGAACGACCGGGTGGTGACGGCCGCGATGCTCTCCGGGGTGACGGTGGTCGATCCGGCGACGACGTGGGTCGATGTGACGGTGTCGTTCGAGCGGGATGTGCTGGTGCATCCGGGGACGCAGTTGCAGGGGGCGACGCATCTGGCGGAGGGGTGCGAGGTGGGGCCGAACTCGCGGTTGACGGACACCCGGGTGGGTGCGGGGGCGCGGGTGGACAACACGGTGGCGTCGGGTGCCGTGGTGGGTGCCGAGGCGTTGGTGGGTCCGTACGCGTATCTGCGTCCGGGGACGCGTCTGGGGCGCAAGGGCAAGATCGGTACGTATGTGGAGACGAAGAACGCGTCGATCGGTGAGGGGACGAAGGTGCCGCATCTGTCGTATGTGGGGGATGCGACGATCGGCGAGTTCTCGAACATCGGTGCGGCCAGTGTGTTCGTGAACTACGACGGACAGGACAAGCATCACACGACGGTGGGGTCGCACTGTCGGACGGGTGCGGACAACATGTTTGTGGCACCTGTCACCATCGGGGACGGTGCTTACACGGCCGCGGGTTCGGTGATCACGAAGGATGTGCCGCCGGGTTCGCTGGCCGTGGCCCGCGGTCAGCAGCGGAATATCGAGGGTTGGGTGGCTCGTAAGCGCCCGGGGAGTGCCGCGGCGAAGGCCGTGGAGGATGCTTCCCGGGGGGCGGCGGGCGAGGAGTGACCGGATTCCGCTGCGTCAAACACGGCGTACGGTGATAAGTGCACATGCGCACCCCCACCAGCTGCGACACCTCTGAGGAGAAAGTGCTGTGACCGGGATCAAGACGACCGGGGAGAAGAAGATGATGTTCTTCTCCGGCCGCGCCCACCCCGAGCTTGCCGAGGAGGTCGCCCACCAGCTGGGTGTCGGGGTCGTCCCGACGAAGGCCTTCGACTTCGCCAATGGCGAGATCTATGTGCGGTATCAGGAGTCGGCTCGTGGTGCCGACTGTTTCCTGATCCAGAGCCACACGGCTCCGATCAACAAGTGGATCATGGAGCAGTTGATCATGATCGACGCGCTGAAGCGTGCGTCGGCCAGGTCCATCACGGTCATCGTGCCGTTCTACGGTTACGCGCGTCAGGACAAGAAGCACCGGGGTCGTGAACCGATCTCGGCGCGTCTGATCGCGGACTTGATGAAGACGGCGGGTGCGGACCGCCTGCTCACGGTGGATCTGCACACGGATCAGATCCAGGGCTTCTTCGACGGTCCCGTGGACCACCTGTTCGCGCTGCCGCTGCTGGCGGACTACGTGGGCGCGAAGGTGGACCGGGAGAAGCTGACGGTGGTGTCTCCGGACGCCGGCCGTGTGCGGGTGGCGGACCGTTGGTGCGACCGGCTGGGCGCGCCGCTGGCGATCGTGCACAAGCGCCGGGACAAGGACGTGGCGAACCAGGTCACCGTGCACGAGGTGGTCGGTGAGGTGAAGGGCCGCGTGTGTGTCCTGGTGGACGACATGATCGACACGGGTGGCACGATCTGTGCGGCGGCGGACGCGTTGTTCGCGCACGGTGCGGAGGACGTCATCGTGACGGCGACGCACGGTGTGCTGTCGGGTCCGGCGGCGGACCGGTTGAAGAACTCGAAGGTGAGTGAGTTCGTGTTCACGGACACGCTGCCGACGCCGGGTGAGCTGGGTGAGAGCCTGGACAAGATCAAGGTGCTGTCGATCGCGCCGACGATCGCGCGGGCGGTGCGTGAGGTGTTCGAGGACGGTTCGGTGACGAGCCTCTTCGACGAGCAGTAAGGGTTCTGCGGCCGGGTTCCCGTCCGGGTCCCGGTGATCGTTTTGGGTGCGGCCTCCTGGTCCGAGTAGACTGTTGCAGTTGCTCGGCGAGGGAGGCCGTACCGCTTCTTGGGAAGCCCGTACGGTGTCCGTTATCGACGCGCTCTTCGTAGCAGGCCGTTCGTTGGCCGGGTGACTCTGTCCGTTTCCACCCCTGCGAGGAGTGATCAATATGTCCGAGGTCAAGCTCAGCGTCGAGACGCGCACCGAGTTCGGCAAGGGTGCCGCCCGTCGTATCCGTCGTGACAACAAGGTTCCCGGTGTTCTGTACGGTCACGGCTCGGACCCGCTGCACCTGACGTTCCCGGGCCACGAGCTGCTGCTCGCCCTGCGTACGCCGAACGTGCTGATCGCGCTGGACATCGACGGCAAGTCGAACGAGCTGGCGATCCCGAAGTCGGTGCAGCGTGACCCGCTGAAGGGCTTCCTGGAGCACGTCGACCTGCAGCTGGTCCAGCGCGGCGAGACCGTGACGGTGGAGATCCCGGTCCTGACCGAGGGCGAGCTGGCCCCGGGCGGCAACCTGCTGGAGCACGTGCTGAGCACGCTGCCGGTCGAGGCCGAGGCCACCCACATCCCCGAGTCCGTCACGGTGTCCGTCGAGGGTCTGACGGCCGGTGCCTCCATCCACGCGAAGGACATCACCCTTCCGAAGGGCACCAAGCTGGCCGTCGAGGAGGACGCGGTCGTCATTCAGGTGCTGGCCGCGCAGGCGGAGGAGGCTCCGGAGGGCGAGGAGGCCACCGAGGCCGGCGAGGCCGCCGAGGCCTGATCCGCACCGACGCCGTTTTCGTCAGCCGCTGCTTCCCGTCGGGGGGCGGCGGCTGGCGCGTATCGAGGAGACATGCAGGTGACGACCGATGCCAGTGCCCCGTGGCTGATCGCGGGGCTGGGCAACCCCGGGCCGGAGTACGCGATGAACCGGCACAACGTGGGGTTCATGGTGGCGGATCTGCTGGCGGAGCGGATCGGGGGCCGGTTCAAGCGGGCGGGGAAGGCTCAGGCGCAGGTGGTGGAGGGCCGGATCGGGCCTCCGGGGCCGGCGAACCGGCGGGTGATCCTGGCGAAGCCGATGTCGTACATGAACCTGTCGGGCGGGCCGGTGAACGCGCTGCGGGAGTTCTACAAGGTGCCGGTCGAGCGGGTGGTGGCGATCCATGACGAGCTGGACATCGACTACGGGACGCTGCGGCTGAAGCTGGGTGGCGGGGACAACGGTCACAACGGGCTGAAGTCGATGACGAAGGCGTTCGGGCGGGAGTACCACCGGGTGCGGTTCGGGATCGGGCGTCCGCCGGGGCGGATGCAGGTGGCGGACTTCGTGCTGAAGGACTTCTCGTCGGCGGAGCGCAAGGAGCTGGACTACTTCGTGGACCGGGCGGCGGACGCGGTGGAGTGTCTGGTGATCGAGGGCCTGGAGCGGGCGCAGGGCACGTACAACTCGTGACTGGGGATACGTACATCGGGTGACTTGTCCGCCGCCCACACCCACCCGGGTTGACCGAACGCGAGGTCATGGCCAAGGATCGCGGCCATGCCTTCTGCGGTCAGCTCCTCCGGTGGTGCTCTCGCCGTGCTGCGCTTCGGCCGGTTCGCGGCGATGGGCGTGGTCGCCGCGCTGATCCTGATCGCGGGTGTGTGGGCGTCGTGGGGTACGGCGCAGCACGCGATGCTGACGAAGGGGCGCGAGCGCGGCACGGTGGAGGTGACGTGGTGCGGTGGCCGGACGTGCGCGGGGCCGTACGCGCCGCTGTCGCGGGGGTCGCAGCCGCGCGCGAAGGTCGTCCTGGAGAACTCGGTGGCCGTGGAGGAGGGGCGGACCTACGCGGTGGTGCTGAAGCCCGGGGGCGAGCAGGCGGTCCGTTCGGGTCCCGCCGGGATCGTGTACGCCTGGGTGCCGCTGGGTGGGGCGCTGCTGCTGGCGTCGGTCGTGGTGGCGGGCGGGCTGTTGCGGACGCGGGCGGCGTGGGTGCTGGCGCTGTCGGGGACCGCGCTGCTCACGACGGCTTTTCTGGTCGTCTGAGGTCTTTCGGCCGGCTCCGCCGGGCCCCTCGTCTGTGAAGCATTGGTGCGTTGTCCTTTCGTGATTGACGTGGGGTCAGTTCGGGAAGGAGGCTGAACCGCCCCCTCCACATCTTCCCCGTTCGTCACTCGAAGATGGACTGCCTCATGCGTACCCCCGCTCGCGCCGGCGTGCTCGCCGTCGCGTTCTCCGCCGCTCTGCTGACCGCCCCCGCCGCGCACGCGACAGCGCCCGGCGACAACGGCACGGTCAAGATCCACGATGCCTCGACCGGTGAGGAGCAGCGCCGCAACGAGCCCCATGTGTGCACCTTCTACCTGGACGGCTTCGGCTTCGACGCCGGCCAGCAGGTCGACTGGCACATCGAGGTGTGGGCCCCGACGGCCGGCACCAAGGGCGAGACGGTGCTGTCGGACACCCTGACCCTGGACGCGTCCGGGCACGGCCGGACCGAGGACCTGTCGCTGCCCGACGGCCACTACAAGCTGTTCTGGAACTTCGACGGGGAGAAGGGTTCGGCCAAGCACAAGGTGTTCTGGACGGACTGCGAGGAGACCGCGGCTCCCGCGGCCCCCTCGGGCTCCTCCTCGGCGTCGCCGTCCGCCGGGGCGGAGGCCGCCGCCTCGCCCTCGGCCGCTTCCTCGTCCGCCGCCCCGGCCGCGGAGCCGGCCGCGGAGGCGACGCCGCAGGGCGGCTCCGGTGACCTCGCCGAGACCGGCAACGGCGCCCCGGTGGGCCTGCTCGCCGGTGCGGCCGCCGCGCTGCTCGCCGCCGGTGGCTTCCTGCTGTTCCGCCGCCGCGGCTCCCGCGCCTGATCCGGGTCCGGGCCCTGCACCCGTGAGGGCCAGAAGCCCACTTGTGGGCCCGAAGCCCGGGTAAGGGTCCGACGCCGATACGGGTCCGCTCCCCGTACGGGTCCACGGGTCCCCCGCCCGCCCGGACCTGCCCCGGCCCCCTGTCCAGCCCCCGTCCCCGGACAAGAAGGTGCCCCCGAGCCCGTACGCGGCTCGGGGGCACCCTTCGTCGGCCCGCGGGTCAGCCGGTGTTGCGCAGGCCGGCCGCCACGCCGTTGACGGTGAGCAGCAGGGCGCGGGCGAGCAGCGGGTCGGGCTGTTCGCCGGCGCCGGCGGCGTCGCGCTGGCGCTTGAGGAGGGCCACCTGGAGGTAGGAGATCGGGTCCAGGTAGGCGTCGCGGATGGTGAAGGTCTGCTTCAGGACCGGGTCGGCGTCGAGGAGTTCCTGCTCGCCGGTGACCCGCAGCACCTCGGCGACGGTGAGCTCGTGCTCGGCCTTGATGGCGTCGAAGACGTGCTTGAGCTCGTCGGGGACGAGGGTGTCGACGTAGTGCTGGGCGATGCGCAGGTCGGTCTTGGCGAGGGTCATCTCGACGTTGGAGATGAAGTTGCGGAAGAAGTGCCACTGCCCGTGCATCTCGTCGAGCACGGTGTCCAGGCCGGCCTCGCGCAGTGCCTTGAGGCCGGAGCCGACGCCGTACCAGCCGGGGACGATCTGCCGGGACTGGGTCCAGCCGAACACCCACGGGATGGCGCGCAGTCCGTCGAGGGAGACGCCCGAGCCGGGGCGGCGGGAGGGCCGCGAGCCCAGGTGCAGGTCGGCGAGCTGGTCGACCGGCGTGGAGGCCAGGAAGTACGCGGGCAGGTCGGGGTCCTCGACGAGCTTGCGGTAGGCCGTGTGGGCGGCGTCGGAGACGACGTCCATGGCGGCGTCCCAGCGGGCGAGGGCCTCGTCGGACTGGCGGGGTGCGGTGTGCAGGGCGGACGCCTGGAGGGTCGCCGCGACGGACAGCTCCAGGTTCTCCCGGGCGAGGGCCGGGATGAGGTACTTGTCGGAGATGACCTCGCCCTGCTCGGTCACCTTGATCTCGCCCTCGAGGGTGCCCCAGGGCTGGGCGAGGATGGCGTCGTGGGTGGGGCCGCCGCCGCGGCCGACGGTGCCGCCGCGGCCGTGGAAGAGGCGCAGCCGTACGCCGTAGCGGTGGGCGACGTCGCGCAGGCGGCGCTGGGCGCGGTGGATCTCCCACTGGCTGGTGGTGATGCCGCCGAACTTGGAGGAGTCGGAGTAGCCGAGCATGACCTCCTGGACGTCGCCCCGGAGCGCGACGAGGCGCCGGTAGGAGGGGTCGGCGAGCATGTCCTCGAGGATGGTGTCGGCGGCCTTGAGCTCGTCGGTGGTCTCCAGCAGGGGCACGATGCCGATCTTTGCCCAGCCGGCGTGCAGGTCGATGAGTCCGGCCTCGCGGGCGAGGACGGTGGCGGCGAAGACGTCGTCGGCGCCCTGGCACATGGAGATGATGTAGGACTCGACGACCTCGGGGCCGAAGACCTCCAGGGCGCGCTTGACGGTCCGGAAGACGCCGAGGGTCTTCTCGCCGGCCGCGTCGACGGGCGCCGGGGTCGGGGCGAGCGGGCGCCTGCTGCGCAGTTCCTTGGCGAGGAGCTTGGAGCGGTACTCGCGGGGCATGTCGGCGTAGCGCCACGATTCCTCGCCGAGCCGGTCGAAGAGCTGGCCGAGGGCGTGGTGGTGGGCGTCGGCGTGTTCGCGGACGTCCATGGTGGCGAGCTGGAGGCCGAAGGCGGCGAGGGTGCGGATGGTGCGGGCGAGGCGGCCGTCGGCGAAGAGGCCGCCGCGGTGTTCGCGCAGGGAGGTCTGGATGATCCGCAGGTCGTCGAGGAGCTGGCCGGTGCCGAGGTAGTCGCGGCCGGGCTCGTGGGGGGTGCCCTTGGCGAGGCGGAGCTTGGTGTTCTCCAGCTTCTGCCGGATGCAGGTGGCCTTGAGCCGGTAGGGCTCCTCGGCGTTGAGGCGCTTGTAGCGGGGGCTGATCTCGGGGAGGGCGTCGAGGTCGGCCCGGAGGGAGGTGAGCAGTTCCTCGGTGGCGCCCGCGTAGCGGATGGAGTTGGAGAGGAAGCCGCGCAGTTCGTCGATCATCTCCAGGGCGTCGTTGATGCCGTGTTCGTGCTGGAGGATGAGGACGTCCCAGGTGACCTGGGGGGTGACGTTGGGGTTGCCGTCGCGGTCGCCGCCGATCCAGGTGCCGAAGGTGAGGGGGCGGGTGTCGTCGGGGAGGTGGACGCCGACGCGCTCCAGTTCGGCGGTCAGGTCCTCCAGGACGTCGCCGACGGCGCCGGCGTGCAGTTCGTCGAGGTAGTAGATGGCGTTGCGGGCCTCGTCGGCGGGCTCGGGGCGGACCACGCGCAGTTCGTCGGTCTGCCAGACGAGGTCGATGTTCTCGGCGAGGCGGGTGTCCAGGCGGCGCCGGTCGGACTCGATGACGGGGGTGTCGAGGAGGGCGGCGATGCGGCGGAGCTTGTTGAGGACGGAGCGGCGGGCGGCCTCGGTGGGGTGGGCGGTGAAGACGGGCCTGATGTTGAGGTTGCGGACCGTCTCGCGCAGGTGCTCGGGGTCGGCGTCCTTGAGGCGGTCGGCGGTGCGGGAGAGGAGGCCGCCCTCGGCGGCGCGGCGGGCGCGCAGCTCGCGGCCGCGGTGCACCTGCTCGGTGACGTTGGCCAGGTGGAAGTAGGTGGAGAAGGCGCGGACCAGCTTGGCCGCGGTCTGGAGTTCGGTCCCCCGCAGCAGCTCGGCGGCGGCCTCGCCGTCCTCCCGGGTGAGTCGGCGCACCTTCTCGACGAGGTCGAGGAGCTCGGGTCCCTCCTGCCGGACCAGGGTCTCGCCCAGGAGGTCACCCAGTCGGCGGATGTCGGCACGCAGCTCGCTGCTCGTCGTGGTGGTCTGGTCGTCGGCACTGCTCACAGGTGCGGCTCCTTGCAGTGTTGAAGCTCGTCTGGGAGGGAACCCGGACAGCGTCTCGCGGCGGCGTGGACCGCATGCGGGCCGGACGTCCGGGAAGAAATCAGAGCGGACCGCGCTGTCCGACCGACTTCAAGGATAGGTGTCGACCCGGACGCGCAGGCCCACGGGCTCTTGCCGCCGGGCGACGCACTGCCATACTTACGTTGCCGTAGGTTACGGAACCGTAGGAATGCCGTGCGGTTCCGGCGGCCCGGCACCACCCTCAGTCCACATACCCCACAGGGGACACGCATGACCTCACGCTCCGATGTGCTCGACGAAGCCCCGAAGCCACCCCGGTCCGACGACGCCGCGCCCTCCGCCACGCTGGGCGGGGAGCGCAAGCGGTCCATCGAGCAGATCACGCTGCTGTTCTTCATCACCGTCCCGTTCCTCGCGCTGCTGGCGGCGGTGCCGCTGGCGTGGGGCTGGGGGGTGAGCTGGCTGGACCTCGGCCTGCTGGTCTTCTTCTACTTCCTCGGATGCCACGGCATCACCATCGGTTTCCACCGTCACTTCACGCACGGTTCGTTCAAGGCGAAGCGGCCGCTGAAGATCGCGCTGGCGATCGCCGGGTCCATGGCGGTGGAGGGCCCGCTGGTGCGGTGGGTGGCCGATCACCGCAAGCACCACAAGTTCTCCGACGCCGAGGGCGACCCGCATTCGCCGTGGCGGTACGGGGAGACGGTCCCGGCGCTGATGAAGGGCCTGTGGTGGGCGCACATCGGCTGGATGTTCGACGAGGAGCAGACGCCGCAGGAGAAGTACGCGCCGGATCTGATCAAGGACCGGACGCTGCGGGCGATCTCCCGGCAGTTCATCCTGTGGACGGCGCTGTCGCTGGCGCTGCCCGCGGTGATCGGCGGTCTGGTGACGATGTCGTGGTGGGGCGCGTTCACCGGGTTCTTCTGGGGGTCGCTCGTCCGGGTGGCGCTGCTGCACCACGTGACGTGGTCGATCAACTCGATCTGCCACGCGGTCGGCAAGCGTCCCTTCAAGTCGCGGGACCGCTCGGGCAACGTGTGGTGGCTGGCGATCCTGTCCTGCGGTGAGTCGTGGCACAACCTGCACCACGCCGACCCGACCTCCGCGCGGCACGGGGTGGAGCGGGGGCAGCTGGACTCCTCGGCCCGGCTGATCCGCTGGTTCGAGCAGCTGGGCTGGGCGTACGACGTGCGGTGGCCGTCACGCTCCCGTATCGATTCGCGCCGCAACACCGCGGAAGGCGGCTCCCGGCAGGGGACGGAGTCCGTCGAGGCGGCATGATGGTCGCCGTGGCGACCGACTCCAGCAGCACCCCGAGCAATGACAAGCCGCGGCGTGCGCGTCGCACCCGGATGACCGGTGCGGAGCGCCGCCAGCAGTTGCTGGAGATCGGCCGCACCCTGTTCGCGGCGAAGGGCTTCGAGGGCACGTCGGTGGAGGAGATCGCGGCGAAGGCCGGGGTCTCCAAACCGGTGGTGTACGAGCACTTCGGTGGCAAGGAGGGCTTGTACGCGGTGGTGGTGGACCGTGAGATGCGGCGGCTGCTGGACATGGTGACCGGTTCGCTGACGGCCGGGCACCCGCGCGAGCTGTGCGAGCAGGCGGCGTTCGCGCTGCTGGACTACATCGAGGAGTACACGGACGGGTTCCGCATCCTGGTCCGTGACTCGCCCATCCCGCAGTCGACGGGTTCCTTCGCGTCGCTGATCTCGGACATCGCCACCCAGGTGGAGGACATCCTGGGCCGCGAGTTCAAGAGCCGCGGCTTCGATCCCAAGCTGGCCCCGCTGTACGCGCAGGCGCTGGTGGGGATGGTGGCGCTGACCGGTCAGTGGTGGCTGGACGTGCGCAAGCCGAAGAAGGCGGAGGTGGCGGCCCACCTGGTCAATCTGGCGTGGCACGGGCTGGACGGCCTGGAGCCGAAGCCGCGGCTGATAGGCCACCGCAAGAGCTGAACGAGGGCGTACGGGATCAGCGTCCCCTCCGGACGGCGACCGCGAAGACGCGGCGGAACGGGAACGGGGTGCCGTGGGGGCCGGCCGGGTAGGCGTCCCGCAGGGCCGCCCGGTACTCGGCGACGAAGGTCTCCCGCGCCTCCGGGTCGTCGGCGAGGGCGGTGAGGACGGGCCGCAGGGCGGTGCCCTCGACCCAGTCCAGGACCGGGTCCTCGCCCGTCAGCAGGTGGACGTACGTCGTCTCCCACGCGTCGGTGATGCAGCCGAGGGCGGTCAGCCGTTCCAGGTAGCCCTCCGGGCGGAGCACGGCGTCGTCGTGGCGCAGGACGCCGGCCAGGCGGTCGCGCCAGCGCGGGGAGGCGGCGAGGGCGCGCAGCAGGGTGTGGCTGGGGGCGTCGAAGTTGCCGGGCACCTGGAGGGCGAGGGTGCCGCCGGGTGCGAGCCCGGCGATCCAGTCGCCGAACCGGTCCGCGTGGCCCGGCACCCAGTGCAGCGTGGCGTTGCTGACGATGAGGTCGTACGGCTCCTCGGGCGTCCATGCGCGGACGTCGGCGTGGGCGAAGTCGAGCCGGCCGCCCCCGGGGGTCGGGCCCGCGTGGTCGGCACGGGCCCTGTCGAGCATCTCGGGCGAGTTGTCGTAGCCGGTGACGCGGGCGGTGGGCAGGCGGTCGGCGAGCAGGGCGGTGACGTTGCCGGCGCCGCAGCCGAGGTCGGCGATGCGGGGCGGGTCGCCGGGGAGTTCCGGGACGCGGGCGAGCAGGTCGGTGAAGGGGCGGGTGCGGTGCCCCGCGTGACGCAGGTACTGGGCGGGGTCCCACACTGGGGTCGCTGCGGACATGGTGCCTCCCGATGGCCGGCGGACGGGTACCCAGCGTCACCCGCTATGCATCTCGACGTCAAGATGCTCGACATCAAGAGACTTCACATCGACACAACCACTACACTGATCGACATGGAGGACGAGGTCGATCGGCTGGTCGCAGCGTGGCGCCGGGAGCGCCCGGACCTCGACGTGGAACCGCTCGAGGTACTGAGCCGGGTGAGCAGACTGGCCCGGCACCTGGACCGGGCACGACGGCTCGCCTTCGCCGAGCACGGCCTGGAGTCCTGGGAGTTCGACGTGCTGACCGCGCTGCGCCGCGCGGGCACCCCGTACCAGCTCTCGCCGGGGCAGCTCCTCACCCAGACGCTGGTCACCTCGGGCACGATGACCAACCGCATCGACCGCCTCGCCAAGAAGGGCCTGGTGGAGCGGCTGCCCGACCCCAGTGACCGGCGCGGCGTCCTGGTCCGCCTGACGGACGAGGGCCGGGACCGCGCCGACCAGGCGCTGGCCGGGCTGCTGGACCAGGAGCGCGCGATCCTGGCGGAACTCACCCGCGCCCAGCGCGGCGAACTGGCCGGGCTGCTACGCCAGTTGACCGCCCCGTTCGACAACATCCCCGGATAGGTCGACGGGTCCGACGCCCGCCCGCCGGGCGAGGGCCACCGCGGCCAGCGTGGAGTGCACCCCCAGCTTCCCCAGGACGTTCTGCATATGGGTCCGCACGGTGTGCGGGGACAGGAAGAGGCGCTCGGCGACGGCCTTGCGCCCCAGCCCCGCCACCATGCACCGCAAGACCTCCCGCTCGCGCGGGGTCAGGGACTCCACCAGCCGCTCGCTCTCGGTGCGGTGCCGTCGGGCGGCGGTCAACTCCCGCAGGACGCCGGTCAGCAGGGCGGGCGGCAGATGGGTCTCGTCGCGCAGCACGCCCCTGATGACGGTGAGCAGCCGGCTCAGCGAGCAGTCCTTGGCCACCCATCCGGAGGCCCCCGCCTGGAGCGCGAGCGCGGCCCGGCCCGCGTCGTCCTTCTCGGCCAGCACCACGACGCGCACCTGCGGCTGTGCCGTGCGCACGCCGGTGACCAGCGCCATCCCGTCGACGAGCCCGTCCTCGTCACCGGCCTGCACCGGGGCGGCCGGCCGGCCGCCGGGCACCTTGCCGCCCAGGTCGGCGTCGACGAGCAGCACGTCGAACCGCCGGCCCTCGGCGGCCGCCCGCTCCAGGCAGCGCAGCGCCGCCGGGCCGCTGCCCGCCGCGGACACGTCGACGTCCGGTTCCGCGGCCAGGGCCGCGGCGAGTGACTCGGCGAAGATGCGATGGTCGTCGACGACCAGGACTCGAATGCGAACCACGAAACCCCCTTCCCCACGCTCCGTAGAGCAGGGGATTACCCCATCGTCGGAAGACGACACCGGCGCGGGTACGACGCCGGGGCCCTCGTCACTTCACTGACTGGACGGGGGACGGGCACCGCGGCCGCACGGCCGCCGCCGCGCGGCGACCGCCGCCCCACCTCCGACGCCGTACCCGACTGTCTCGCCCCCTGAACGGCGTCGGCCCCCACCGGCGCTTTCTTCAGCGTACGGGCGGGGGCCGGGAGCGGAAGGCGATTTGCAGAACTGGCGGCCTTACGCGTTTATGGTGTGCCGCATGTTTCGTCTTGAGACAGAAGTCGACAAAGCCCGACGTGATCTGCTCCGCAGGCGCCTCCGGGACACCAACACCGCGGCCTCCCCGGTCCTGCGGGCCCTGCGCGGAACCCCGGACGAACGCGAATCCCCTTTGCACGTGTGGGCGTCCGATGCGAACGGCGCTCTGGCCGGCGGCCTGGTCGGCCACACCTGGACGACCTGGCTGCACGTGACCTACCTGTGGGTCGACGACCGCCACCGCGGGGCGGGCCTCGGATCCCGTCTGCTGGCGGAGGCGGAGCGCGTCGCGTCGGCCGAACGCGGCTGCACCGCGTCCCGCCTGGAGACCTGGGACTTCCAGGCCCCGGGGTTCTACCGGCGGCAGGGGTACGAGGTGGTCTGCGTGATCCCCGACTACCCGCCGGGGATCACGGAGTACACCCTGACCAAGCGCCTCGGCTGACCCGACCCGGTCCGGCCCACGACGACGCCCCGGCGTCCGGCGTCAGCGCACGCGCCGGGCGCCGGCCGCCGGGACCGCCTCGAAGGTGCGGGGGGCGGTGAGGCCGGCCGCGGCGAAGGCCTCCTCCACCGCCTTGGTGACGGCGGGGACGTCCGTCTCCTCGGCCAGGACGATGGCCGAGCCGCCGAAGCCGCCGCCGGTCATCCGGGCGCCGAGGGCACCGGCGGCGACGGCGGTCTCCACCACCAGGTCCAGCTCCCGGCAGGAGACGCGGAAGTCGTCGCGCAGGGAGGCGTGCCCCTCGACCAGCACCGAGCCGATCGCGCGGGTGTCGCCGGCTTCCAGCAGGGACACCACCCGTTCGACCCGCTCGTCCTCCGTCACCACGTGACGGACCAGCCGGCGCACCTCCTCCTCGTCGCCCAGCCGCGCCAGCGCCGCGTCGAGTTCGGCGTGGGGGACGTCGCGCAGGGCGTCGACGCCCAGCAGGGCCGCGCCCTTCTCGCAGCCCGCGCGGCGCTTGCCGTACTCGCCCTCGCTGTGGCTGTGCTTGACCTGGGTGTCGACGACGAGCAGGCGCATGCCCTCGGCGGCCAGGTCGAAGGGGATCTGACGCTGGGAGAGGTCACGGGTGTCCAGGAACAGGGCGTGGCCGGCCTCGCAGCAGGCCGACGCCGTCTGGTCCATGATGCCGACCGGGGCGCCGACGTAGACGTTCTCCGCGCGCTGGCACAGCCGGGCCAGCTGCCAGCCGCGCAGGTCCAGGCCGAACAGGTCGTTGAGGGCGAGGGCGACCACGACCTCCAGGGCGGCCGAGGACGACAGGCCCGCGCCGGCCGGGACGGTCGAGGCGAGGTGGATGTCCGCGCCGGTCACCGCGTGCCCGGCCTCGCGCAGCGCCCACACCACGCCCGCCGGGTAGGCGGTCCACCGCTTGTCCGACTCGGGGGCGAGGTCGTCCACCGTCAGCTCCACGACCGGCCCGTCGACGTCGGCGGAGTGCAGCCGCAGTACGCCGTCGGCCCGCCGGGACACCGCGGCGACCGCGGTGTGCGGCAGCGCGAACGGCATGACGAAGCCGTCGTTGTAGTCGGTGTGCTCGCCGATGAGGTTGACCCGGCCCGGCGCCGCCCACACCCCGTCCGGCGTGCCCCCGTACAGCTGCCGGAACCGCTCGGCGACGGACTCCGCGGCACCCTCGCTGGACTCGCTCATGCCCTGACCCCTGACCCTTCGTTGCGTTCTACTTGGCGCGCTGCTGCGCGAACTCCCACGCGTCGGCGACGATCCCCGCGAGGTCCGTGCGCGACGGGTTCCAGCCCAGCTTCTCGCGGGCCGTGGCGGCCGAGGCCACCAGGACCGCCGGGTCGCCGCCCCGGCGGGGGGCCACGACCTCGGGGATCGGGTGGCCGGTGACCCGGCGGACGGTCTCGACGACCTCGCGGACGGAGAAGCCGTTGCCGTTGCCGAGGTTGCAGATCAGGTGCTCGCCCGGCGCGGCGGCGCGCAGCGCGAGCAGGTGGGCCTCGGCCAGGTCGGCGACGTGGATGTAGTCGCGCACACAGGTGCCGTCCGGCGTCGGGTAGTCGTCGCCGTAGACGGAGATCGCGTCGCGCCGCCCCTGGGCGACCTGGAGCACCAGCGGGATGAGGTGCGACTCGGGGTCGTGGCGCTCGCCGTACTGCCCGTAGGCCCCGGCCACGTTGAAGTAGCGCAGGGAGACCGCGCCCAGCCCGTGCGCCGCCGCCTCGCCGGTGATCATGTGGTCGACGGCGAGCTTCGAGGCCCCGTAGGGGTTGGTCGGGCTGGTGGGCGCGGACTCGACGATCGGCACCCGCTCCGGCTCGCCGTACGTCGCGGCGGTGGAGGAGAACACCAGCCGGCGCACGCCCGCCTCGCGCATCGCGCCGAGCAGCGCCATGGTGCCGCCGACGTTGTTGTCCCAGTACTTCTCGGGCTTCACCACCGACTCGCCGACCTGCGACGAGGCGGCGAAGTGCAGCACGCCGTCGAACGACGCGTCCAGCCATTTGGCGGCGTCGCGGATGTCGCCCTCGATGAACGACGCCCCCGCGGGGACGCCCTCGCGGAAGCCGGTGGAGAGGTTGTCGAGCACGACGACGTCGTGACCGGCCTCGATCAGATGCTGGGCGACGACACTGCCGACGTATCCCGCGCCACCGGTGACCAGGTACTTCCCGCTCATGAACTCGCTACCTCCCGCAGTCGCTGGGCCGCGCGCTCCGGCGGCACGTCGTTGATGAACACGTTCATGCCGGATTCGGAGCCCGCGAGGAACTTCAGCTTGCCGGACGTGCGGCGGATGGTGAAAAGCTCGAGGTGCAGCGCGAAGTCGTCGCGCGTGACACCGTCGAACTCCTCCAGCTGCCCGAACGGGGCCTGGTGCCAGGCCGCGATGTACGGCGTCGGAGGCTCGCCCTCCCCGAAGATCCGGTCGAAGCGCTTCAAGAGTTCCAGATAGACCTGGGGGAACTCTGTGCGCGCCGCCTCGTCCAGTCCGAGCAGGTCGGGCACGCGGCGCTTGGGGTAGAGGTGCACCTCGTAGGGCCAGTGCGCCGCGTACGGCACGAAGGCCACCCAGTGTTCACTCTCAAGGACGATCCGCTCGTCCGCCCTCTCCCGCTCCAGCACGGCGTCGAACAGGTTCTCCCCGCCGGTCGCCTCCTTGTGCGCGGCCACTTGGCGCAGCATCAGGGCGGTGCGGGGGGTGGTGAAGGGGTAGGCGTAGATCTGCCCGTGCGGGTGCTGGAGGGTTACGCCGATCTCGGCCCCGCGGTTCTCGAAGCAGAAGACCTGTTCGACGGAGGGCAGATGCGACAGCTCGGACGTCCGGTCGGTCCAGGCGTCGAGCACCAGTCGCGCCTGCTGCTCGCTCAGCCCGGCGAAGGAGACGTGGTGGTCGGAGGTGAAGCAGACGACCTCGCACCGGCCCGAGTCCCCGGCCAGCGAGGGGAAACGGTTCTCGAAGACGACCACGTCGTACGACGCGTCCGGGATCTCGCTCAGCCGGTCCCCCTCGGAGGGGCACAGCGGGCACTCGTCGGCCGGCGGGTGGTACGTGCGCCCCTGGCGGTGCGAGGCGATGGCGACGGAGTCGCCCAGCAGCGGGTCGCGGCGGACCTCCGAGGTGGTGACGGTGGCGTCCAGCGGACGGCGGTCGACGGCGTCCCGCACCGTGTCGTCACCGAGGTCGTAGTAGATCAGCTCACGACCGTCGGCCAGCCGGGTCGAGGTCTTCTTCACTGCCGCACTCCTCTGCACCCACACCCAATCACTCAACACAATCGAACATAACACATCACAACTCACCAGCGAGCCCGTCTGATCACAATCAAACAAAGAACGTCACCGGACGTGTTCAATTACTGAACACACAGGCGTAGGTTCCGCACCGGATCAGTTCGCGAACGAAGCGAGTGCTTATGCAAACCCCCACATATCTATCTGCAGAGCTTCGACTCCCCACCAACTGGCTGGACTACACGATCCTCGGGATCTACTTCGTCGTCGTCCTGGGCATCGGCTTCGCCGCCCGCCGCTCGGTCAAAACCAGCCTGGACTTCTTCCTCTCGGGCCGCTCCCTGCCCGCCTGGGTGACCGGCCTGGCGTTCATCGCGGCCAACCTGGGCGCCACCGAGATCCTCGGCATGGCCGCCAACAGCGCGCAGTACGGCGTCTACACCACGCACTGGTACTGGATCGGCGCCATCCCGGCCATGGTCTTCCTCGGCCTGGTGATGATGCCCTTCTACTACGGCTCGAAGGTCCGCTCGGTCCCCGAGTTCCTGCTGCTGCGCTTCGACAAGGGCGCCCACCTCCTCAGCTCGGTCCTCTTCGCGGCCGCCGCCATCCTGATCGCCGGCGTCAACCTCTACGCCCTCGCGATCGTCGTCGAGGCCCTCCTGGGCTGGCCGCAGTGGGTGGCGATCGTCGTCGCCGGCTTCTTCGTGCTGGCCTACATCACCCTGGGCGGCCTGTCCTCGGCGATCTACAACGAGGTCCTGCAGTTCTTCGTCATCCTGGCCGCGCTCATCCCCATCACGGTGCTGGGTCTGAAGAGCGTCGGCGGCTGGGACGGCCTGTCCGACTCCCTCACCGCCTCGCGCGGCGGCGACTTCATGACCTCGTGGGGCGGCACCGGCATCGGCAGCGACAACCCGCTCGGCGCCAACTGGCTGACCATCGTCCTCGGCCTCGGCTTCGTCCTGTCCTTCGGCTACTGGACGACCAACTTCGCCGAGGTGCAGCGCGCGCTGTCCGCGAAGAACCTGTCGGCGGCCCAGCGCACCCCGCTCATCGCCGCGTTCCCGAAGATCTTCATCGTGTTCCTGGTGATGATCCCGGGCCTGGTCGCCGCCGTCCTGGTGCCCAAGATCGGAACCTCCGGCTCCGACCTCCAGTACAACGACGCCATCCCGTACCTGATGGAACAGCTCCTGCCCAACGGCGTCCTGGGCATCGCCGTCACCGGTCTGCTCGCCGCGTTCATGGCGGGCATGGCGGCGAACATCTCGTCCTTCAACACGGTCTTCACCACCGACATCTGGGCGAAGTACGTGGTGAAGCACCGCGAGGACACGTACTACGTCCGCTTCGGCCGCCTGATCACCGCGATCGGCGTCCTCGCCTCCATCGGCACGGCGTTCCTGGCCAGCTCCTTCTCCAACATCATGAGCTACCTCCAGACGCTGTTCTCCTTCTTCAACGTGCCGATGTTCGTGGTCTTCATCATCGGCATGTTCTGGAAGCGGGCGTCCATGAAGTCCGGCTTCTGGGGCCTGATCGCGGGCACCACGGCCGCGATGATCAACTACTTCTGGATCTACAAGCAGGGCATCATCGACATCCCCACCGACCAGGGCGCCAACTTCGTCTCCGCGATCGCGGGCTTCGTCGCGGGCGCGGTGGTCATGGTCGCCGTGTCCCTCTTCACCGCCCCCAAGCCCGCCGACGAACTCCAGGGCCTGGTCTACGGCACCCGCTCCCCCGGCATGGCCGAGCCGCCCGCGGAGGGCGACGACGCCTGGTACCGCAAGCCGGCGCTGCTCGGCTGGGGCGCGGTGATCCTGGCCGCCGCCTGCTACATCCCGTTCTCGTTCTGACCGCGGGAGGATGGAGAGACCATGTCCGAGCACTACTCCGAGCGTGAACTCCAGCGGGAGATCACCGAGCTGGAGACCAAGTCCGCGACGGCGGCCCGCCTCTTCGACATCCGCCGCATCATCGGCGGACTGTTCGTCGTGTACGGCGTGATCGTCACGATCGCCGGGATCACCGCGTCCGACGCCGACATCGACAAGGCGCAGGGCGTCAACATCAACCTGTGGACGGGGCTGGGGATGCTGGTCCTCGGCCTGCTGTTCCTGCTGTGGCTGAAGCTACGGCCGACGGCCCCGCCGCCACCGGACGTCGTTCCCGCGGAACGGGACGAGTAGCCGGGGCCTGTGGGGGTGGGTCGGGGGACGTTGCGCGGCCCGGCGCTGACGGGGTGCCGCCGCGCCCACCCGTGCCGCGCAACATCCCCGACCCACCCCCACCCTCAGGCGCGACGCCGCCGGGTCAGCCCACCGGCCCCGCCCGGTCCAGCAGCCCCGTCCGCGCCGCCAGAGCCGCCGCCTCCAACCGCGACCCCACCCCCAGCTTCATCAACACCCGCTGCACGTGCGTCCGCGCCGTCGACGGCGCGATCCCCATCCCCGCCGCGATCAGCCGCGTGTCCTCCCCGTCGGCCACCCGCACCAGCACCTCCACCTCCCGGGGCGTCAGCATCCGCAGCAACCGCGCGCCCTCGTCATCCGGCTGCGCCACCGGATTCAGCAGCTCCCCGAACGCCCCCTGCAACAGCTGCGGCGCCACCGCCGCCTCCCCCGCCCGCGCCTTCATGATCGCCCGCTCGACACCCTCGATGCGCTCGTCGTGCCGCACGTACCCCGACGCCCCCGCCGCGAACGCCGCCGCGATCCCGCGCGGCGACGGCACCGGCCCCAGCACGACCACCGCCACCTGCGGCCGCTCCCGCTTGATCTTCACCACCGGATCGAACGTCCCCGGCTCCGCCGGCGCCGCCGTCCCCAGCAGACACACCTCCGGCGCCCTGCTGATCACCAGATCCGCCGCCCCCGCCGCCGGCGCCGCCGCGGCCAGCACCCGGTGTCCCCGCAGCTTCAACGCCGAGGCCAGCGCCTCGGCGAGCAGTCGGTGGTCGTCGACCACCATCAGCCGCACTCCCATCGAACAACCAACCCCCCATACCGCGCGCACCCCCTGTGCGCCGCCACCCCGGTCCGACTCCCCGCGGATGCCCCCGGAAGCTACACGCTTGTTCGACGTCGCGCTCCCCCTACCGGCGAGAATCGCCCCGGATCGCCGAAATTCTCGCATTCGATGGCGATGAGCGCATGATGAGCGGTACGCGCACGGCCCCGTCCCTGACCTGGGACGGGGCCGTGCGGAACAACCGGGCGAACGATCAGCTCGTGCCAAACGCGATCACCAGGTACTCCTTGTCCGAAGTCGAGTAGTCACTGGCGTACACACCCGACATGTACAGACCCCCCTGCCCGTAGAGGATCTCGGCGTACTCCGGCAGCATCCGCGTCTCCACGTTCCGCACGGACTCCGTCGCCGGGTTCTCCATCAGGGTCGTCTGCTTGAAGGACGCGCCGTCGATGCTCACGATCTGCCCGCCCTTGTCGTAGGGCGGGCGCTTGTACGCCAGCACGTTGCCGCCGTCCATCCGCAGCGGGGTGAGCTGGTAGCCGTCGCCCGCGTCGGCACGCTGACCGGTCTGCTTGCCGGTCGACAGGTCGAAGGCCACGACCTCGTTGGTCTCGCTGTACTCGCCCCCGCCCTCGTGCTCCTCGGTCGGGACGTACAGCCGGCCGTTGCCGACCGCGAGCCCGCTGCACTTCTCGATCCGGGTGATGATGTCGCAGCGGGCCGCGAACTCCTCACCCGGCGCGGAGATGCGCGTGATCAGCTTGCCGGTCTTGTTGTCGATGGAGAAGAAGTCCGAGATGCCACTGCCGTCACCGGCGGTGTCACCGACGTCGGCGGCCACCACCAGCGGCTCGGTGGAGACGATGCCGGCGTACTCGATGCCCTCGTCCATCTTGTACTCGGTGATCACCTTCCCGGACTTCGGGTCGATGGTCTGGATGTGCAGCTGACGCTGCTCGTAGGAACCGCACTTGCGGACCGCGACCAGCTTCTCCCCGCCGCCGTACCCGGAGTCGTAGCAGGCGTCGGACGTCTTGGGTGCCCACAGCTGCTTGCCGGAGGCGATCTCCCAGGCGGCGCCGCCGCTGGTGCTGCCCGCGGCGACGGTGCCCCCGCTGAGGGTGACGTTGTTGAAGCTGATCTCCATCGTGCCGGACTCGGCGGTCTTGGACCACACCTCCTTGCCCGCCTCCAGGTCGATCAGCGTGACCTGGGTGCAGCGCTGGGGATCGTCCTTGGTCGGCATGGCCGGCTTGTGGATGACCGCCGTCTTGTTGTCCTCGGTGAGGTGGCCGGTGGCCTCGCACACGGGTCCGGGCAGGTCGATCGTCCACTTCTCGGTGCCCTTGGCACGGTCATAGCCGACGACTTCGGCGATCCCGCTCTTGGCGTACACGGTGTCGGTCAGCCAGGACCCGGCGGTGGAGATGGAGGTGGTGTCCTTGGGCACCTTGGGGGCGGGCACCTGGAACAGCACCTTGGACCCGGGGTCGGCCGGCGCCTTCTCCTTGGCCTCGGAGGTGGTGCCGCCGCCGGTGCCACCCGCACCGCCGTTCTTGGCGTCCTTGCCTCCGGTGCCGCCGCCCTCCGCGGTGGTCTCCTTGTCGTCCTTGCCGGACGACGACGCGTACCAGACACCACCGCCGACGATCAGGGCGATGGCCACGACCGCCGAGACGATGATGGCGGCCTGCGCGTTGAACTTCCGCCCGCCGCCGGGCTGCCCCGGCTGGGACGGCATCGGCATGGTCGCCGGCTGCGGATACCCGTACCCGGGCTGCCCGTACGGCTGCTGCTGACCGTAGGACTGCTGCTGACCGTAGGGCTGCTGCGGCTGCCCGTACGGCCCCGGCTGCTGGCCGGGGTAGCCGTACCCGCCGGCCGGCGTCGGCGGCGGCTGCTGCTGCTGCTGCTGCTGCGGATACCCGTATCCGGGCCCCTGCGGAGCCGACGGCGGGCCGGCGGGCGTCTGCGGAGCCTGCGGGTAGCCGTACCCGGGCTCGGGGGCCTTGTGCAGACCGGGCCCGCCAGGGGCCGTCGGCGGCTGCGCGGGCGGCTGCTGCGAGGAATCCTGCGGCGGCCCGAACCCGGGCTGCTGCGGGGGCTGGTTGGGCGGCGGGGGCGGCTGAGTCATGACGTGAGCACCTCGGAGAAGGGGACGGCGGGCGGCGGGAAAGCGAGGAGGGCGGTAAGGGACCGGGCGCCTCACTTGCCGTAGGCGAGCATCAACTTCTCCTTCGACTCGTCATTGCCGGTCAGCCGGGTGGTCGAGAGGTAGAAGCGTCCGTCGACCCAGTCGATCGCCTTGCTGAAGAAGCCGTTCTCGATGTCGGCGACTCCCTGCGGGTTCTGCATCAGCTTGACCGGCGTGTGGCCGGAGCCGCCGACGGGCAGGGACACGATCTGGCCGCCCGAGTCGTACGCGGGCTCGACGTAGGCGATGAGGTTGCCGCCCTCGACCTTCATGGGCACCATCGACTCCGCCACCGGGGACTTCTCGCGCCACTTCTCCTTGCCGTCGGCGAGGCTGATCGCGACGATCTCGTTGGCGCCGGTGGCCGCCTCGGTGGGCAGGTAGAGGGTGTCGTCGTCGACGGCGACGCCCTGGCAGCCCCGGAGGTCACGGGCGAGGACGGCCCAGCCGCAGGCGGGGGCGAAGTTCTCGTCGACGGAGACCTGGGAGCGCACCGAGCCCCCGGCGGTGAAGGCCGCGATGTTCCAGACCTTCTTGTCGCCGTCCTCCTCCTTGGTGGCGTGCAGGACGAGCGGGTCGACGGAGTAGGCCCGCTCGATGCGCCAGCCCTTCTCGTACGCGTAGGTCCACTTGACCTTGCCGGTGGCGGGGTCCAGCTCGCTGACCTCGTCGTGCTCGTTGGTGCCGCCGGCGCCGCAGGACGCGACCTGGATCAGCCGCTCGCCGCCCGCGAAGGCGGCGGGGAAGCAGGGCGCGTCGCCGTACTTGCGGGAGTCGAACAGCTTCTTCCCGCTGCGCACGTCGTACGCGGTGCCGGACTGCGAGCGGCCCACCATCAGGGTGTTGCCGGTGAGGGACAGCTCGATGGAGAGCGCGGAGTCGAACAGGGCGCCGTCGGCGACCTCCTGCGTCCAGCCCTTCTCGCCGGTGTTGAGGTCGACGAGCTGGAGCTGGTTGCACTTGGCGCGGTCGCTGCTGCCGCTCATGTGGGCGATGACGACCTTGTCGTCGGACGTCTTGTCCTGGGTGACGGCGCAGATCTTGTGCGGGAAGGCGATGGTGTCCCAGGTGGGCCTGCCGTCCCCGACGTTGTAGGCGGAGAGCTCCTTGTAGGCCGCCTTCACCGCCGTCTTGTCGGTGATCCACATGCCGGGGGCGTCGGCGCCTGAACCGGGCGCGTCGGGCGCCTCCTTGTACCAGAGCACCTTGGACTCGCCGGCCTTGCGGCCCTTGTTGAGATCCTCCGGGTCCTCGCCGCCGTCACCGCTGCCGTCGCCCGGGTTGACCGGGGCGCCGCCGGAGCCGTCCGGCTTGGGGTCGTCGGTCGGCTGGGCGACGGGCTTCTCGTCCTTGCCCCCGTCACCGGTGACGGCCCACACGGTGCCGCCGATCACCAGCAGCGCGGCCACCGCGGCACCGACGACCAGCGCGGGCCTGCCCTTGAACGGGTTGCGGGAGCCGGACCCGCCGGGCGGGGTACCGGGCCCGCCGGGGAACTGCGGCTGCGGCGGGTAGCCGTACCCCGGCTGCTGCGGCTGCCCGTACGGCCCTGGCTGCTGCGGCTGCCCGTAGGGGCCCGGGGCGTACGGCCCGGAGGCGTACGGGCCGGGCTGCTGCGGGGGTTGCTGCGGGTAGCCGTACCCGGGCTGCGGCGGCCCCTGGGGCGGCGGCGTCCCGGGCGCTCCCTGCGGAGGCGGCGGCGTCTGCGGAGCCCCGAAACCACCACCCGGTGGCGGTTCCTGCGGCGCTCCGAAGCCACCGTGCGGCGGCTGGTTGGGCGGCTGAGTCATCAGCGCGTTCCCCCTTGCTCACTGATTTTTAGCCACGCCCTGAGGTACGTGATGAACCCAGAGCCGTCTTCAGACAGTTCTCAGACGGCTCTTTCTATCACCCGGCACCGACACGCCACCGGGCCGCGCCCTCCCCTGTTCCCAAGGGAGGACCGGCCTGTGATGCCCCCGTTACGCGCCTTCACCGCCTCTTCACGCGGCGCGCGCTCCCCCGACGCGGGCGCGCGGTGCGGACCGTGCGCCGGTCAGGCGTCCTCGGCCAGTTCCAGCCAGCGCAGCTCCAGTTCCTCCCGCTGGCCGGCCAGTTCCCGCAGTTCGGCGTCGAGTTCGGCCACCTTGGCGAAGTCGGTGGCCTGTTCGGCGATGGCGGTGTGCAGCGCCGTCTCCTTCTCGGAGATCTTGTCCAGCTGGCGCTCGATCTTCTGGAGTTCCTTCTTGGCGGCGCGCTGGTCGGCGGCGCTCCTCTCCGGGGCGGCGCTCTGTGCCACGGCGACGGCGGCCGGGACGGTGGCCGCGGCGGCGGCCTCCTCCATGCGCTTGCGCCGCTCCAGGTACTCGTCGATGCCGCGCGGCAGCATCCGCAGGGTGCCGTCGCCGAGGAGGGCGAACACCCGGTCGGTGGTGCGCTCGAGGAAGAAGCGGTCGTGGGAGATGACGATCATCGAGCCGGGCCAGCCGTCGAGGACGTCCTCGAGCTGGGTGAGGGTCTCGATGTCGAGGTCGTTGGTGGGCTCGTCGAGGAAGAGGACGTTGGGCTCGTCCATCAGCAGCCGCAGCAGCTGCAACCGCCGCCGCTCACCGCCGGACAGGTCCCCGACCGGCGTCCACTGCTTCTCCTTGTTGAACCCGAAGGTCTCGCACAGCTGACCGGCGGTCATCTCGCGGCCCTTGCCGAGGTCGACGCGCTCGCGCACCTGCTGCACGGCCTGGAGCACCCGCCAGGTGGGGTCGAGTTCGGCGACCTCCTGGGAGAGGTAGGCGAGCTTGACCGTCCTGCCGACGCGGACGCTGCCCCCCGCGGGCTGGACCTCCCCCTCGCTGCGGGCGGCCTCGGCCAGCGCGCGCAGCAGGGACGTCTTGCCCGCGCCGTTGACGCCGACCAGGCCGATGCGGTCGCCGGGACCGAGCTGCCAGGTCACGTGCTTGAGCAGCACCTTGGGGCCGGCCTGGACGGTCACGTCCTCCAGGTCGAACACCGTCTTGCCGAGCCGGGTCGACGCGAACTTCATCAGCTCGCTGCTGTCGCGCGGCGGGGGCACGTCCTTGATCAGCTCGTTGGCGGCCTCGACGCGGAAGCGCGGCTTGGACGTGCGCGCGGGGGCGCCGCGGCGCAGCCAGGCCAGCTCCTTGCGGACCAGGTTCTGCCGCTTGACCTCCTCGGTGGCGGCGATGCGTTCGCGCTCGGCGCGGGCGAAGACGTAGTCGGAGTAGCCGCCCTCGTACTCGTACACGTCGCCGCGCTGCACGTCCCACATGCGGGTGCAGACCTGGTCGAGGAACCAGCGGTCGTGGGTGACGCAGACGAGCGCGGACCGGCGGTTGCGCAGGTGCTCGGCGAGCCAGGCGATGCCCTCGACGTCGAGGTGGTTGGTCGGCTCGTCGAGGACGATCAGGTCCTGGTCGTCGATGAGCAGCTTGGCGAGCGCGATCCGGCGCCGCTCGCCGCCGGACAGCGGTCCGATGACGGTGTCCAGGCCCTTGGGGAACCCGGGCAGGTCCAGTCCGCCGAACAGTCCGGTCAGTACGTCCCTGACCTTGGCGTTGCCGGCCCACTCGTGGTCGGCCAGGTCCCCGATGACCTCGTGCCGGACGGTGGCGGCGGGGTCGAGGGAGTCGTGCTGGGTGAGCACGCCGAGCCGCAGCCCGCCGGAGTGGGTCACGCGCCCGGTGTCGGCCTCCTCCAGCCGGGCCAGCATCCGGATGAGCGTGGTCTTGCCGTCGCCGTTGCGCCCCACCACCCCGATCCGGTCGCCTTCGGAGACGCCGAGGGAAATCCCGTCGAGCAGGGCACGGGTGCCGTACACCTTGCTGACGTTCTCGACATTGACCAGATTGACGGCCATTTCTCTCCTGCCTCGGGGATCGATCAGTTTTCCAGCGTAGGCCCTGACCGACGGCACTCGGCATGCGAAGGGAAGGCCGCCCGCACCACCGGCGAGGGAGCGGTCCTCACACCACGGTCGCCCCGGGCGCCGGTCCCGGCGCCGTGCGGACCGTGCGGCAGGTTCCGGAGGCCCGCAGGGCGTCGGCGACGGTGGCCGCCGCTTCCGCGTCGGGGGCGAGGAAGGCCGTGGTCGGGCCGGAGCCCGAGACCAGCGCCGTCAGCGCGCCCGCCGCGCGCCCCGCCGCGAGGGTGTCCGCGAGCTGGGGGAACAGGGACAGGGCGGCCGGCTGGAGGTCGTTGGAGACGGTGGCGGCGAGCGCGTGGGGGTCGCCCTTGGCGAGGGCGGCGAGCAGGTCCTGGGAGGCGACGGGCCCGGGGATGTCCCGGCCCTGCGCCAGCCGGTCGAACTCCCGGAAGACCGCCGGGGTGGACAGCCCCCGCGCGGCCATGGCGAACACCCAGTGGAAGGTGCCGCCCACCTCCAGCGCCGTCAGTTTCTCGCCCCGTCCGGTGCCCAGCGCCGCCCCGCCGACCAGGCTGAACGGCACGTCGCTGCCGAGTTCGGCGCAGATGTCGAGGAGTTCGGCGCGCGGGGCGCCGGTCCCCCACAGGGTGTCGCAGGCGAGGAGGGCGCCGGCGCCGTCCGCGCTGCCGCCCGCCATGCCGCCGGCGACGGGGATGTCCTTGGCGATGTGGATGTGGACGTCCGTGTCACGGCCGTACCGCTCGGCGAGCAGCAGGGCGGCGCGGGCCGCGAGGTTGGTGCGGTCCAGCGGGACCTGGCCGGCGTCGGGGCCCTCGCAGGTGACGCGCAGGCCGTCCGGCGACGGGGTGACGGTGACCTCGTCGTACAGGCCGACCGCGAGGAAGACGTTGGCCAGGTCGTGGAAGCCGTCGGGGCGGGCGGCGCCGACCGCGAGCTGGACGTTGACCTTGGCGGGGACGCGGACGGTGACGCTCACGCGGTGGGCTCCTTGTGTTCGGCGATGCGCGCGAACTCCTCCACCGTGAGGGACTCGCCCCGGGCCTGGGGCGACACCCCCGCGGCGACCAGGGCGGCCTCCGCGGCGGCCGCCGAGCCGGCCCAGCCGGCGAGGGCGGCCCGCAGGGTCTTGCGGCGCTGGGCGAAGGCCGCGTCGACGACGGCGAACACCTCGCGCCGGGAGGCACTGGTCCTCAGCGGCTCCGCGCGGCGCACCAGGGAGACCAGCCCGCTGTCGACGTTGGGCGCCGGCCAGAAGACGGTGCGGCCGATGGCGCCGGCCCGCTTGACCTCGGCGTACCAGTTGGCCTTGACCGAGGGCACGCCGTACACCTTGGAGCCGGGCGGCGCGGCGAGCCGGTCGGCGACCTCCGCCTGGACCATGACGAGGGTGCGCTCGATGCTCGGGAACTGCTCGAGCATGTGCAGCAGCACGGGGACCGCCACGTTGTACGGCAGGTTGGCGACGAGCGCGGTCGGGGCGGGGCCGGGCAGCTCGGTGACGTGCATCGCGTCGGAGTGGACCAGCGCGAACCGGTCGGCGCGGCCGGGCATGCGGGCGGCGACGGTCCCGGGCAGCGCGCCGGCGAGGACGTCGTCGATCTCGACGGCGGTGACCCGGTCGGCGGCCTCCAGGAGCGCCAGCGTCAGCGAGCCGAGCCCGGGGCCGACCTCGACGACGACGTCGTCGGGGCGGACCTCGGCGGTGCGCACGATACGGCGGACCGTGTTGGCGTCGATGACGAAGTTCTGGCCGCGCTGCTTGGTGGGCCGTACGCCGAGGGCGGCCGCCAGTTCACGGACGTCGGCGGGGCCCAGGAGGGCGTCGGGGGTGGGGCTGGTCACGGGACAAGGGTACGGGGCACCGGGACCGCCCAGGTCACGCCTGTGGATAACCGAAGGCGCGGGCCGTGTTCGCCCCGAGCGCGGTGGCCAGGGCGTCCTCGTCGATCCCGCGTACGGCGGCCATAGCGCGCACCGTGACCGGCACCAGGTACGGGGCGTTGGGCCGGCCCCGGTAGGGCGCCGGGGTCAGGAACGGCGCGTCGGTCTCGACCAGGACCAGCTCCAGCGGGGCCACGGCGAGCGCGTCCCGCAGGTTCTGCGCGTTCTTGAAGGTGACGTTGCCGGCGAACGACATGAAGTAGCCGGCGCTCGCGCAGATCTCCGCCATCTCGGCGTCGCCGGAGTAGCAGTGGAAGACGGTGCGCTCGGGGGCGCCCTCCTCCTTCAGCACGCGCAGGACGTCGGCGTGGGCGTCGCGGTCGTGGATCACCAGGGCCTTGCCGTGCCGCTTGGCGATCTCGATGTGGGCGCGGAAGGACCGCTCCTGCGCCTCCTTGCCCTCGGGCCCGGTGCGGAAGTAGTCGAGTCCGGTCTCGCCGACGCCCTTGACCTGCGGCAGCGCGGCCAGCCGGTCGATCTCGGCGAGCGCCTCGTCCAGCGCCGCGTCGCCGCCGGGCTCGCGGGCGCCCTGCCGGGACCAGCCGGGGTCGCCGTGGACGATGCGCGGCGCCTCGTTGGGGTGCAGCGCGACCGTGGCGTGGACGGCGTCGTGCGCCGCCGCCGTCTCGGCGGCCCAGCGCGACCCGGCGAGGTCGCAGCCGACCTGGACGACGGTCGCCACACCCACCGACGCGGCCTTGGCGAGGGCGTCCTCCACCGTGCCGGACTGCATGTCGAGGTGGGTGTGGGAGTCCGCGACCGGCACCCGCAGGGGCTCCGGGAGCGGCGGCGCGGCGTTCTTGTCGGCGGCGTTCGAAGGCATGCCCCCGATCCTACGAAAGCACCGCGGGCGTCAGTGCGCCCTGCGGAAGGGGGACAGCAGGCCGGACAGCCGCCAGTGGTGCCGCTCCCCGGCCGGTTTCCGGTGTTCCCCCGGCCCTCCCGGCGCCGCCGAAGCGGCCGAAGCGGCCGAAGCGACCCTCCCCGGCCGCATGATCCGCACGACGTGGCCGTCGCAGTTCTGGCACGTCGGCCGGCTCAGCGGGGAGGGCACGACCCGGCCGTCCGCCACGTACATCACGAACTCGTGGCCCCCGGCGTCGGTGTGGTGCTCTATCTCGTACGCCTGCTCCCAGCCGTGGCCGCAGCGCATGCAGGCGAAGGAGTACGCCTCGTCGACGACGGCGCTGGCGCCCGCGCGCAGCCCCGCGTGCCCCGCGTGCCCCTTGGTCCCCTTGTGCCCCGGGATCTCGGTCATACCGGCTCCTGTCGGTCCGCTGGCGGGACGGTTCGGGTCCGTCCCTGCTGACAGTGGACCGCTCCGCGGACGCGGACGCAGGAGGGGCTGCCGAGTATTGGCGGCGATTTGGGTGTTCCTTGCCGCAGCGCGCCGAGCCCTTTACCCGCCCCTGGGCCTCAGGCCCTCAGGGGCGCGCGGAACCGGGACTTCCGTCGGCGTTCTTGGACGCCACGACCGCGTCGAACACCTGCCGCTTGGGCAGCCCGGCCTCCGCCGCCACCGCGGCGATCGCCTCCTTGCGCCGCTCCCCCGCTTCCTCGCGCACCCGCACCCGGCGCACCAGTTCCGCGGCGTCCAGCTCCTCGGGCCCCTTCTCCGGCGCGCCCTCGACCACCACGGTGATCTCCCCGCGCACCCCCTCGGCCGCCCACGCGGCCAGCTCGGCCAGCGGGCCCCGGCGGACCTCCTCATAGGTCTTGGTCAGCTCCCGGCAGACGGCGGCCCGGCGCTCCGCGCCGAACACCTCGGCCATCGCGGCGAGGGTGTCGTCGAGCCGGTGCGGGGCCTCGAAGTAGACGAGGGTGCGCCGCTCCCCGGCCACCTCCCGCAGCCGCCCCAGCCGCTCCCCGGCCTTGCGCGGCAGGAACCCCTCGAAGCAGAACCGGTCCACGGGCAGTCCGGACAGGGCGAGCGCGGTGAGCACGGCGGACGGTCCGGGCACCGCGGTGACCTTGATGTCCCGCTCGACGGCCGCGGCGACCAGCCGGTACCCGGGGTCGGACACGGACGGCATCCCGGCGTCCGTCACCAGCAGCACGCGCGCGCCGCCCGCCAGTTCCTCCACCAGCTCGGGCGTGCGGGCCGACTCGTTGCCCTCGAAGTACGACACGACCCGCCCCTTGGGCGTGACGCCGAGCGCCTGGGTCAGCCGGCGCAGCCGCCGGGTGTCCTCGGCGGCGACGACGTCGGCGCCGGCCAGTTCCTCGGCGAGCCGGGGCGGGGCGTCGGAGACGTCGCCGATGGGGGTGCCTGCGAGTACGAGGGTTCCGGTCACCCGTCCATCCTCCCAGGGCCGCGCGGCCCGGACGCGACGGGAGCGGGCCGGAGCCGCACCGGAGCCGGACCGGACCGGGACCGGAGCGGACAGAGGCGGGGCATACCGCCCATGCGCGGGACTCACACAGCGCCGTTCCCTACGATGGCGCGGTGACCAGTACCGCGTCCTCCATGGACCTCCGGAAGGACCAGCCGCCGCACGAGGAGCAGCCGCCGTGGCACCAGCGGCTGCGCCGGTTCGGCTACGCCGCCCCGGGCTCCGCAGGCGATGTCCGCGACCGTCTGGTCCCGCCGTACACCGAGCCGTCGGGGCGGCTGTGGGAGACGCTCGGGGTGCCGCCGGGGCTCGCCGGGCGGATCACCCGCTGGTCGGCGTGGGGCGGTCCGCTGCTGGTCACGCTGCTGGCCGGGGTGCTGCGGTTCTGGAACCTGGGCAGCCCGAAGGCGGTGATATTCGACGAGACGTACTACGCCAAGGACGCGTGGGCGCTGGTCCACCGCGGCTTCGAGGTCAACTGGGACAAGAACGCCAACGACCTGATCCTCTCCTCCGGAGGGGACGTCCCGATCCCGACGGACGCCGCGTACGTGGTGCACCCGCCGGTCGGGAAGTACGTCATCGGGCTGGGCGAGCTGGTGTTCGGCTTCGACCCGTTCGGCTGGCGGTTCATGACCGCGCTGCTCGGCACGCTCTCCGTGCTGATGCTGTGCCGCATCGGCCGGCGGCTGTTCCGCTCCACGTTCCTCGGCTGCCTGGCGGGCGCGCTGATGGCGGTGGACGGGCTGCACTTCGTGATGAGCCGGACCTCGCTGCTCGACGGCGTGCTGATGTTCTTCGTGCTCGCGGCCTTCGGCTGCCTGGTGGTCGACCGGGACCGGGCGCGGGAGAGACTCGCCGCCGCGCTGCCGGTGGACTCCGACGGGCGGGCCCGGCCGGACGCGTACGTCGCCGAGACCACCCGGATCGGCTTCCGGCCCTGGCGGGTGGCGGCGGGCCTGATGCTGGGCCTGGCGATCGGCACCAAGTGGAACGGCCTGTACGTCACGGCGGCGTTCTGTGTGATGGCGGTGCTCTGGGACGTCGGCTCGCGCCGGGTGGCCGGCGCGTACCGGCCCCGGACGGCCGTGCTCAGGCGGGACCTGGGCTGGGCCTTCCTGTCCACCATCCCCGTGGCGGTGGTCACCTACGTCGCCTCCTGGACCGGCTGGATCCTCTCCCCGGCCGACGGCACCGGCGGCTACTACCGCGACTGGGCGGCCAAGGACGGCAGGAACAGCGACTGGTCCTGGCTGTTCCCCGACTGGTGGCGCAGCCTGTGGCACTACGAGAACCAGGTCTACGACTTCCACGTCGGCCTGTCCTCGCCGCACACCTACGAGTCCAACCCGTGGAGCTGGATCGTCACCGGCCGCCCGGTCTCCTACTTCTACGAGTCCCCGGCCCCCGGCACGGACGGCTGTCCCGCCGACGCCGGCGAGAAGTGCGCCCGCGAGGTCCTGGCCATCGGCACCCCGCTGCTGTGGTGGGTGGCCTGCTTCGCGCTGCTGTACGTCCTGTGGCGCTGGTTCTTCCGCCGCGACTGGCGCGCCGGCGCCATCGCCTGCGGCATCGCGGCCGGCTACGCCCCGTGGTTCCTCTACCAGGAACGCACGATCTTCTTCTTCTACGCGATCGTCTTCCTCCCCTTCCTGTGCCTGGCGGTGGCGATGCTGCTGGGCGCGCTGGTCGGCCCGCCCCGCTCCTCCGACGCCCGCCGGGTGGCGGGCGCGACGGCGGCGGGCGTACTGGCCCTCCTGATCGCGTGGAACTTCATCTACTTCTGGCCCCTCCACACCGGCACATCGATCCCGATAGACGACTGGCGGGCGCGGATGTGGCTGGATACGTGGGTGTGATGGCCGGGGCCGAGCGGTCGGCGCAAGGTGCGGTCTCGCTTCGGCCACCAATCGGAAACGCCGCCCCGGTCGCCACTCGCTGCGCATAGAGTGCTCACCCACCGGGCTTTTTGAACGCGTTCAGAAGATGCGGGGGGCCCGGCGGGGAGGGGAAGCCCGATGGGCAAGGGGGTCAAGGCCGCCATAGTCGGCGGTGTGTTCGCGGTGATGGTGGGCGGGGCCGGCTACGGCGTCCACAACATCGTGTCGGCCGTGAACGGCGGCGGGGGAAGCGGCACGGGCACGGCGGAGACCAAGAGATCCGGGCCGCCGGACGCGGACGAGGTGCGCCGCACGAGCGCGGCGTTCTTCGCGGCCTGGGAGAAGGGGCAGGCGGCCGAGGCGGCGTCGTACACCGACAACGCGCAGGCGGCCGGCGCGCTGCTGACGGGGTACGGCGAGGAGGCCCGCATCGGGAAGGTCGGGATCACCCCCGGTACGGCCACCGGCACCACCGTGCCCTTCACCGTGAAGGCGACCGTCACCCACGACGGGAAGTCGAAGCCGCTGCGCTACGAGAGCGAGCTGACCGTCGTCCGCGGGCAGACCACCGGGCGGGCGCTGGTCGACTGGGAGCCGGCCGTCGTCCACCCGGACCTGAAGGAGGGCGACACCCTCGTCACCGGGGAGTCCGCGCGGCCGCCCATCGAGGCCGTGGACCGCGACGGCATGGTGCTGACGAAGGAGAAGTACCCCTCCCTCGGGCCGATCCTGGACACCCTGCGTGAGAAGTACGGTGCGAAGGCGGGCGGCACGCCGGGGGTCGAGCTGGTGGTCAGGCACGCGGACCGGGCCGCCGACACCCCGCTGCTGACCCTCGCCGAGGGGAAGCCGGGAAAGCTGCGCACCACGCTCAGCGCCGGGGTGCAGGACGCGGCGGAGAAGGCGGTGCGGCGGTTCGCCGAGTCGTCGGTGGTGGCGGTCAAGCCGAGCACCGGTGAGGTGCTGGCGGTGGCCAACCACCGCGAGGACGGCTTCAACGCGGCCTTCCAGGGCCAGGTCGCCCCCGGCTCCACGATGAAGATCGTCACCGCCGCGATGCTCATCGACAACGGCGTGACCTCGATGAACGGCCCGGCGCCCTGCCCGCCCACCGCCACCTGGCAGAGCCAGACCTTCAAGAACCTCACCGACATGCCGCCGAACGAGGGCGCCACCCTCGCCAACAGCTTCCTGCGCTCCTGCAACACGGCCTTCGTCAAGCTGATCGACGAGCAGCCGCTCACCGACGCCTCGCTCACCCAGGAGGCCGAGCAGCGGTTCGGGCTGGGCCGGGGCGACTGGAAGACCGGCATCGCCTCCTTCGACGGCAGTGTCCCCGCCTCCGGCGGCCCGGACCGCGCGGCGAACGCGATCGGCCAGGGCCAGGTGCAGATGAACCCGCTCAATATCGCGTCCGTGACGGCCACCGCGATCACCGGCGCCTTCCGCCAGCCCTACCTGGTCTCCCCGGAGCTCGACGGCCGGCAGCTGCGGCAGGCCGACGGCCTGCGGGCGGGTACCGCCGCCCAGCTCAAGCAGATGATGCGGCTCACCGCCACCCAGGGCACCGGCCGGGACGCCATGGCCGGCCTCCGCGGCGACATCGGCGCCAAGACGGGGTCCGCCGAGGTCGACGGCAAGGCCACCTCGGACAGCTGGTTCACCGGTTTCCGCGACGACGTCGCGGCGGCGGCCATGGCGCAGCAGGGCGGGCACGGCGGCGACGCGGCCGGTCCGATTGTCGCAGCCGTGCTACGAGCGGGCGGCTGATCGCGCCCGGCACGGACCGGGACTCTAGGGTGGTGGCCGACGTGTGCGCACACCGCGCCAAGAGGGGCCACCAGGGCCGCGGGGGGCCCGGCGAGCAGCGGAGGAACAAGCAGCAGTGAGGAACAGAGGGCACGCCGGTGAGCGGCGGAAGACGAGACCCGCCGTGCTCGGCGGAGTGATCGCCGTGGTCGTCGGCGGTGCCGGTGTCGGCGCCTACGCGCTGCTCGGCGGCGGTGCCGCGGCCGAGGACGGCACCCGTACGTCCTCCGCGCAGCAGGCGGAGGAGGTACGGACCGGGCCCCTGTCGGCCTCCGAGGTCACCGGCACGGCCGAGCGCTTCCTCACCGCCTGGCAGGCCGGGAAGGTGAGCGAGGCGGCCGCCGTCACCGACGACCCGAAGGCCGCCGCCGCCCTGCTCACCGCCTACGCCAAGGACGCCGGCGTCGAGAAGGTCACCCTCACCGCCGGCACCCGCACCGGCGGCAAGGTCCCCTTCTCCGTCAAGGGCACGGTGTCGTACGAGGACGTCAGCAAGCCGCTGGCCTACGACAGCGCGCTGACCGTCGTGCGCCGGGCCGGGGACGGCGAGCCGCGGGTGGCCTGGCGGCCGGAGGTCGTGCACCCCGACCTCGAGGACGGCGACAAGCTGGTCACCGGTGAGGCGGGCACCCCGCCGGTGAAGGCGCTGGACCGCGACGGCGGCGAGCTGACGACGCGGAAGTACCCGTCGCTGGGCTCGGTGCTGGACGGACTGCGCGAGAAGTACGGCGAGACGGCGGGCGGCGAGGCCGGCATCGAACTGCGCGTGGTGCGCGGCAAGGAGTCGAAGAAGGCCGAGCTGTCCGACAAGACGCTGCTGGAGCTGAGCGAGGGCACGCCCGGCACGGTGAAGACCACGCTGAACCCGTCCCTCCAGGCCGCCGCCGAGGCGCAGGTGGCCAAGAAGGACAGGGCGTCGGTGGTGGTGCTGCGTCCGTCGACCGGCGAGATCCTGGCGGTGGCGAACTCCTCGCACGGCTTCAACACCGCGTTCCAGGGGTCACTGGCCCCGGGGTCCACGATGAAGGTGATCACCTCCTCGCTGCTCATCGAGAAGGGCCTCGCCTCGATGGACGAGAAGCACCCGTGCCCGAAGTACTTCAGCTACGGCGGCTGGAAGTTCCAGAACGACGACAAGTTCGAGATCAAGGACGGCACCTTCAAGGCGAGCTTCGCCCGGTCCTGCAACACGGCCTTCATCAGCCAGGCGCCCGAGCTGGAGAACGACGACCTGACCAAGCAGGCGCAGGAGGTGTTCGGGCTGTCGAGGAACGACTGGCAGGTCGGCGTGCCGACGTTCGACGGCTCGGTGCCGGTGCAGTCGGCGGCCCCGATGGGGGCCTCGCTGATCGGCCAGGGCGGGGTGCGGATGAACCCGCTGAACATGGCGTCGGTGGCGGCGACCGTCAAGGCGGGCGTCTTCCACCAGCCGTACCTGGTCTCCCCGGAGGTCGACGGGCGGAAGCTGGCGACGGCCTCGCGCACCCTGTCTGCGGGCACGCTGGCGCAGCTGCGGGAGCTGATGTCGTACACGGCGGCCTACGGCACGGCGGCGGAGGCGATGGCCGGGGTGAGCGGTGAGACCGGCGCGAAGACCGGGTCGGCGGAGGTCGACGGGCAGAAGAAGCCCAACGGCTGGTTCACCGCGTACCGCGGGGACCTGGCGGCCGCGGGTGTCGTCCAGGCGGCCGGACACGGCGGCTCGACGGCCGGGCCGGTCGTCGCGGCGCTGCTGAAGAGCGGCGGCTGAGCCGGACGGGTCAGTGGGGCACCGGTTCCGCGGCGGCGGCGTGGGTGCGGCTCAGGAACCGGGCCAGGGTCTTGGTCTCGAACTCGACGACCGAGACGCCGTGCCGGGTGTGGAACTCCACCACGGCCTGCACCCGGCCGCACGGCCACACGCGTATCTCGCCGCTGCCCGCGGGGGCGCGCAGGCCCCGCTCCAGCAGGTCCCGTGCGATGGTCCACTCGCGGGCGACGGGGCCGGGTAGCCCCACGCGTACGCACAGGGGGTCGGTCTCGGGGTCGTACCGCAGAACGACGGGGACGGCCCCGCGGTCCTCCAGCAGGGGATCCGCATCCGTGACGATGTGGACTCGCGCGTACTGCTCGACTACGGACATCGGTGGGCCCCTTACGCTGCGTCACTCGGCATCAAAGGCGTGTAAGCCGTATACCCACCCCCCGTTCCATCGTGCACCCATTCCGGAATCCGCGCGTCCGAGCGGCGAATATCACAGATGAGGTATGCGTGAGGTAAAACAAGCCACTCGCTCTTGCGATTGATTCGCAACAGGCCACATCATCGAGTCCGTGCACGCACCTGACGGATTCATCGACGCCCCCGTGTCCGCCGCGGCCGGACTGTTCGCCGCCGGCGCCGTCGCCGTGAGCCTGCGCGGCGCCCGCCGGGAACTGGAGGGCGCCTCCTCCCCGGGCACCGCCGAACGGACGGCCCCGCTGGCCGGCCTCGTGGCGGCGTTCATCTTCGCGGTGCAGATGCTGAACTTCCCCGTCGCGGCGGGCACCAGCGGCCATCTGCTCGGCGGCGCCCTCGCCGCGATCCTCGTCGGCCCCTACACGGGCGTCCTGTGCGTCTCCGTGGTCCTGCTGATGCAGGCCGTCCTCTTCGCCGACGGCGGGCTGACCGCGCTCGGCGTCAACATCACCGACATGGCGATCGTGACGACGGTCGTCGCGTACGCGCTCTTCCGCGGCCTGGTGGCGGTGCTGCCGCGGTCCCGCCGCTCGGTGACCGCCGCGTCCTTCGTCGCCGCCCTGGTCTCCGTCCCCGCCTCCGCCCTCGTCTTCACCCTGCTCTACGCCGTCGGCGGCACCGCGGACGTCTCGATCGGCAAGGTCGCCACCGCCATGGTGGGCGTGCACGTCCTCATCGGCATCGGCGAGGCGGTCATCACCGCCCTGACCGTCGGCGCCGTCCTCGCCGTCCGCCCCGACCTGGTGCACGGGGCGCGCGGACTGGAGCGGAAGCTCAAGCTGCGGGTGAACGGCGAACTGATCGACGCCCCCGGGACCGCACCGGAACCGGCCCCCGCCGCCGCCCGCTCCCCACGCACGGTGTGGATCGCCGGCCTGGTCACCTCGCTGGTCCTCGCCGGGTTCGTCAGCTTCTACGCCTCCGCCGACCCCGACGGCCTGGAGAAGGTCGCCACCGACCACGGCATCGACGCGAAGGCCGAGGAACACGCGGCCGCCGGCTCCCCGCTCGCCGACTACGGCGTCGAGGACGTCGACGACGCCCGTCTCTCCGGCGGTCTGGCCGGCGCGATCGGCGTCGGCGTGACGGTGGTCGCCGGCACCGGCGTAGCCTGGGTGGTCCGCAGGCGCCGCGCCGACGACACGGCCGACGCCGCCTCCCCCAGCGGCACGGGCGTCTGACATGGGAGCGGGCCACAGCCACAAGCTGTACCGGCACGGGCACTCCGCCGTGCACACCCTGCCGCCGCACACCAAGCTCGCCGCCGTCCTCGCCTTCGTGCTGGTGGTGGTCTCCACCCCGCGCGAGGCGATGTGGGCCTTCGCGGTGTACGCCGGACTGCTCGCCGGCGTCGCGTACGCCGCCCGGGTCCCGGCCGGCTTCCTGCTCAAGCGGCTGCTGATCGAGGTCCCGTTCGTCGCCTTCGCGGTCCTCCTGCCGTTCGTGGCGGAGGGCGCGCGGACCGACGTCCTCGGGCTGTCGCTCAGCGTCAACGGCCTGTGGGGCGCCTGGAACGTGCTGGCCAAGGGCACCCTGGGCGTCGCCGCCTCGGTGCTGCTCGCCGCCACGACCGAACTGCGCGAACTGCTCCTCGGCCTCCAGCGGCTGAGACTCCCGCCGCTGCTGGTGCAGATCGCCTCCTTCATGGTCCGCTACGGCGACGTCATCACCGACGAGATGCGGCGCATGCGGATCGCCCGCGAGTCCCGCGGCTTCGAGGCGCGCGGCGTACGGCACTGGGGCGTGCTCGCCAAGTCGGCGGGCGCGCTGTTCATCCGCTCCTACGAGCGCGGCGAGCGCGTCCACCTGGCCATGGTCAGCCGCGGGTACGCCGGTTCCATGCCGGTCATCGACGAGGCGACCGCGTCGCGGGCGCAGTGGTCGTACGCCCTCACCCTCCCCTGTGCCGCCCTCGTCGTCTGTCTGCTGGGATGGACCCTGTGAGCACTGCTTCCCTGGAGGTCTCCGGCCTCGCCTTCGCCTACCCCGACGGCCACCAGGCCCTGTTCGGCGTCGACTTCTCCCTCGCGCGCGGCGAGCGGGTCGCGCTGCTCGGCCCCAACGGCGCCGGCAAGACCACCCTGGTGCTCCACCTCAACGGCATCCTCACCGGCGGCACCGGCACGGTCACCGTGGCCGGACTGCCCGTGGGCAAGCGGCACATGGCGGAGATCCGGCGGCGGGTCGGCATCGTCTTCCAGGACCCGGACGACCAGCTGTTCATGCCGACCGTGCGGGAGGACGTGGCGTTCGGCCCGGCGGCGGCCGGGCTGAAGGGGGCCGAACTGGAGGAGCGGGTGGACCGCGCCCTCGCGCGGGTCGGCATGGCGGAGTACAAGGACCGGCCCCCGCACCACCTGTCCTTCGGCCAGCGGCGCCGGGTGGCCGTGGCGACGGTCCTCGCCATGGAGCCGGAGATCCTGGTCCTGGACGAGCCGTCCTCCAACCTCGACCCCGCCTCCCGCCGGGAACTGGCCGACATCCTGCGCTCCCTCGACGTCACCGTCCTGATGGTCACCCACGACCTGCCCTACGCCCTGGAGCTGTGCCCGCGCTCGCTGATCCTCAGCGACGGGGTGATCGCGGCGGACGGCGGCACGGCGGACCTGCTCGGCGACGACGCGCTGATGCGCGCCCACCGCCTGGAGCTGCCGTACGGATTCGATCCGCGGTCGGTGCCGGCCCCGCCCGGCCGCCCCTGAACCCGCCCGGCAACGTCGCCGTAACGATCGCGCCGGACCGGTGCGGCCCAGGAATCGCAGGCGAACGGCGGCCGTTGCACCCACCGTCACAGGCGCTACGGAAGGAACCGACGGACGTGGAGGCGAGCGTGGACGGGAACACCGACGTGCACGGCACGGTGGCCGAGGGCTTCGAGCCGGTCCGGGCCGCGTTCGTACGGAACTTCGGGACGCTCGGTGAGCGGGGCGCCGCCGTCGCCGTGTACCGGGACGGGCGCAGGGTCGTCGACCTGTGGGCCGGGACGAGGGACGTCGACGGCACCGAGCCCTGGCAGCGGGACACCGCCCAGGTCGTGCGCTCCGCGACCAAGGGCGTCGCCGCCGCCGTCCTCCTGCTGCTGCACCAGCGCGGCGAGCTGGACCTGGACGCGCCGGTCGCCGAGCACTGGCCCGAGTTCAAGGCGCACGGCAAGGACCGGACGCTGGTTCGGCACGTGCTGAACCACCGCGCCGGTCTCCCCGTCCTCGACCACCCGCTCGGCCTGGAGGAGGCGGCCGACCCGGCCCGGGCCGCCGAGGCGGTCGCCGCCCAGGCCCCCGTCTGGGAACCGGGCACCGACCACGGCTACCACGCGCTCACCTACGGCTGGCTGCTCGACGAGCTGGTCCGGCGCGTCACGGGCCGGGGCTCCGGCGAGTGGATCGCCTCCGAGATCGCCGCTCCGCTGGGCCTGGACCTGTGGGTGGGGCTGCCGGACGCGCAGGCCCACCGGGTGGGCAGGGTCGGCCGGATCGAGGGCCCGGAGCCGTCGTCCGGGGTGCTCCGCGCCCGCCCCAAGCGCTCGGTCACCGAGGCCTACGCCGACCCGTCCTCCCTCACCCGCCGTGCCTTCGCCGCGATCACCCCGTTCCCCGACCAGAACGACCCGGCGTTCCGCGCGGCGGCCCTGCCCGCCGCCAACGGGGTCGCGACGGCGGACGGACTCGCCCGCTTCTACGCGTCCCTGACCGGGCCGGTCGACGGCGTCCGCCTCCTGGAACCCGCCACCGTCGAACGCGCCCGCGCCGAGGAGTCGGCGGGCCCCGACCGGGTCCTGGTCGTCGGCACCCGTTTCGGCCTCGGCTACATGCTGCACGGCGGCGCCTCCCCCTTCCTGGCCCCGGGCTCCTTCGGCCACCCCGGCCGCGGCGGCTCCCTCGGCTTCGCCGACCCGGAGTCCGGCGTCGCCTTCGGCTACGTCACCAACGGCTTTCGCAGGACGGTGACCGCGGACCCCAGGGCCCAGGCGCTGGTACGGGCGGTACGGCAGTCCCTGACGCCGTAGTCAGACGTGGATGGGGTGCGAGGTGCGGCCCGACGCGGTGTCGATCTCGCTGTGCGCCTTGGTCAGCAACTGCATGGCGAGCTCGTTCAACGCCCGTGCGCCGGCGACCTCCTCCCCGACCCTTGGCTGATTCGCGTCGGTGTGGTGGCGGGTGGCGTGGCCGCTCGCCCGCACCTCGCTCCCGTCGGGCAGCCGGACCAACGCGGCCGCGCGGGTGTGCTGGTCGTCCTCCATGAACTCCAGTTCCACATGCCAGCCCACTGCGGTGTGCATCATGACGGTCACCTCCGGATCGCTCTCATTCCAGGGTGCTCCTCGTCCCGCTCCCCTGCACCCGCCCGTGCGGCGGGAGGAGCGGGCCGCGGGCCCGGCCTATCCGGCGTGCAGCATCAGCCCGATCCCGACGACCAGCAGCCCGGCGGCGGCGATGCGCGGCGCCCCGAAGCGCTCCTTGAAGAACACGGCCCCGATCACCGCGCCCACGATGACCGACGACTCCCGCAGGGCCGCGATCGGTGCGAGGGCCGCGCGGGTCTGGGCCCACAGGACGAGCGCGTACGCCGCGACGGACAGCGCGGCGCCCAGCAGTCCGAGGCCGGCGTACGGCCGGAGCAGGGTGCCCGCCCGGCGCCGCCACCGCCACAGGACGTACGCCGGGATCACCGTGCCCTGGACCGCCATCAGCCACGCGATGTAGCCCAGGGAGGAACCGGAGGCGCGGACGCCGAGCCCGTCGACGACCGTGTACGCGGCGATGGTCAGCCCGGTCGCCAGGGCCGCCCCGATCGCCGCCCAGTCGGGCCGGTGCCCGCGCAGGCCCCACAGGGCGACGCCGGTCAGCCCCGCGCAGGACAGGGCGATCCCGGCGGCGGCCCGGCCGTCCGGCACCTCGTGGGCGAACGCGGCGGCCAGGACGGTGACGACCAGGGGCGCGCTGCCGCGGGCGATCGGGTAGGCCTGGCCGAAGTCGCCCAGCCGGAAGGACTTCATGAGCAGCGCGTAGTACGCGATGTGGACGGCGGCCGAGCAGCCGAGGTACGGCCACGCCCCGGCCGCCGGGAACGGCACGAACGGCACCGCCGCCAGCCCGATCAGCAGCCCGCCGCCGGAGATCAGCGCGAACCCGGCCAGCTTGTCGGTGATCCGGTGCGCGAGGGCGTTCCAGCCGGCGTGGGTGACCGCCGCGAGCAGGACGGCCGCGGTGACCAGCGGGGTCACTCGGGGCGCTCGCGCACGTCCACCAGGGTGCCGCCGGCGTGGGCGATCAGCGTCTTGGGTTCCATCGGGAAGACGGTGTACGGGGTACCTGCCGCCGCCCACACGGTGGCGTGGTCGAGGAGGGAGCGGTCGGCGAGGACGCGGGTCCTCGTGCGGTGCCCGAAGGGGGGCACGCCGCCGATGGCGTACCCGGTGGTCTCGCGCACGACGTCGGCCCTCGCGCGGGTGACCTTCTCGGCGCCGAGTTCCTCCCGGACCCGCTCGACGTCGACGCGTGACGCCCCGTCCATGAGGACCAGTACGGGCACGCCGTCCGCGGCGAAGATCAGGGACTTGCAGATCTGGCTCAGCTCGCAGCCGATCGCGGCGGCCGCCTCGGCGGCGGTGCGGGTGGCGTCGGGGAAGCGGCGGACCTTCGGGACGACGTCCCCGAGCCCCCGTTCCCGCAGGGCCTCGGCGAATCGGGGGTGGGCTCCGGAGCCCTCGGCGTCAGTGGCGGCTGTCGTCATGCACGGCACCGTAGCGGCCGGTGCGCCGGCCGTGCGACCGGGTTGCGCGCGGCACGCCGGGCCCCCCGCCGGTCACAAGGGGAAGCCGGTGAGGGCACCCCGTCCCCACGGAGCCCTCACCGGCTGGTTCGTGTGTCCCGTCCGGGCGTCAGGCCCTGACGAGCTCCCGGTCCTCGTCCGCCGTGCCGCCCGGCGTGCGCAGGGACTCGCCCTCGACATCGACGTTCGGCAGCGCGCGGTCCAGCCACTTCGGCAGCCACCAGGCCTTCTTGCCGAGCAGGGCGAGGACGGCCGGGACGATCGCCATGCGGACGACGAACGCGTCGAAGAGGACGGCGATCGCGAGTCCGAAGCCGATCATCCTGACCATCGAGTCGCTGGACCCGATGAAGCCGGAGAAGACCGCCATCATGATCACGGCGGCGGCGGTCACCACCCGGGCGCTGTACTTGAACCCGGTGACCACGGCCTGGCCCGGCTTCTCGCCGTGCACGTAGGCCTCCCGGATCCGGGTCACGAGGAACACCTCGTAGTCCATGGCCAGTCCGAAGACCACGCCGACCATGAAGATCGGCATCATCGACATGATCGGGCCGGTCTCCTCCACGCCCATCAGACCGGACAGCCAGCCCCACTGGTAGACCGCGACGACCGCGCCGAGGGCCGCCATCACCGAGAGCAGGAAGCCCAGGGCCGCCTTCAGCGGGACCAGGATCGAGCGGAACACCACGATCAGCAGCAGGAAGGCCAGTCCGACGACCAGGACCAGGTACGGCACCAGCGCGTCGTTGAGCTTCTGCGACACGTCGATGTTCATCGCCGTGGCGCCGGTGACCAGGACGTCGGCGTCGGTGCCGGCCTTGATGTCCGCGCCCGTGTCGCGGATGTCGTGCACCAGGTCCTCGGTCGTCACCGACGAGGGCTTGGCGTCCGGGATCACGGTGATGGTCGCGGTGTCCCCGGCCTTGTTGGGCTGCGCGGGGGCGACGTTCACGACGTTGTCGAGGCCCTTGATCTCGTCACCGGTCTGCCGGAAGACGGACTGCGGGTCGTCGCTGTTCTTGGCGTCGACCACGACCACCAGGGGGCCGTTGAAGCCGGGGCCGAAGCCCTCGGAGAGCAGGTCGTAGGCGCGGCGCTGCGTGGTGGACGTCGGCTGGGAGCCGTCGTCGGGCAGGCCCAGTTCCAGCGAGGCCGCCGGGACGGCCGCGGCACCCAGGCCGACGACACCGAGGAGGAGGACCGCCAGCGGGCGGCGGACGACGAAGCTGGCCCAGCGGGTGCCCATGTTCGGGCGCTGCGGCTGCTTCGCGGCGCGGCCCCCGCCGAGCAGCTTGCTCTTCTCACCGGCGGGACGGACCCGGCGGCCGGCGTAGCCGAGCAGGGCCGGTATGAGGGTGAGGGCGATGAGGACGGCGAGGGCGACCGTGCCGGCGGCGGCGACACCCATCTTGGTCAGCATCGGGATGTTGACGACCGCGAGGCCGACCAGGGCGATGACGACGGTGAGGCCGGCGAAGACCACGGCGGAGCCCGCCGTGCCGACGGCCCGGCCGGCCGCGTCCTCGCGGTCCCGGCCCTCGGCCAGTTCGGCGCGGTAGCGGGAGACGACGAACAGCGCGTAGTCGATGCCGACCGCGAGGCCGATCATCGAGGCCAGGATGGAGGTGGTGGAGCCGAGGTCCAGGGTGCTGGCCAGCGCGGTGATGCTCGCGACGCCGATGCCGACGCCGACGATCGCGGTGACCAGAGGCAGCCCGGCGGCGAGCAGCGAGCCGAAGGTGATGACCAGGACGACCGCGGCGACGCCGATGCCGATGATCTCGGCGGAGCCGGTGTGCGGGACGGCCTGGAGGGCGTCACCGCCGATCTCCACGGTCAGCCCGGCCTTCCGGGCGTCCTCCGCGGCGCCTTCCAGCGCGTCGCGGGAGGAGTCCTCCAGCTCCATGCCGGTGACCTTGTAGCTCACCGAGGCGTAGGCGATGGTGCCGTCCTTGCTGACGCCGCCGACCTGGTACGGGTCGGCGACGCGGGCGACCTCGGAGCCGTCGGCGAGTTCCTCGACGGTCTGCTGCACGGTCGCCTTGTGGCCGGCGTCGGTCATCTTCTCGCCGGCCGGCGCCTTGAAGACGACGCGCGCGGTCGCCCCGTCGGCGCTGGAGCCGGGGAAGCGTTCCTCCAGCAGGTCGAAGGCCTTCTGGGCCTCGGTGCCGGGGATGGAGAAGGAGGAGTTGCCGGCCGCGGGGGCGCCGGCCGCGCCGACGCCCGCGAGCGCCAGCAGCGCCACCCAGAAGAGGGCTACGAAGTGCCGTCGCCTGAAGGCGAACCGGCCGAGTCGATAGAGGAAAGTGGCCACGAGGGCGTACTCCCGGTCAGGTCGTGGTTGCTTCGGGGCAGGGTCGATCAGCCCGACGACGTGAGCGGTGACGTCAGGTGGTGGCTGACTGGGGGACGGTCAGTGGGTGGTCACGCCGAGGGCGGGGAGCACCACGGCGTCGATGTACGAGGTGAGGAACTCCTGCGTGGGCGGCAGGTCGTCGATCAGCGTCCGCGTGGCGAACGCGCCGACGAGCATGTGCACCATGTAGTCCAGCGCCGGGTTGTCGGAGCGGACCTCGCCCCGGTCGACCGCGCGCCGGATCATCCGCCGGAACTCTTCCATCTCCGGTTCGACCAGGAGTTCCTTGAACGCCTGGCGCAGGTCGTCGTTCATGTGGACCGCCATGGCCAGCGCGCGCATCAGCGCCGCGTTCCGTGCCATGGCGCAGTCGTCCTCACGCCCGACGATGGTGTGCAGGTCACCGCGGAGGGTTCCGGTGTCGACGTCGGCGATGCTGCCGGGTTTCTGGCTCCGCATCGCTCTGACCACCAGCTCGGCCTTGCCACCCCACTGGCGGTAGAGGGTGGCCTTGCTGGACCGGGTGCGGGCGGCCACGGCGTCCATGGTGACGGCGTCGTAGCCGACCTCGCTGAGCAGGTCGAGCACGGCCCGGTACAGCTCGGCCTCGCGCTCGGGGGTGATCCGGCTGCGACGCGTCGTCGCGACTTCACTCATACCGCTCACCTTTCCGCTCCGGTGTCCCACCGCGCCGAACGACACGGTTTCGTACACCACGAAGATACCTCAGCCCTCTAGCGAAACGAAACGGTTTCGTTCGTGTCCTGCGTCACGGTTGTCGGTTACTTATAAGTTGCCGGTGCCCAGGCCCCGGAAAAGCATGGGGAGGGTGAGCTATCTGCGTCTGCCGCACCTCAAGGACGACCTGCTGTGCTTCGTGGCCGAGGACGACCTCTGGCTCGCCCCGCTCGACGGCCCGGGCCGCGCCTGGCGGCTCACCGCAGACCGCACCAAACTCGGCCACCCCCGCTTCTCCCCCGACGGCCGCCACATCGCGTACACGAGCTGGCGCGCCCTCGACCCGGAGGTCCACCTCGTCCCGGTGGACGGCGGTCCGGGCGGGCGCCTCACCCACTGGGGGAACTCCGACACCCGGGTCTGCGGCTGGGCGCCCCCCGACGGGGACGGCGACGCCGAGATCCTCGCCGTCACCTCGCACGGCGAGCCGTTCTCCCACTTCACCTGGGCCTACAAGCTCGCCTGCGACGGCAGCCCCGGCCGCAAGCTGCCCTGGGGGCCCGTCTCCGACATCCAGGTCGCCGACATCGCCGGAGAGCGCAGATCCCTGCTGCTCACCGGCACCCCGCCGCACGAACCGGCCTCCTGGAAGCGCTACCGCGGCGGCGCCACGGGCAGGCTGTGGCTGCACGGGCAGCGGCTGCTCGAAGGGCTCGGGGGCCATCTGCACTCCCCGATGTTCGTCGCCGGCCGGATCGCCTTCCTCTCCGACCACGAGGGCGTCGGCAACCTGTACTCGTGCGCGTACGACGCTTCCGGACTGCGCCGCCACACCGACCACGACGCCTTCTACGCCCGGCACGCCGCCACGGACGGCACCCGGGTCGTCTACCAGTGCGCGGGCGACCTGTGGCTCGTGGACGACCTCTCCCCCGGCGCCGTCCCGCGCCGTCTGGACGTGACGCTCGGCGGGCCCCGGACCGGGCGGCGCCGCTACCAGGTGCCCGCCGCCCAGCACCTCGACGGCCTCACGGTCGACGAGACCGGCCGGGCGAGCGCCGTCGTCGTGCGCGGCAGCCTGTACTGGCTCACCCACCGCGACGGCCCCGCGCGCACCCTCACCGACACCCCGGGCGTCCGGGTGCGGCTGCCGGAGATGCTCGGCGCCGGTGAGCAGGTGGCCTATGTGACGGACGCCGAGGGCGACGACGCCGTGGAGATCGCCTCCCTGCCCCGGGCGACCGGCCAGCGCCCGCCCCGCCGGCTGGCCGCCGGGAAGCTGGGCCGGGTGCTGGAGATGGTGGCCGACCCGGACGGGGAGCGGCTGGCCGTCGCCGCGCACGACGGCCGGCTGCTGCTCCTCGGCACCGACGAGGAGGCGGACGGCGAGGTCACCGAGCTGATCCGGTCGGTCAACGGGCCCGTGCGCGACCTCGCCTTCTCGCCCGACGGGGCCTGGCTGACCTGGTCCCACCCCGGGATCGGGCGGTCGCTGCGGCAGATCAAGCTCGCCCGGATCAAGGACCGGCTGGTCATCGACGTCACCAACGGCCGGTTCGAGGACGAGAACCCGGTGTTCACCCGGGACGGCCGCTACCTCGCCTTCCTGTCCTGGCGCGGCTTCGACCCGGTGTACGACGTGCACACCGGCGACCTGTCCTTCCCGCTGGGCTGCCGCCCCTATCTGGTGCCGCTGTCGTCGGCGACCCCGTCCCCGTTCGCCCTGAACCCCGAGGGCCGTCCGGCCGCCGGGGGCCTGGACCCGGTCGAGCGCGAGGAGGCCGAGGAGGGCGGCGAGGGCGGCGCGGTGACCGTGGAGGCGGAGGGTCTGGAGAGCAGGGTCACCCCGTTCCCGGTCACCGCCTCCAAGTACTCGGGGCTGTACCCGGTCGCGGGCTGCGGGCTGGTGTGGCTGCGCTGGCCGATCTCCGGCGCGCTCGGCGAGACCTTCGCCAACCCGGCCGACACCAGCGGCCGGCCCACCCTGGAGCACTTCACCATCAGCAAGGCGAAGAAGTCGGAACTCGTCGAGAACCTCGACTTCTTCGCGGTCAGCGGTGACGGCACCCGGCTGGTCGTGGTCGACGAGGGCGAGCTGCGGGCGGTGCCCGCCACCGAGCCCGGCGACAGCGACTCCACGGTGTGGATCGACGCCCGCCGCATCCTGCACGAGGCCGACCCGGCCGCCGAGTGGCGCCAGGCCTACGCGGAGGCCGGGCGGCTGATCCGCGCCCACTTCTGGGAGCCCGGTATGGGCGGCATCGACTGGGACGCGGTCCTGGAGCAGTACCGGCCGCTGGTCGAACGGGTCGCCTCCCCCGACGAGTTCGCGGACCTGCTGCGGGAGGTCCTCGGTGAACTCGGCACGTCCCACGCCTATGTCACCGCCGCCCGCCGCAATGAGGGCCCGCCGCACTACCAGCGCCGTCAGGGCCTGCTCGGCGCCAACCTCGTCCGCCGGGAGGAGGGCTGGACGGTCCGGCGAATCCTGCCCGGCGACTCCTCCGACTCCCGGGCCCGCTCCCCGCTGGCCGGCACCGGCATCCGGGAGGGCGCGGTCCTCACCCATGTCGACGGCCGCCCGGTGGACCCGGTCACCGGCCCCTACCCGCTGCTCGCGGGCGCGGGCGGCACGACGGTGGAGCTGACCTTCCGCCCGCCCGTCGCCCCCCACCGCCCGTCCGCGGACGGCCCTTCGGGCTCGCTCGATTCCGGGGGCACGGGCCCGCCGCGCCGGGTCGCGGTCGTCCCGCTGGTCGACGAGACGCCGCTGCGCTACCAGGACTGGGTGGCCAAACGGCGTGCGGTGGTGCGGGAGTTGAGCGGTGGCCGGTGCGGCTATCTGCACATCCCCGACATGGGCGGCTCCGGCTGGGCGCAGTTCAACCGGGATCTGCGCATGGAGATGTCCCGGCCCGCGCTCATCGTGGACGTGCGCGGCAACGCGGGCGGCCACATCAGCGAGCTCGTCGTCGAGAAGCTGACCCGCACCATCATCGGCTGGGACCTCACCCGTGACGCCCAGCCCGTCTCGTACGCCTCCAACGCCCCGCGCGGGCCGGTGGTGGCGCTGGCTGACGAGGCGACCAGCTCCGACGGCGACATGATTACCGCCGCGTTCCGACTGCTGCGGCTGGGCCCGGTGGTGGGCCAGCGCACCTGGGGCGGGGTGGTCGGCATGACCGGCCGGCACCGGCTCGGCGACGGCACGGTGATCACGGTGCCGATGAACGCGGCCTGGTTCGACGTGTACGGCTGGTCGGTGGAGAACCAGGGGGTGGCCCCCGACGTGGAGGCGCTGCGCACCCCGCTGGACTGGGCCGAGGGCCGCTACGCCCAGCTGGACGACGCGGTGCGGCTCGCCCTGGAGCTGCTGGAGACCAACCCGCCTGCCAGGCCCCCCACTTACCGCGACGTCCCCGACCGCTCCCGCCCGAGCCTGCCGCCGAGGACGTGAGAAGGGGTGCCCCCTCGCCAGGGGCACCCCTTCCACCACGGAAGCGCGGCGTCAGGCGTCGTAGTCCTGGTCGAGGCGCTCCTCCGACTCACGCCGGCGCTGCGGCTCGTCCATGTCCTCGTCCCGGCGGCGGCCGCGGTTCTGCAGCTGCTCCTTGCCCTGCTGGGCGCGCTGCTTGGCCTGCTGCTGGAACTGCTCGGACTTCTCCTGGAACTGGTCCTTCATACCCATGTGGGTTCACTCCCGTTGTGGGGTGGGGGAACTTGCCCGACCAGATTCACACGGCCCGTCACCCCGCGCATGTCGATCAGTCACGCACAGTGGCGCGGTGCTGTTCGTCGGCGTTTCCGCCCGCTCCGACCAGGCCCGTGCGCACGCCGCCGAGCCGGTCCGCGAACCGCCGCACCTCCCGCTGCCCCACCGTCCCGATGAGCGCGGGGAGATACCCGCGCACGCCCTGCATCCCGCGCAGCCACCACTGCCCGTACACATGGCTCGCGCGCCGCTCGATCCCGGCCACCAGCCGGTCCACGGCGGGCCCGAGGGGGTAGGTCTTGTTGGACGGCCACGGCAGCCGCCGGCGCAACTCCCGCATCACGTCGTCCTGGTCGGCGCCGCGCACCATGTCGGTGTCGGTCCACGACAGATAGCCGACGCCGACCTTCACACCCCGGTGCCCGACCTCGGCCCGCAGGCTGTGCGCGTACGCCTCCACCCCGGACTTGGAGGCGCAGTACGCCGTCATCATCGGCGCCGGGGTGATCGCGGCGAGCGAGGCGATCTGCAGCAGGTAGCCGCGGCTCTCGGCGAGCAGCGGCAGGAACGCCCGCGCGGTGACCGCCGATCCGATCAGGTTGACCTCGATCACCCGCCGCCAGGACTCCGGGTCGGACTCGGCGAACGGGCCGCCCGCCGCGACACCGGCGTTGGCGACGACGATGTCGACGCGCCCGAACCGCTCCTTGACCTCTCCGGCGACCCGGGCCATCGCCTCGTGGTCGGTGACGTCGGCGTACCAGTGGTCGCTCTCGCTGTGCAGCCGCGCGGAGACGTCCTTCAGCGCGTCCGGTTCCAGGCCGACGAGCGCCACCTTCACCCCGCGCGCGGAGAGCTTGCGGGCCAGCAACTCCCCGACGCCGCGCGCCGCTCCGGTGACGACGGCGACCTTGCCTTCGAGACTGACCCTGCTCATGCGCTCTCCTCGGCGGGTACGGCGTGGGTGGGGGCGGTGACGTGGGCGGTGACGTGTGCGGTGACGAGCGCCCGGATCTTCGCGGTGACCTGGCCGGGGGCCTCGACCGGTGTCATGTGGCCGACCCCCGGCAGCTCGGTGACACCGGCGCAGGACGGCAGCGCGGCGGCCAGTGACCGGGCGTGCACGGGCGGGGTGAGCCGGTCGGCGGTGCCCACGACGATCTCGGTGGGCACCCGCAACTGCCGTACGCCGTGGTCGAGGTCGAGGGTGTGGAGCACGGCCGACCAGGCGTGGCGGACCGTGCGCGGGCAGGCGTGCACGATCCGGGCGCACGCCTCGACCATGTGCGGGTCGGAAGCCGGGCCCATCGTGGCGTACTTGAGGATCCGGCGGGCGAGCGGTGTGACGGGGCCGAGCGGCGCGCGGGAGCCGAGGATGCGTCCGGTCAGCCAGGTCCGTGCCCGTCCCGGCCGGATCGGCACCACCGTCGACTCGGTGACCAGCCGTGAACTGCCCGTGCTGCACAGCAGGACGGCCGCGGCGTGGGCCCGGAAGGCGGGCCGGGCGGAGGCGGCCATGATCGTCATCCCGCCCATGGAGTGCCCGGCGATCACGGCCCGTTCGCCGGGGGCGAGGGTGGCGGTGAGCACGGCCTCCAGGTCGTCGGCGAGCGTGTCGGTGCCGCAGTCCGGCGAGGCGGGGGTGCGTCCGTGGCCGCGCTGGTCGTAGGCGATGACCCGGTGGTCGGCGGCCAGTTCGCGGATCTGCGCCGCCCAGAAGGCGGTGGAGCAGGTCCAGCCGTGGGCGAGGACGACCGCGGGCGCGCCGTCGGGGCCGTGCACCTCGACGTGCAGCCGGGTGCCGTCGGCGGAGCGGACGGTCAGTTCACGGGCGGCGACGGGCGGGGCGTAGGGGCCGGAGGTGACGTGGGTGAGCCGGCTCACGCGGTCACCTCGGCGTTCTCCTGAGGGGCGGCCTCTGTTCCGTCGGCGGGTGCCCGCAGGACGGCGTACTCGGCGAGGTCCACGCGCCGGGTCTCGCGCCGGAAGTCGGTCGTGGTCCCCGGCCAGATGGTGGTGTTGCGCCCGCTCGCGTCCATGTACCAGCTGGTGCAGCCGCCGGTGTTCCACACCGTGCGCTGCATCCGCTCCTGCACCCGGTGGTTCCAGGCGCGCACGGCGCTGGGCCGGGCGTCGAGGGCGACCCGGCCGCCCAGGACGTCGAGCTGGCGGAGGTAGTCGGCCAGGTAGTTCAGCTGGGACTCGATCATGAGGATCATGGAGGAGTTCCCGAGGCCGGTGTTGGGCCCGATGATCGTCATCCAGTTGGGGAACCCGGCGGCGGAGGCGCCGCGCAGGGCCTGCATCCCGCCCGCCCAGCTCTCGGCGAGGGTCCTGCCCTCCGCGCCCACGACCCGCTCGGCGATGGGCATGTCGGTGACGTGGAAGCCGGTGCCGAACACGATCGCGTCGACCTCGGCCTCGGTGCCGTCGGCGCCGACGACGGTCGACCCGCGCACCTCGCTCAGCCCGCTCGCGACGACCTCCACATTGGGCCGCGCGAGCGCCGGGTAGTACGTGCTCGACAGCAGGATCCGCTTGCACCCGATGCGGTAGTCCGGGGTGAGCTTGGCCCGCAGGGCCGGGTCCTTGACGGCGCGGGCCATGTTGCGCTTGGCGAGCTGCTCGACGAAGCCGAGTTCGCCGGGGTGCTTGGTGAACGCCTGGACCTGCAACTCCCGTACGCCCCACAGCAGTCCGCGGCGCAGCTTGGCGGTGAAGGGCAGCGCCCGGTGCAGCGCGCGCTCGGCGCCGGTGATGGGGCGGTCGACGCGGGGCAGCACCCAGGCGGGCGTGCGCTGGAAGAGGGTCAGCCGCGAGACCTGCGGCTGGATGGCGGGCACGATCTGGATCGCCGACGCCCCGGTGCCGATCATGGCGACCCGCTTGCCGCGCAGGTCGTAGTCGTGGTCCCAGCGGGCGGAGTGGAACACCTTGCCGGGGAAGGTGTCGAGGCCCGGGACGTCGGGGAGCCTCGGCTCGGACAGCGGTCCGCTCGCGGACACGACCACGTCCGCGCTGAGGCTGCCGCTGCTCGTCTCGATGTCCCACCGCAGCCGCTCGGTGTCCCACACCATCCGCTTCACCTCCGAGTCGAAGCGGATGTGCGGGCGCAGTCCGAAGACGTCGGTGACGTGTTCGAGGTAGGCGCGGATGTGCTCCTGTCCGGAGAAGGAGCGGGGCCAGTCGGGGTTGGGCGCGAAGGAGAACGAGTACAGGTGCGAGGGCACGTCGCAGGCGCACCCGGGGTAGCTGTTGTCGCGCCAGGTGCCGCCGACGCTACCCGCCCGCTCCAGGACGACGAAGTCGGTGATTCCCTCGCGCCGCAGCCGTACGGCGGCCCCGAGTCCACCGAACCCCGATCCGACCACCGCGACCCGTACGTGTTCGTGCTCGGCCATCCCAGAGCCTCCGCGCATCGTTCAGAACCCTGCCAGTGAACACTGGCGCAATGGGGAGAGTAGAGCAGCTCCGTACTGATGGGTAGGGGGCATGCGAAGAAAGTTACCGCCGGTACGCCCTAGGCTGCTGACGTGGCAGAGGACGACGCGGGACCCGGCGGGCGGCGCGAGTACCGCATGGAGGAACTGGCCCGGCTGGCCGGCATCACGGTGCGCACCCTGCGCTTCTACCGCGAGCGCAAGCTGATCCCGCCGCCCCGGCGCGAGGGCCGCATCGCCTGGTACGACGACCACCACCTGGCCCGGCTGCGCACGATCACGGCACTGCTGGAACGCGGCCACACCCTGAACGGCATAGCCGAACTCGCCGAGGCCTTCGACCACGGCCGCGACGTCGGCGAACTCCTCGGCGTGGACACCCCGACCGACGAGGTCCCCGTCCGCCTCACCCCCGAGGAACTCGCCGACCGCTTCGCCGGCCAGGTCACCCCGGAGAACCTGGCCGCGGCGCTGGACCTCGGCTACCTCGGCATCGACGGCCAGGAGATCGTCCACATCAGCCGCCGCCTGCTGGACGTGTCCTCCGCCCTGGTCCACGAGGGCATCCCGCTCGCCGAGGTGCTCCGCGCCGGCCGGGAGGCCCGCGCCCACGCCGACGCCCTGGCCGATCTCTTCGCCGACCTGATCCTGCGCCACGCCCCCGAGGAGGCCCTGCACCGTCTGCGCCCCCTGGCCCGCAGCGTGGTCGACGCGGAACTGTCCCTGGCCCTGGACCGGCGGCTGCGCAAGCAGGACTAGAAGGCGCCGTCCGGACCGGGCCCGTCCCGGCCGGGACGCACGGGGGCCGGCGAGATGTTCCACGCGACGGCGCCGACGCCGGACCCCGTGGAGGAGATCTCGTACGTCACCTCGCCGTGCGGCCGTTCGACGGCCATCAGCTCGCCGCCCGTGCCGCCCTGGGCGCAGGGCAGCCGGCGGGTGACGGTCTCCCCGTTGACCGTGAGCCCGACCGTGATCTTCTTGTCGCGCCCGGAGCAGGCGACCGACAGGAAGTAGCCGGTGCCGGGGTCGAGCGTGGAGACCGTGCGGCGGATCCGGCCGGGGAGGTCACCGACGCCCTCGTCCGCGTGCTCGTCCGGCCGTCGGTCCACGTTCACGTCCGTGCCGAGGCCGTTCAGCGCCGCCTGCCGGTAGACGTTGCGCGGGGAGGTGTGCTCCAGCAGCCGCCGGACGTCGGGCAGGGTCCTCGGCCGGTACGTCTCGCTGACCGCGAACTTGGCGACCGCGTCCCGGGGCAGCCCCCGGACGGCCCTGCGGTACGCGTCGGGGCCGACACCGCGGCCCTCGAACTCCCCCCGCCCGAAGGTCCCGGCATCGTAGGGCAGAGCCGCGTCGTCACCGATCAGTTCCACCCCTTCCCCCAGGCCGACGAGGCCGACGAGGTAGGTGTGGCCGGGTTCGAGCCGGGGTGCTCCCTCACGGGTGGCCTCCTCCCTGCCGCCCCACAGGGTGGTGTACCAGCCGTTCACCCGCAGGGTGATCTCCTCGGGCAGCCGGGGCGCCCCGGGCCTGGACCAGACGACCCGGGTGACGGTCGCGGTGACCCGACGGGGGATGTAGTCCTCCTCCGGATCGGGCTCGCCCGCCGTTTCCCGGGTGACGCGGACGACAGCGGCGTGATCCCCGTGGGCGACCCACTCCTCCGCGGCGGCCGAGCCGCGCAGCGGATCGTACGAGGCGCGCGGGAACACCCGGCGGCCGTCGTCACCCGCGAGGGCCACCGCACCGCCGGCGGCCAGCAGCACCGCCAGCCCGCCGGCGATCCCGATCCCGACTCGTCTGCTGGACGCCACCGCGCTCCCGTCCGATGCCATGGGGCCCTCTGCCGATCACCGGCAGGGACGCCCCGGACAGCCGTTCGGTTGCACGTCGGCGCGGGTGCCTCAGGCCGCCCCGTGCTCGTACACCACCGTGACCGGCGCGTGGTCCGACCACCGCTCGGCATGGGTGGCCGCCCGCTCCACGTACGCCTTCACCGCGCGGCCCGCGAGCCCCGGCGTCGCCATCTGGTAGTCGATCCGCCACCCGGTGTCGTTGTCGAAGGCCCGCCCCCGGTACGACCACCAGCTGTACGGGCCCTCCACGTCCGGGTGCAGCGCCCGCACGACGTCGACGTACTCGCCGTCCGCCGGGTCGAGCACCCGGGACAGCCACTCCCGTTCCTCGGGCAGGAACCCGGAGTTCTTGGTGTTCCCGCGCCAGTTCCGCAGGTCGGTCTGCTGGTGGGCGATGTTCCAGTCCCCGCAGACGACGACCTCCCGCCCCTCGGCGGCGGCCCGCTCCCGCAGCCCCTTCAGATGGGCGAGGAACTGGTCCATGAACCGGACCTTCTCCTCCTGCCGCTCGGTCCCGACCTCCCCGGACGGCAGATACAGCGAGGCGACGGTCACCCCGGGCAGATCGGCCTCCACGTACCGCCCGCTGCCGTCGAACTCCTCCGACCCGAACCCCACCCGCACGCGATCCGGCTCACGCCGGGTGTAGAGCGACACCCCCGCACGCCCCTTGGCGGCAGCGGGCGCGTGCACGACGTGCCACCCCCCGGGCTCCCGCACCTCCTCCGGCAGCTGCTTCGCCTCCGCCCGCACCTCCTGCAGACACAGCACATCGGCGGAGGTCCCGGCCAGCCACTCCACGAAGCCCTTCTTGGCGGCGGCCCGCAGTCCATTGACGTTGACGGAGGTCACAGTGAGCATCAGGGCACGATACGACACTCCACGTCGGGGCGTGTTTTACGGTATTCGGCATGGATATCCGCCGGGTCCCCTACGACCACCCCGACGCCCTGAAGCTGGACGCCGAGGTCCAGAACGAGTACCACGTCCGCTACGGCGACGGCGGCGACGCCACCCCCATGGACCCGGCCGACTTCAGGCCCCCGAACGGCGTCTACCTGATCGCGTACGACGAGGCCGGCGTCCCCGTGGCCTCCGGCGGCTGGCGCGTCCAGGACGCCAACGGCGAGGGCAACCGCGACGGCGACGCCGAGCTCAAGCGCATGTACGTGATCGACCAGATGCGCGGCCGCGGCCTGGCCCGCCGCATGCTGGCCGCCCTGGAGGAGGACGCCCGCGCCGCCGGCCGCGTCCGCATGGTCCTGGAGACCGGCACGAAGCAGCCGGAGGCCATCGCCCTCTACTCCTCCAGCGGCTACGAGCCGTGCGAGAAGTTCGGCTACTACCGCTTCCACGAGGAAAGCCGCTGCTACGCCAAGGCGCTGCGGTAAGACACACTAAAGGGTGAGCCGCGCTTGCCGAACAGCTACTGTCCAGCTCTCTCATACATTGAATAGCGCAAACGCCTGACGTTGACGGTATCTCTTGTAATAATCTGTTCGCCAGGCAGCAACGGGGGTCTCCTCCGTCGCCAGGTCACCGGCTGCTACTCAGCCAAGGAGTCTGTGGACGCACCCGGACAACCGGCATTTCTGTCACCTCAAACTTTCGCATCCAGGCGTCATCCAGTGGCGGGATTCCGCTTCCGTTGTTGACGCCTGTGCATTATCCGGAGGTTCAGCCATGTCGGAAGAATCGGGTCTCCCGCACCGCCTTTTCCTGACTCAGCGCAAGGCCAAGGGAACCGTACTTTTGAGTCCATGAGACAGCTCATGGCCCAACACTGGACGCTGTTGCGACGTTCGATACTCCCTCTGAGGCTCACGCGCTCGACGCCGCCCTGAACGCGGCTTTACAGGGCGGAGGTGACGCAATGTCATGGCTTCGCCGGTGCGCAACCTCTCAGGGGGACCGTGGATTCCCAGTCGGACTGGTTCTTGCTCCACTGCGCCCGGGCTTACGCCGATCTCGCCGACGACCTACTCATCGGTGGCATTCCGGAGCCTCACTGCCTGGGGGAAAGCGTGGCGCTCGGTTACGCGATCTCTCACCTGCTGGGTGACACGCTCGATGACTCCGTGTATGAGCGTGCAGCCTATCGGGCACTTCCAGGTTTCCCCTTACGACAACGACTGGGAATTCCTTGCAAGTGGGCTATTGTCCGCGAACGACAAGGTAAAACACTTCCTTTCTTCGGACGTCATCGAAGAAGATCTGCTGAAGGAGTGGTTCACGGCATATCCGGACTCCGAGCCCAGGGACCGGGACCGCGGATTCCGCTGCTGAGGTTTGTCCCCTGCGCGGCATCGGCGCTCCGATGGCTGCCGTGAAGGCGGGCCCTGCCCTACATGTCGCCGAGCGTCACGAAGCGTACGGGCTCCCCGAGGGCCTTGCCGGCGCCTTCCTCGTCCGCCCCGCGCACGGCGAGCGTCCCCCTCGGCGAGCCGGGGCGGCAGGGCCTCACCGACCTTCAGGCCGCGTACGGCATGTCCGTCGACATCGGGGACGACGACCGCTGGCAGTGAGGCCGCCGGCGTGGCGTTGGCCCGGTGCCCCGCCCAGGTCCACCAGCGGATGTCTCCGTCGGAGGAACGGGTGACCACCGTCCCTCCCGGTTGAACACGGTGAAGGTTTTCGTCGCGCGCCTCGGCGGGTTTGACCGTGGCCCGCTGGGTTTGGTGCACGGGCGGGTCCTCACCAGGAGAACGTCACGGGCCGCACGAGCCAGGGCGAAGGAACGGACCCGTTCGGCGCCGAAGCCGCTCCATCGGGCCCGTCCCCCGCCGTCCGCCGGTTCCACGAAGCAGCGTTCGCGGTTCCAATCGATGTAGGTGACGAGCCAGCTGCGGCCCTCGAGAAACAGTTTCCGGGGGTTGTCGATCTGCTCGGTGAGCAGATCGGGGTCCGTACGGCCGATCTCGGTGCGGCCATTGAGGACGGTGAACTCCGGCGGGGCTGTGAACACTGCGGTCAGGTTCATGAAGTGCCGGTAGCCATAACGGCGTGCGGCCTCGGGTCCGATGAAGAGCAGTCCGCCGTCCCGGTCCAGGTTTCCCTGCTCGACCAGGTGGCGGCCGACGGGCTCGGCACCACCGCCGAAGGGACCAATGTCACCCCACCACTCCCGCCACAGGTTTTCGCCGACCCGGTTCTCCTGCAGGCACAGGGCCAGGAGTTGCTGGGCCACCAGGTGGCGGGGCTCGGGCGGTGCGACGACGGGTTCCACCCAGCCCCGGGACCACTGGAGCAGCAGCGCAGCCGCCGACAGCAGTCCCTCGTGGCCGAGCGCCAGGAAGAGGCAGTTGCGCATGGTGCCGGGGCGTCGGCCGCTGCGGCCGAGGCGTTGCAGGAAGAAGGCGACGGTGGGCGGTGCGTCGAGCTGGATCACCCGGTCGAGGTCTCCCACGTCGATGCCGAGTTCCAGTGTGCTGTGGAGACGATGACGCAGTCGCGCTCCTCGGCGAAGGCGGTCTCGGCGCGCCGCCGCTCGTCGACCGAGAGGGAGGCATGGGAGAGGAAAGTGGTGACGCCCTTCGCGCGGAGTCGCGCGCCCAGTTCCTCCACCAGGCGCCGACTTTCGCAGAAGACGAGGCGCTTCTCGCCGCGGTACAGGGCCGCGATCACGGCCGCGGCACCCGCCACGGAACCGACGTAATCGAGTTCGACGTCCCCGGGCGGCGGTGCCGTGGGGACCACCGTGCCAGCGCCGGGTGCTGCCTCCCCCGTCCGGTCGGCACCCGCTGTCCCCGGCAGGTCGGGCGCCACCACCCGCGCGGGACGGCGGCCCTTCCTCGATCCCTGGAGCCAGGCCAGCAGTTCCTCGGGGTTGATGTGCGCCGCCTGCCCCAGGGAGTGCCAGGCGGCGAACAGGTCGCCGTAGCCCATCCACGTCTGCTCGTTGTTCCCGCCGAAGAGCAGGACGAGGTCGCACGGCCTCCTTCTGCTTCTCCCTGTCGTCGACGACAGGGAGAAACGGCCGAGCGCGTCCCGCATCAACACGACGTGGAAACCCCGCCGGGCCACCTCGCGCGCGGTGTCGAACGCGCGCGTGCGGGCCTCGTCGAACCGGACGGGAGCCGCCGGCGCCGTCACGGCAGCTTCCCGTTGAGCAGCGCCTGCTCGTGCACGAGGAGTATGCGCCGCGCCCCGTCCCGGCGCCGCTCCACCATCTCGGCCTGGGCGTACGTGCCGTCGGACTACCGGGTGCTGACGTTCCACCTTTTGAACGCCTGGAGGCCGTCGTCGAGCACCGAGTACAGGGGTGCCCCGCCCCGCCCGTGCGCGAGCGACTTCACCTCGCGGACCAACTCGTTGACATGGCCGAACTGCAGGGTGCGTTCGGGATCCGCCGGATCCGCGATCTCAGGCCTGTTGGACGGCCCCATCACGACGTCCGTGAACCGCAGCAGCAGGCTCTTCGCCGCGCACTCCGCTGCGAAGCCGTACAGATGGTCCGCGGACGGCAGGCGGCTGTCGGTGTGGAGGTAGTCCGCGTCGTGGAAGTGACGCGTCGCGGCCTTCGCGAACTGATCCTCTTGCAGGGTCTCCGGCACACAACGGATCTTTAGCCGCAGCTCCCCCAGCCCGGCCTTGAATCATCGGCATCCTAAGGGGAGTTGCTGTGCCGCCGACCAGGCACCACCACGCCTTGGGGAGTCGCCAAGATCCAGTCCGCCCGAAAATACCTTGCCGGTCCATAACGCAGGGTGTTGGGATGAACGCGGTCTGGAACAAGGCCGCGACACCGCGCCTCCGCTGACCACGGAGGCTCTCAACGAGGGGGAAAGCATGCGTCGCACCGCTTCCTGTGTGCTCCACACGGCGCTGACCGCCGGGGTTACCGCATCGGTCCTGCTGATACCGGCCGGCTCCGCGTCCGCCGCCTCCGACCCCGGCGGCAAAGCCGTCGGGATCGCCGCCGACAGCATCGCCGCCACCTGCAAGAACCACGGCAAGAACCACGTCGTCCGCAAGTACTACCGTGGCCCCAAGTTCTACACGCTGCGCTGCGGCACCAAGACGTGGGGATGGAAGCACATCAAGGCCCGCCACGGCTGGAACACGAGCATGGACAAGAAGATCAGCGCGGCGATCTGGTCCGGGGAGCCCAACGGCCGCGGTGGATTCTCCACCTACACGAATTCCTGCCCGAAGATCGAGAAGTTCCGGACGATCATCGGTACACCGGCCGGAGGCGACGATCTGTTGACTGCGTACAAGGTGGACCAGACCCGCGCGGCGGCCGTCGCCAAGTGCTGACGCCGTACACGCCTCAGGGAAGGAAGGGATCGCCCATGGCGGAGCGGACACCTGCCGAGCAGGCGCTCGCCCGTTCGTACACGACCGGTGACGGCAGCACGAGGTTCGCCGTCGCCGACCTGTCGGTGGAGCCCCGTCCGGGCGGCGCCGCCGTGCTGGCATACCGGCTCACGGTGGAACGCCCCGGTCGGGAGGACGAACGCTGGGCGGTCACGCTGCCCTGGGAGGACAGTTCCTTCGCGGATGTCCTCGCCTCGCCCGCCCCGGACCCCGAACGGCTCCGGCAGCTCGTGCACCTGGTGCATGCGCTGCTGGAGGAGTGGTGGGACACGAAGGGCCACAACCGGCAGTCGGCGAAGATGGGCCACCGCCTTCCCTGAGGATGTCCCCGCGAGTCTCGGCTCATCCGGGACACCGGTGCTCAACCGGCCGCCCCCTGGTCTTCGCTCCCGAGCGGTGACCGCACCGCTCGGGAACGGCCGGGGGCGGGTCGGCGGCCGAGGGCGGTCCTCACGCCCGCCGCGTCGGCTGCTCCCGCTCCGCACCCGCGCTCTCGGCCTTGAGGTCCTTCAGAAACAGCCCCGTGAGCGGCTCCACTCGCTCGCCCGGTCCACGATGTCCACCGTGCGGCCGTCCAGGGCCGGCGAAGCCTCCGGATCCTCCATGCGAACCAGCAGCCACAGGCCGTGCGGGGCGCCGCCCGCATGGCGAGCGGCCTCCTGCAACGCCACCAGCAGCTCGCGCCCGCCCGCCGACCAGTAGCGAGCGGTGAGCGCGGCCTCGTGGACGAAGAGCACGGTACGCGGACCCGACTGCTCCGCCGGCGCCACCGCACGCACGAGGACCCGCTCGCAGGCGGCCCGCTCATAGGAGGCGAGGCCCGCGCCGAGCGTGCCCGAGGCGGCGAACGCGGCGAACGCGCGCAGCAGTGCAGCCCACTCGACCCCCTGTTCCCCGGCCAGTTCCCGCAGAGCCGCGAAAAACAGGTCGTCCAACGAGAGCCGCACCACGCCCATGCGCTCCGCGCTTCATCAGCTCTTCGAGCAGCGCGCTGGTCTGCGGGGTGATCCGCCAGCTCTCCCGCTCCGGCGGCAGTCCGAGCAGTTCGTCCCAGATGCCGGGAAGTCCCATCCCGCCGCCGTCCCGTCCGTACACCCCGGTCTGCTGGAACTCGTCGAGATCGCTCACCAGGCCGGGGGCGTGCAGGAAGACCGCCAGCTTGATGAAGGGCACCCTTCTGGGGTCTTCCTTCATGCCGCGCGCCGCCCGCGCCGGCTGCTCCTTCAGCTCCTTGGCCTTGAGGTCGGTGAGGTGCAGAGGATTCTTCAGGGTGCGCACCCGGTCATGGTGAAACTGCCAGGTGTCCCCATGGTTCACCACCCTGCCGGGGTGGCCCTTCGGCTCCAGCAGGTACACGCCACCGGGCACGGCGATGAGTAGGTCGCATTCATTGACCCGCCCCGAGGGGCCGGTGAACTGGAACGTCGCCCACGCCCGGTAGGACTCGGCCTTCGGCATGCGCTGCCGAATGTGGTCCAGTCCTTCCTGCTCCCACGCATGACCGGAACGCCGCGGCTGGAACCAGCGCTCGCGGCCCACAGGCGGAGCGGGCTTCGGAACCGACGGCCGCGCGGCTGACGCCACCCTAGATCTCTTGCATGATCATTACCGACCTCGATCGTGCGGGCCTTGCGTCTTACACTGCGGGCCGGCTGCTGCACGAGCGCCCGGAGTGGCCTTCGCTGAGTGTCAGATCGTGAGGCAACACGAAGAAGCCCCCGCCGATTTCTCGGCGGGGGCTCAGCTGCGGTGGACCTGAGGGGATTTGAACCCCTGGCCCCCTCGATGCGAACGAGGTGCGCTACCGGACTGCGCCACAGGCCCTTGCAACGAGTGAAACTTTAGCATCCCCATCGGGGTGCTCGGAAATCCGTTGGCACCACCGGCCGCCTGCTACTCGTTGGCGGCCTTGGGACGGTCCCCGTCCTCGTACTGGTCGAAGAGCGGTGTGCGTCCGCGCTCGCGGGAGCGGCGGGCCGAGGCGGCCCTGCGGGCGTCGCTGCGGTCGTCGGCGTCGGGCGCCGGGTCCGGGTCCGCCTCCTCCGCGGGCGCCGGTGCCTCCTCCGCCGGTACGGCGCTGGAGCGGGCCGAGCTCCAGGTGTCCGGCGCGCCGAGGTCCACGCCGCTGGTGGCGCGCGGGGCGACCGGGGCGGTCACGTACGTGGGCAGGGGCACCGGGACCGGGTCCCAGCTGTCGCCGCCCTGGCCGGGCCGCCGCTGACGCTCACGCTGCTGGTCGACCCACTCGGCGTGGTCGGTCTGCTCGACGAGCGCGCGCCGGTCGGCGGCGAGCGCCAGGAGGCCGGGGTCGGTGTCGGCCCCCGCTTCCGGTCCCTCCGGTTCGTCGGGGTCGGCGTCGTCGACGGCCGCGCGGCGGCGCGGCTGGCGCTCGCGCTCCCGCAGCCGCTGCGCCGCGACCTCGGCCTGACGGCGGTCCATCTGGTACGCGAAACGGCGGCGCTCCTGGGAGCGCAGATACGCGATGTACGCGCTCAGCAGCACGGCGGGCACACCGGGCGCCCACAGGAACGCGAGCCCGCCGACCGCCGCGACGACCGCGCCGAGGGTGAAGGCGACGAAGAGCATCGTCGTGGTGCGCCGACGGCGCGCCAGCACCTTCGAGCGCCGGGCGCGCGCCGCCGCGGCCTGCGCCGCCGCGGACTCCGGTCCACGGCGGGCCGCCGGGACCCGGCGCGGCACGGGGCCGCGCTCCGGGGCCCGCCGCTCCGCGTGGTCGCGCGGGGGACGGCCGGCCCGGGCGGGCGCCGGCTCCGGCCGCTGCGCGGGCGGTACGGGTGCCTGGGTCTGCGGACGGGTCCGGGACACGGCGAAGGCCCGGACGTCCACCGAGTCGGTGATCGCATCCGGGTCGTGGACGCCCTGCTCCCCCTCGTCGGCGGAGCGCGCCCGCAGGTCCTTGGCGTACCGGCGCTCCATGCCCGCCCGTCCGGACAACAGACGGATGGCGGTGCTGAAGCGTTCCGTCGGACGGGCCTCGTTCAGCTCGTCCTGCCTACGGAGCCACATCGGCACCAAGTAGGCGGCCCAGGCCCCGACAATGACTGCGTAGATGAGGCCGCTGCTGCTCACGCCTCACACGGTAGAGGGGTTTGGCGCGGGCCATCCGCCAATTGAGCCGGTGTGTCGCACGATCTGGCTGATATTTCGAACATTTTTTGTGACGACCGCGATCAGGCGGCCACTCGAACCGGGAATTCCGAGCCCGAAGGCGGTCATTTCGCGCTTGAATTCGAACATTTATTCAATTTCCCGGTCCATGCGGGATTCCCCGGTCGTGCCGCTCGTGGCCGGACCGCTCCTGGGAGCGTGCCCGGTGCCACCGGGCGAGCAAACCGTCGGGCACTTCTTCCGCCGTGAGCGCGAAGACGAGGTGGTCGCGCCAGGCGCCGTCGATGTGGAGATATCGCGGACGCAGTCCCTCCGCGCGGAATCCCAGTTTCTCCACGACCCTGCGGCTCGGCGCGTTCTCCGGGCGAATGCAGATCTCGACGCGGTGCAGTCCGACGGCGCGGAAACAGTGGTCCACGACCATCGCCACGGCCGTCGGCACCACCCCGCGGCCGGCCACCGCCTCGTCCACCCAGTAGCCGACGTGCCCGGAGCACATGGAGCCCCAGGTGATCCCGGCGACCGTCAACTGGCCGACCAGACGCCCCTGGTACTCGATGACGAACGGCAGCATCCGGCCCGCGTTCGCCTCGGCCCGGAGGTGGCTCACCATCTGACGGTAGGTCGGCCGGTGGGTGATCGGGCCGCTGGGGGTGGGCGGCGGAATGGTCGCTTCCCAGGGCCGCAGCCAGTCCCGGTTGCGCCGGTTGACCTCGCGCCAGGCCTTCTGGTCGCGCAGCTTTATCGGCCGGAGGACGATGTCGCCGTCCACCAGCTCGACCGGCCAGTGTGGGCTGTTCAGCTCGCACCCCCGCCCGTGGCGTCCGGTCTCGGGTGGTCCCCGCCGCGCAGCTGGTCCACGGCGTGCCTGAGCAGTGGCTCCAGGACGGCGAGACCGTCCTTCACCCCGCCGCCGGACCCGGGCAGGTTGACGATCAGGGTCCGGCCCGCGACCCCGGCAAGGCCCCGGGAGAGTGCGGCGGTGGGCACCTTGTCCCGGCCGTACGCGCGGATGGCCTCCGCGATGCCGGGGACCTCGTGGTCGATGACCCGGCGGGTCGCCTCGGGGGTGCGGTCGGTGGGTGAGATGCCGGTACCGCCGGTGGTGACGATGACGTCGTAGGCGGCGTCGGCGCCCGCGCGCAGGGCGGCCTCCACGGGGTCGCCGTCGGGGACCACCTGGGGGCCGTCGACCGCGAACCCGAAGCGCCGCAGGCCCTCCGCGATCAGCGGGCCGCCCTTGTCCTCGTAGACCCCGGCGGCGGCCCGGTTGGAGGCGGTGACCACCAGCGCGCGGTACGGCGCGGCACCGGCCGGTGCGTCGGCCGTCATGCCCGGCTCCAGTCGCCCGACTTGCCGCCCGTCTTCTCCTCGACCCGCACGTCCGTGATGACCGCCTCCTTGTCGACCGCCTTGACCATGTCGATCACGGTGAGCGCGGCGACGGAGACCGCGGTGAGGGCCTCCATCTCGACGCCCGTGCGGTCCGTCGTCCTCACGGTGGCCGTGATCTCCACGGCGTCGTCCGCGACCGACAGGTCCAGTTTCACACCGGACACCGCCAGGGGGTGGCACAGCGGAATCAGGTCGGGGGTGCGTTTGGCCCCCATGATCCCCGCGATGCGTGCGGTGGCGAGGGCATCGCCCTTGGGGACGCCCTCCCCGCGCAGCAGCTCGATCACGCGGGGCGAGACGAGGACGCGGCCGGTGGCCCGCGCGGTGCGCGCGGTGACGTCCTTGCCGGAGACGTCGACCATACGGGCGGCGCCCGCCTCGTCGATGTGGGTCAGCCGGCGCTGCTCGGCGGAACCGGGGGTCTCCCCCCGGGATGGCACGGTCATGATCGTGTGACGCTCCCGGTCCTGGCCCGTCGCGGTGCGGCGCACGGGCCTGCTGTGCGCGACACGGTACCGCCAACCGGTCGCCCTCAGCCGAGCAGGACCACCTCGACCTCGGCGCCCGGGGCGACGGACTCGGTGTCCTCGGGGACGACGATCAGCGCGTTCGCCCGGGCCAGCGCCGCCACGAGGTGGGATCCGGCGCCGCCCACGGGGGTTACCGTGCCGTCGGCGTACCGGCCGCGCAGGAACTGGCGGCGGCCCTTCGGCGAGGTCAGTGCCCGCTCCGCGGTGAGCTCCGCGCGGACCCTCGGCCGGTGCACGTCGGTCAGGCCCATCAGGGTGCGGATGGCGGGACGGACGAACAGCTCGAAGGAGACGTAGGAGGAGACCGGGTTGCCGGGCAGGGCGAGCAGCGGGGTGTGGTCGGGGCCGATGGAGCCGAAGCCCTGGGGCTTGCCCGGCTGCATGGCGAGCTTGCGGAACTCGACACCGCTGCCGGGCTCGTCCTCGTCGGCGGCGTGCGACAGCGCCTCCTTGACGACGTCGTACGCCCCGACACTCACGCCGCCGGTGGTGACCATCAGGTCGGCGCGGACCAACTGGTCCTCGATGGTGTCGCGCAGGGTCGCGGCGTCGTCGGCGACGGCGCCCACGCGGTAGGCGATGGCGCCGGCGTCCCGCGCGGCGGCGGTGAGGGCGAAGCTGTTGGAGTCGTAGATCTGACCCGCGCGCAGTTCCTCGTCGGGCTGGACGAGTTCGCTGCCGGTGGAGAGCACCACCACGCGCGGGCGCGGGTGTACGCGCACCCGGCCGCGTCCGATCGCGGCCAGGAGGCTGATCTGCGGCGGACCGAGGACGGTGCCGGCCGTCAGGGCGCGGTCCCCGGCCCTGACGTCGCTGCCCTGGGCGCGCACGTGCGCGCGTGCCCCGGCCGGGCGGTGGACGTGGACCTGCCCGGTGGCGGCCTCGGGGGCGAGGCTGCGGGCGCGCATCCCGGTGACCGGGCCCTCGCCGAGCCCGCCGTCGGTCCACTCGACGGGGACGACCGTCTCGGCGCCGGGCGGGAGCGGAGCGCCGGTCATGATGCGGGCGGCCTGCCCGGGGCCGACGTGGAGGAGGTCGGCCTGGCCGGCCGCGACGTCCCCGACCACCTCCAGGACCGCCGGGTACTGCTCGCTCGCGCCCGCGACGTCCGCGACCCGTACCGCGTACCCGTCCATGGAGCTGTTGTCGAACGGGGGCAGGGACACCGGCACCGTCACGTCCTCGACCAGGACGCAGCCCTGGGCGTCGAGGAGGTTCAGCTCGATGGGCTCGAGCGGGCGGACGGTGGCCAGGATGTCGGCCAGGTGCTCGTCCACCGACCAGAGGTGGTCCGGGCCTGCGGTGCGGGGCGCGGCGGTGCTCAACGTTGCTGCATCTCCTCGGTGACGTAACGGCGGAGCCAGGTCCGGAAGTCCGGGCCCAGGTCCTCACGTTCGCACGCGAGTCGGACAATGGCACGCAGGTAGTCCCCGCGGTCGCCGGTGTCATAGCGCCGGCCCTGGAAGACGACGCCGTGCACCGGGCCGCCGACCTTCTCGTCCGCCGCGAGCTGCTGGAGGGCGTCGGTGAGCTGGATCTCGCCGCCGCGACCGGGCTCGGTCTTGCGCAGTATGTCGAAGACGGCGGGGTCGAGGACATAGCGGCCGATGACCGCGTAGTGCGAGGGCGCCTCCTCGGCGGTGGGCTTCTCGACCAGGCCGCCGACCTTGACGACGTCGGTGTCGTCGGTGGCCTCGACGGCGGCGGAGCCGTAGAGGTGGATCTGCTCGGGGGCCACCTCCATGAGCGCGATGACGCTGCCGCCGTGCTCCTGCTGGACCTCGATCATGCGCTGGAGCAGGGGGTCGCGCGGGTCGATCAGGTCGTCGCCGAGGAGGACGGCGAAGGGCTCGTTGCCGACGTGCGGGGCGGCGCACAGCACGGCGTGGCCGAGGCCCTTGGGGTCGCCCTGGCGGACGTAGTGCATGGTGGCGAGGTCGCTGGACTCCTGGACCTTGGCGAGCCGCTCGGCGTCGCCCTTCTTGCCGAGGGCCGACTCCAGCTCGTAGTTGCGGTCGAAGTGGTCCTCCAGGGGGCGCTTGTTGCGGCCCGTCACCATGAGGACGTCGTCGAGGCCGGCGGCGACGGCCTCCTCGACCACGTACTGGATCGCCGGCTTGTCGACGACCGGCAGCATTTCCTTGGGAGTGGCCTTCGTGGCGGGCAGGAACCGGGTGCCCAGACCTGCTGCGGGGATGACAGCCTTGCTGATCCGAGGGTGCGACTGAGACATGCCCGACACCATATCGGGTGCCATTGTGAGGAATCTGTGGCTCCGATTATTTACTGCTGATATGAGCAATTCGGAACGGTACAGGGACAGCTTTGAGACACAATGATCGCCCGGGTCAGCCTGACAAGCGCGCGTTGCGACGGGACATCCTCACGGTGAGGAACGGGTTGACGGCGGATGACGTACGGGAGTTCGCGGCCGCGCTGGCCCGGCAGGCACTCGCGCTGCCCGAACTGGCCACCGCGCGCACGGTGGCGGCGTACGTCTCCGTGGGGAGTGAGCCCGGCACGCTCGCGCTGCTGGACACGTTGCGCGCGCGGGGCGTACGGGTGCTGCTGCCCGCGCTGCTGCCCGACAACGACCTGGACTGGGGCGATTACACCGGGCCGGACTCCCTCGCGCGGGTGCGCCACGGCGGGCGCATGGCCCTCTTCGAGCCCGCCGGGGAGCGCCTCGGCCCGGAGGCCGTGACGGAGGCGGACGTCGTGCTGCTGCCCGGGCTGGCCGTCGACGCGCGCGGGATGCGGCTGGGGCGCGGCGGGGGCTCGTACGACCGGGTCCTCGCCCGGCTGGAGCGCGCGGGCGCCCACCCGGCACTGGTGGTGCTCCTGTACGCCCCCGAGGTCGTCGAACGCGTCCCCGAGGAGCCGCACGACCGGCCGGTGCACGCGGTGGTGACGCCCTCCGGGGTGCGGCGGTTCGGCCGGCCCCCGGGAACACCGGGTCCCTGATACGCGGAAGGCGTCCTCCACGCGCGCGTGGAGGACGCCTTCGACGGCGGGACCGGCCGGGTCAGGGCTTGAGCAGCAGGGTGTCGCTCGTGCTCTTGTCGACCGCCTTCTCCGAGTACGGCCACTCCAGCAGCTCGCCCTCGGCCCACTTGTCCGTCTGGTCGACGTAGTGGGAGCTGTAGGCGTGCCCGGAGGCGCCGGTGAGGTTGATCCACCGCGACTTGTCGAGGTCGCCGAGGTTGACCACCATCCGCATGGACGGCACCCACACGACCCCGTAGCCGCCGGCGGCGTTCCAGCCGGTCGCGTTGACCGTGGCCTCGCCGCCACCGAGCTTCCACGGACCGCGGTTGAGGACGTACTGGATGAAGCCGGGGCCCTCGGTGCCCAGTGTCTGGTTCTTCAGGAACAGGCGGTGCAGCCGGCCCCAGCTCCAGGTGTCGATGTCCTTGCCGAGCTTGGCGGTCAGCTCCCAGCGGGCGTCGATCATGGCCCGCTTGAACAGCTCGTCACGGTTGTCGGCGCCCGGACGGGTGCCCCTCTTGGGCGTCGCCCACCACTCGTTGTCCTTGTCGTCCATCAGCTTGCGGACCACCTCGAACCAGCGGTCGCCGCCGTCCGGCTGCGCCTCGCCGGCGTCCCGCTGGCCGCACTCGCGGACCTTGTCCGCCTCGTCGGCGGGACCGGTGGTGTTGACCGGGTCGACCCACAGGCACTGGCCCTTGACCCGCAGCTCCTTGGGGAGCTTGTGGCCGAAGGCGAGCTTCAGGATGTTGCGCCACACGGAGTTGAAGTACGCGGCCGCCGCCGAGTCGGCGTCCTGGGTGTAGTCCCAGCCCTCCAGCAGCTTCTGCGCCTCGCGCACGTCCTTGTCGCCCGTGTCGATCTTGAGCAGGTGGGGCACCAGGAGCTTGGCGATGGCGCTGGAGTTGTCCAGCTGCATCTGCCGCATGTCGTCCGTGGAGATCTTGCCGCCGTCCTTGATCTTCGACTGGATCAGGTCGGTGATGCGCTGGCTGCGGGCGCCGTAACCCCAGTCCGTGGTCAGCGTGTGGGGGTAGTCCTCGCCGACGACGGCCTGGTTGGCGGTGACGATGTAGCCGCGCTCCGGGTCGAACTCGTAGGGCAGCGCGTCCTGGTCGATCCAGCCGGTCCACTCGTAGTCGGGGTCCCAGCCGGGGGCGGGGACGGAGCCGTCGTGGCCCTCCGCGCGGGTGGGGATCTTCCCGGGCAGCGTGTAGCCGATGTGGCCCTCGGTGTCCGCGTAGACGAGGTTCTGCGAGGGGACCTCGAAGAGGGCGGCCGCCGCGCGGAAGCCGTCCCAGTCCTTCGCGCGGTTCATCGCGAAGATGGAGTCCATGGTGCGGCCCGGGTCCAGCGCGGTCCAGCGCAGCGCCACGCCGTAGCCGTCGCCGCGGTCGGGGGCCGCGCTGTCGACGGTGGCCTTCTTGCCGGCCTTCACCAGGTCGTCGGAACGGTCGGAGAGCAGGGGGCCGTTGTTCGTCTCCCGGACGACGATCTTCTGCGCGGTGCCGCCGGCGACCTCGATGGTCTCCTCGCGCGTCTTGAACGGCACCACCTTGCCGTCGTACTGGTAGCCGTCGCCGGTGATCTTCTCCAGGTAGAGGTCGGTGACGTCGACGCCGGAGTTGGTCAGGCCCCAGGCGATGTCCTGGTTGTGGCCGATTATGACGCCGGGCAGGCCCGCGAAGGTGTAGCCCGTGACGTCGTACTGGCACTTGGCGGAGACGCTGCGGCAGTGCAGGCCCATCTGGTACCAGACGGACGGCAGCGAGGCCGACAGGTGCGGGTCGTTGGCGAGCAGCGGCTCGCCGGTGATGGTGTGCTCACCGGCGACGACCCAGGAGTTGGAGCCGATGCCGTCGCCGTTGACGCCGACGGCGGTGGGGAGGTCCTGCATGACCTCCTGGAGACCCGCCAGCTGCCCCTCCAGGGCGGAACCACCGGTGCCGGTACCCGTGCCGGTCTCCGTACCGGTGCCGGTGCCGGTGCCGGTGCCGGTACCCGTGCCGGTCTCCGTACCCGTGCCGGTCTCCGTACCCGTGCCGGTCTCCGTACCCGTGCCGGTCCCGGTCCCGATGCCGGTCTCCGTGCCCGTGCCGGTTCCCGTTCCCGTGCCGGTTCCCGTGCCCTCGCCCTGCTCGTACGTCCCGGTGAGCTCGTTGAACTGGCCCTCCTGGATCACCGGCTTGTTCCGGTCGTACGGGTACTGCGGGTACAGGTCGGCGATCTGCTTCGGGCCGAGGCGGCTGGTCATCAGGGCCCGGTCGATCTCGTCCTTCATGTTGCCGCGCAGGTCCCAGGCCATCGCCTTGAGCCACGCCAGGGAGTCGACCGGGGTCCACTGCTCGGGCGCGTAGTCGTTGGTGAAGCCCAGCGCCGCGTACTCCAGGGAGATCTCCTTGCCCTCCTTACCCTCCAGGTACGCGTTGACCCCCTTGGCATACGCCTGGAGGTGCTTCTTGGTGGAGGGGGAGAGCTTCTTGTCGTACTCCTCCTTGGCGATCCGGTCCCAGCCCAGCGTGCGCAGGAACTCGTCGTTGTCGACCTGGCCCTTGCCGAACATCTCCGACAGGCGCCCGGAGGTCATGTGCCGGCGCACGTCCATCTCGTAGAACCGGTCCTGCGCCTGGACGTAGCCCTGCGCCATGAACAGGTCCTCGTCGGAGGAGGCGTAGATCTGCGGGATGCCGTGGCCGTCGCGTTTGACGTCGACGGTCCCCGTCAGGCCCTTGAGCGTGATCGAACCCTTGGTCTGCGGGAAGGAGGCACGCACGGTGCTGACCGACCAGTACCCCCCGTAGGCGACACCGCCGATCAGGGCCAGCACCAGGACGAGCACGATCAGTCGAGCTTTACGCCCTTTCTTCCTGCCGGACTTGCCGGGTTGCTGACCCGTGGAGGCGGTGGTGTCGGTGGGCATCGCTGTCCTTGCTGTCCTAACGCGAGCGGCAGGTCGGGCTGTGCTTTTAACTGAGCGCTGGAGCAACGATAGGCGCAGGGGCCCGTGGCACTTGACGCGGAGTCGGGAACCAGCCCGGACGGCCGTTCGATCTTGCCTCGATCCGCGTCAAGAAAGCGTCAAGAGTTAGGTAAGGTAACGAAGTAGTTTGCCGCGGAAGCGGTGGATCGCAAGCGATGTACGTGTGCTCAGGCGCGGGCGCGCATGAGTCAGGGAAGGGAACGGCCGCTGACTGTCCACCACCTCAACCAGCTCCTGCTCGTCTGCTCGATCGTCCTGCTCGTCGCCGTCGCAGCGGTCCGGATCTCCTCGCGCAGCGGGCTCCCCAGCCTGCTCGTCTACCTGGGCATCGGCATCGCGATGGGCCAGGACGGCATCGGTGACATCCACTTCGACAACGCCGAGTTGACGCAGGTCATCGGGTACGCGGCGCTGGTCGTGATCCTGGCCGAGGGTGGTCTGGGCACCAAGTGGGCCGAGGTGAGACCGGCCCTGCCCTCGGCCTCCGCGCTCGCGCTCGTCGGGGTCGCGGTGAGCGTCGGGGTCACGGCGTCGGCCGCGCACTACCTGATCGGGCTGGAGTGGCGGCAGGCGCTCATCATCGGCGCGGTGGTGTCGTCGACCGACGCCGCGGCCGTCTTCTCGGTGCTGCGGAAAATACCGCTCCCCGCGCGGGTGACCGGCACCCTGGAGGCGGAGTCCGGATTCAACGACGCCCCCGTCGTCATCCTGGTGGTCGCCTTCTCCACGGCCGGACCGGTCGAGCACTGGTACATGCTGCTCGCGGAGATAGCGCTGGAGCTGGCCATCGGCGCCGCCATCGGGCTCGCGGTGGGCTGGCTGGGCGCCTGGGGGCTGCGGCACGTGGCGCTGCCCGCCTCCGGCCTCTATCCGATCGCCGTCATGGCCATCGCCGTCGTCGCCTACGCGGCGGGCGCCATCGCCCACGGCAGCGGCTTCCTCGCCGTCTACCTCGCCTCGATGGTGCTGGGCAACGCCAAGCTGCCGCACTGGCCCGCCACCCGCGGGTTCGCCGAGGGCCTCGGCTGGATCGCCCAGATCGGCATGTTCGTCCTGCTCGGCCTGCTGGTCACCCCGCACGAACTGGGCGACGACATCGTGCCCGCGCTGGTCATCGGGCTGGTGCTGACCATGGTGGCCCGGCCGCTGAGCGTCGTGCTGTGCCTGGTGCCGTTCCGGGTGCCCTGGCAGGAGCAGGCACTGATGTCCTGGGCCGGACTGCGCGGCGCCGTGCCCATCATCCTGGCGACCATCCCGATGGTGGAGGGCGTCGAGGCGAGCGAGAAGATCTTCAACATCGTCTTCGTCCTGGTCGTCGTCTACACCCTCGTGCAGGGTCCGACGCTGCCCTGGCTGGCCCGCACGCTGCGGCTGGGCAAGGACGCCGAGGCCGCCGACCTCGGCATCGAGTCGGCGCCCCTGGAGCGGCTGCGCGGGCATCTGCTCTCGGTCGCCATCCCGGCCGGATCGCGGATGCACGGCGTGGAGGTCGCCGAACTGCGGCTGCCCGCCGGGGCCGCCGTCACCCTCGTGGTGCGGGAGGGCACGTCCTTCGTGCCACTGCCGTCGACGGTGCTGCGGCGCGGGGACGAACTGCTCGTCGTCGCCACGGACCCGGTACGGGACGCCGCCGAGCGGCGCCTGCGCGCGGTGGGCCGCGGCGGCAAGCTGGCCGGCTGGCTGGGCACCGACGGATCACCGTCCGACCGCTGACACCGTGCTCCGCTTCACAGACAGCCGGACGGTTGATCCCTGTACGATGCAAGCGACCCCCAGATCGAACCAACTCTGCCTGACGCAGAGCTGGCGCGACCGTATGGCGGCCGGAACGCCCTGAGCTGCGGCACCGGTATCTACCGCAGTCAGCGCAAGAGGACAGCTCTCGGCGCGCCCGCACGACACCGCGCGGGACGGCGCTACCAGGTGGCAGAAAGGCACGGGCCGTGGCATCCACGGTCACTCCGTCGAAGGACTCGGCGGCCGCCACCCGTCCGGGATACGGCCGGCTGCTGCGCACCCGCGGCGCCTGGACGTTCCTGCTCCCCGGCTTCGCGGCACGCCAGCCGTTCGCGATGCTCACCATCTCGATCGTGCTGCTGGTGCAGCACACCACCGGCTCGTACGGCGCGGCCGGTGCCGTCGCGGCCGTCACCGGTGTCTCCATGGCGCTGTTCGCGCCCTACAGCGGCCGTCTCGCCGACCGTCACGGACAGCGCGCGGTCCTGGTGCCCGGGGTCCTGCTGCACACGGTGTCCGGGCTGGCGCTGACCGCGCTCGCGCTGGGTGACGCGCCTCTGTGGGCGCTGTTCGCCGCCGCCGTCCCCACCGGCGCCTCGGTGCCGCAGATCGGGCCCATGGTGCGCGCCCGCTGGGGCGTACGGCTCAAGGGCTCCCCGCTGATGACCACGGCGGCGGCCTTCGAGTCGGTCACCGACGAGTTCACCTTCGTCGTCGGACCGCTGCTGGCCACGGCCCTGTGCACGGCCGTCGACCCGGCCGCGGGCCTGCTCACCGAGGCCGCTCTCACCCTGGTCGGCGGACTGCTGTTCGCCGCGCGGAAGGGCACGCAGCCCGCGGCGGGCCGCGACGGGCACGCGCGCGTGGAGCGCGTTTCGGCGCTGCGCGTCCCCGGGGTGCGCGTACTGATCGTGACCTTCCTGGGCATCGGGGCCGTCTTCGGCGGCATGCAGGTCTCGCTGGCCGCGTTCTCCGAGTCGATCGGCGAACCCGGCCTCAACGGCGTCCTCTACGGCGTCTTCGCCGCGGGAAACATGCTGTCCGGCATCGCCTGCGGGGCGATCGCCTGGAAGACCGCGCCGCAGCACCGCCTGGTCGTCGGCTACACGGCGCTCGCGCTGACCGCCTCCGCCCTGTGGACCGCCCACTCGGCGCTGCTCCTGGCCGGACTGGGCCTCCTGGTCGGCATGTGCATCGCACCGGCTCTGATCACCGGCTACACCCTCGTGGAGGACCTGGTCCCGGCCGGGGCGCGGACCGAGGCCTTCACCTGGCTGACCGGTGCCGTCGCGCTCGGCCAGGCAGCGGCCGTCACGGTCGCCGGACAGTTGGAGGACCGCCTCTGGGACGGCGCCGGATTCCTGGTGCCGATGGCCGGTACGGTGCTCGCCCTCGCGACGCTGCTGGCACTGCGATCACGGCTGGCGACGGCCCCGCGCGGGCGCACCGTCGCACGTGGCGTGGGTCACCGCGAGCCCGTCGCAGTGGACTGAACCCCCGGAATACGTCACTATGGACCGTCGTTAGCACTCATCGAGTGAGAGTGCCAGGAGGAAGACAGTGCCCACCTACCAGTACCAGTGCACCGAGTGCGGCGAGGGCCTCGAGGCGGTGCAGAAGTTCACCGACGACGCTCTTACCGAATGCCCGAACTGCGAGGGCCGCCTGAAGAAGGTGTTCTCGGCGGTCGGCATCGTCTTCAAGGGCTCCGGCTTCTACCGCAACGACAGCCGCGGCTCCTCGTCGAGCAGCTCCCCGGCGTCGTCGAAGTCGTCCGGATCGTCCTCGACGAGCTCCTCCGCTTCCTCGTCCTCCTCCTCGGACTCCGGTTCGAGCGCGTCGACCGCCTCCTCCGGCTCCGGCACCACCGCCGCGTAGGGCGCCGGCACCACTGCGTCGTCCGGGTCCGGCCCACTGCGTCGTCCGGGTCCGGCACCACCGCCTCCCCCGGCTCCGGCACCACTGCCGCGTGCCCTGCCGGGCGTTCGGCGCCGTGTGAGGCCGAAAACTCACGGGACCCCGCTCGTCCGCCGACGACGGGGTCTCCGGCGTTTCCGGGTGCCGTTAGGGTGCCCACCATGGCGAACATGGCGAAGGCCGAGATCGGCGTGATCGGCGGATCCGGTTTCTACTCCTTCCTCGACGACGTGACCGAGGTCCAGGTCGACACCCCCTACGGGGCGCCCAGCGACTCCCTCTTCCTCGGCGAGGTGGCCGGCCGGCGGGTCGCCTTCCTCCCCCGGCACGGACGCGGCCACCATCTGCCGCCGCACCGGATCAACTACCGGGCCAACCTGTGGGCGCTCCGGTCGGTCGGGGCGCGCCAGGTGCTCGGACCGTGCGCGGTGGGCGGTCTGCGCCCCGAGTACGGGCCGGGCACGCTGCTGGTGCCGGACCAGCTCGTGGACCGTACGAAGTCCCGGGTGGGCACCTTCTTCGACGGGCTGCCGCTGCCCGACGGCACCGTGCCGAACGTGGTCCATGTGTCGCTGGCCGACCCCTACTGCCCCACCGGGCGGGCGGCCGCGCTGAAGGCGGCGCGCGGGCGGGACTGGGAGCCGGTGGACGGCGGCACGCTGGTCGTGGTGGAGGGGCCGCGCTTCTCCACCCGCGCGGAATCGCTGTGGCACCAGGCGCAGGGCTGGTCGGTGGTGGGCATGACCGGCCACCCCGAGGCGGCGCTCGCCCGTGAGCTGGAGCTCTGCTACACCTCGCTGACCCTGGTCACCGACCTCGACGCCGGCGCCGAGACGGGTGAGGGGGTCTCCCACGACGAGGTGCTGCGGGTGTTCGCCGCCAACGTGGACCGGTTGCGCGGGGTGCTCTTCGACGCCGTGGCCGCGCTGCCGGCGACGGAGGAGCGGGACTGTCTGTGCACTGCGGCGCTGGGCGGGATGGATCCGGGGTTCGCGCTGCCGTAGGCCGCCGACGGCCGGCCGGGGATGCAGGGATTGCATCAGGTGGGCGGAGGCTCTCGTTCGGGTGGCGGATTTGTCCACAGGTCCGTGGGCGTCCACAGGGCCCGGCGGGCATCGGCGGGAAGCCTCATCGTGGGAGTCGCAAGCCGGTCCCTCGTCGCAGGTGGTGGTCCCCGTGTCCCGCTCTCCCTCCCCGCACCGCTCCCCTTCCCCGCACCGCTCCCCCTCCCCCGTCCCTTCTGCGCACCGCACCCCCTCCCCCGCCGGGCCTCGGCCGCCCGGCGCCGATGTCCCCGCCCCGTGCGAGGTGCCGCACTTCGCCCCGGTGCGGGTGCGCGGCGGCCTGCCGCTGCCGGGCCGGCTCGTCCGGCACCGGAGGCGGGCCGTGGCGGTCGGCCTCGCGGTCACGGCGGCGGCGCTGGTGGCGGCGGGACCCCGGGACGCGGACCGCTCCCGCGGCCATCCCGGCGGGACCTCGGCCGCCCGGGCCGCCGCGTCGTCCCCCGGTGACCCTCCCGTACGGGCGCGGCGCGCGGGCGCGACGGTGACGGCGGCCGTGCGGATCGCCGACGGGGCGACGGTACGGCTGCTGCGGCCGGGCGACCGGGTGGACGTGATCGCCGCCGAGGAGACGGTGTCCGGCGGTGAAGCCCGTGTGGTCGCGCGCGGTGCCCGGGTCACCGAGGTGCCGGAACCGGTGGCCGGCGCGGATGACGGCGCGGATGACGGCGGCGCCCTGCTGGTGCTGTCGGTTCCGCGCGCCACCGCGGCCGGGCTGGCCGGCGCGAGTGCCACGGCACGGCTGGCGGTGACGATGTGGTGAACGGTGCGTTTTCGAGCCTCGTTCGCCCGTCGGGGACCTCGTTCGAGCGACCCGGCTGGACACGTCGGCACCGCTCTGGCGTAGGTTGCGGAGCGTTTGATTCCGCGCAGTGCGCATCTGAACTGGGGGCTCGACGTGAGCGAGAAGAAGGAATCCGTGTGGGCGGGCTTCAAGGCCTTCCTGACGCGCGGGAACGTCGTCGATCTGGCCGTGGCGGTGGTCATCGGCGCCGCCTTCACCAACATCGTCAACGCGGTGGTGAAAGGCGTCATCAACCCCTTGGTGGGTGCGTTCGGCACGAAGAACCTGGACAGCTACGCCTCGTGCCTGAAGGGCCCGTGCGAGGGCGCCGGGGACACGGCGACCGGCGTCAGGATCCTGTGGGGCTCGGTCCTCGGCGCGACGCTGCAGTTCGTGATCACCGCGGCGGTCGTCTACTTCCTGATGGTGCTGCCCATGGCGAAGTACCTGGCCCGGGTGGAGGCCCGCAGGAAGGCCAAGGAGGGCACGCAGGAGGTCGTCGAGGTCTCCGAGCTGGAGGTGCTCAAGGAGATCCGCGACACCCTCGTCGCGCAGCGCGGTGCGGGTCCCGGCGAGCGATAGCGGCGCCGCCCGCCGGCGGGCGGGTCAGATGTGGTGGGGCGGCTTCTCGTCGAGGAAGCGCTTCAGGTCCGAGGCGCTGTCGCCGGAGGGGCGATCGCCCCACCCGCGGTCCGTGTCGTCCGAGGACTGCTGTTCCAGCGGGTCGTCGAAGACCAGCGCGGGCTTCGCGTCACGGGGCGAGGGTTCGGGGGCGGTACTCATACGCCAAGGGTACGGCCCCGGCCGGCGGGCAGAACTGGTCTCATGACAGCTGACGCTCTGACGGATGTGGCCGGGGTGCGCGTGGGACACGCGACGCGCACCGGCGACGGTTGGCTCACGGGCACCACGGTCGTGCTCGCCCCCGAGGGCGGGGCGGTGGCCGCGGTGGACGTGCGCGGAGGCGGCCCCGGCACCAAGGAGACGGACGCGCTCGATCCGCGCAACCTGGTGCAGCGGGTCGAGGCGATCGTGCTCACCGGGGGCAGTGCCTACGGGCTCGACGCGGCGTCGGGGGTGATGGCCTGGCTGGAGGAGCGGGGCCGCGGGGTGCGGGTCGGTCCGGATTCCGCGCACGTGGTGCCGGTGGTGCCGGCCGCCTGCGTCTTCGACCTGGGCCGGGGCGGCGACTTCCGGGCCCGCCCGGACGCGGCCACGGGCCGGGCCGCGGTCGAGGCCGCTGCGGCGACCGGACCGGGCGCACCGGTGGAGCAGGGCTGTGTCGGCGCCGGCACGGGCGCGGTGGTGGGCCAGTTGAAGGGCGGTGTCGGCACCGCGAGCGCGGTGCTGGAGTCGGGCATCACGGTCGCCGCGCTGGTGGTGGCCAACGCGGCGGGGTCGGCACTGGATCCGGAAACGGGGGTGCTGTACGGGGAGTTGTTCCAGGGCCGGGTGCGCTACCCGGCGGCGGAGGTGCACGAGGCGGCGCTGCGCCGGCTCGCGCAGGTGGCCGAGCGGAACGCGCCTCCCCCGCTGAACACCACGCTCGCGGTGGTCGCCACCGACGCCGACCTGTCGAAGGCGCAGGCGCAGAAACTGGCGGGCACCGCTCACGACGGCATCGCGCGAGCGGTCCGGCCGGTGCATCTGCTGAGCGACGGGGACACGGTGTTCACCCTGGCCACCGGTGAGCGCCCGCTGGACGCGGCGGATCCCCTGGCCCTCAACGAGGTGCTCGCGGCGGGCGCGGACCTGGTGACCCGCGCGATCGTACGAGCCGTACGGGCCGCCGGGCCGGTGGACGGGCCGGGCGGATCGTGGCCGAATCACGGGGAGTTGTACGGGGAACGGTGAAGAAACCGCTCGCCGGCCGCCCCGTCGGGCGGCCCGGGAATTTCTCCCGCGACCCGCTCGTTCCCCCGCCATCCGATTTCTCGGTTCCGGGACATGATGTCCGGCCGAGGGGCTACGGTATGCACCCACAAGGTGACATGCAGCAACGCCGGGAGAAACCTTGAGCGTTCCGTACGAGACGGAAGCGTACGAACCACCCGATCCACCCGAGTCTCCGGAGGAGCACCTCGCGCGACTCCTCGGCCGCGCCCTGAACTCCTTCGAGCTGCCCGACGAGACGGTCGGCCGGCTGGACTGCGCGCTGGTGCACGACAGTTCGCTGCACTCCGCGCACCACAGCGCGGGCTTGCACCGGGAGACGTACCGGCACACCTGGCTGCTCGCCGACGGTTCGGCGCTCACCCTGTGGGAGCTCGTCCACAACACCGCCGCGGGAGCCGAGCCCCAGCACGAGGTGTACGTGGACGAGGAGGAACTGCGCACGGCCACGGCCCGGTTGCCGCTGCCGCCGGACACCACGGACTTCGAGCTGCCGGTGACGGTGCAGCTGTCTCCGGCCCCCGCCCTGCGGCACGTCTACGTCCCGGAGGGTTCCGCGGACCACGCGCGCCGTTTACTGCGCCGGGCGGAGAACGTGGACCGGCCGGGTGCGGAGACGGCCGCCCTGCTGGCCACGGCGTGCGCGCACCGGATCACGCAGGCCTTCGGCCGGCCGTCCCGTGCGGGGCGTACGCGGCTGGCCTTCTCGCTCTACGAGCACGCGTTCCTGCTGGGTGACGGCGCGGAGTTGTCCCTGTGGGAGGTCGAGCACACGGTCACGCCCGACGGGCGCCACATGTGCGAGGTGTATGTCAGCGAGGAGGCGGCGCGGGAGGCGATGGAGCGCCGGGCGGCGCAGGTCTCCTGATGCTGACGAGGCTGAGGCTCAGCGCCCTTCGCTGAGGCGTCGTACCAGCCCGGCGAACGCGTCGCGTTCCGCTTCGGTGAGGTGGACCGCTTCGGCGGCCGGGCCCGTCCTTCGCTGGCGGGGGATGGCCGGGGTGCCGTGCGGCGTGTGCCGGTGGGCCGCCTCCCGGCGCTCTCGCGCGCGCTCGCGTATCCGCCCGCGTCGACGCCGCAGGGCACCGGCCAGACCCGCCGCGCAGACCACGGCCACCAGGGTGATGACGGTGGCACCCGTGGTCCGCGAGATCGTCTCGTGCTCACGCATGCGGCCCAGTAGACACCACGATCCGGGCTGGTGAACCCGGATCGTGATGAGCGTGATCTATATCGCAGTAGGCATGAACCACCCATACCTACCCATATGGACGCGTCGTCGTGGCTCTAGGCGGCCACCGGCTCCTTGCTGCCCGCGCTGCCCGTGGCCGCAGCGGACGTGTCCTCGCCGGTCCCGGCGGCGGCAGGGGCGGGCTTGCGCAGGCCCTTGAGGACGATGACCAGGGCGGTGGTGACACCGACACCGGCGGCGATGGCGACGAGGTAGAGGAGCGGGTTGCCGATCAGCGGGACCACGAAGATGCCGCCGTGCGGGGCGCGCAGGGTGGCGCCGAACGCCATGGACAGGGCTCCGGTGACGGCGCCGCCCGCCATGGAGGCGGGGATCACGCGCAGCGGGTCGGCCGCCGCGAACGGGATCGCTCCCTCGGAGATGAAGGAGGCGCCCAGGACCCAGGCGGCCTTGCCGTTCTCCCGTTCGGTCCGGTTGAAGAGCTTGCCGCGGACCGTGGTGGCCAGGGCCATCGCCAGCGGCGGCACCATTCCGGCGGCCATCACCGCGGCCATGATCTTCATCGCGGAGTCGCTGGGGCTCGCGACGGCGATCCCGGCGGTGGCGAAGGTGTAGGCGACCTTGTTGACGGGGCCGCCGAGGTCGAAGCACATCATGAGGCCGAGCAGGGCGCCGAGCAGGACGGCGTTGGTGCCGGTGAGGCCGTTCAGCCAGTCGGTCATGCCCTTCTGCGCCTCGGCGATCGGCTTGCCGATCACGACGAACATCAGGAATCCGACGACCGCGGCGGAGATCAGCGGGATCACCACCACCGGCATGATGCCGCGCAGCGCGGTGGGGATGCGCGCCTTCTGGATCGCGATCACCACACCACCGGCGATCAGACCGGCCGCGAGGCCGCCGAGGAAGCCGGCGTTGATGGTGAGCGAGATCGCGCCGCCGACGAAGCCGGGCACGAGTCCGGGCCGGTCGGCCATGCCGTAGGCGATGTACCCGGCCAGGACCGGGACGAGGAAGCCGAAGGCGACGCCGCCGATCTGGAAGAGCAGCGCGCCCCAGCTGTCGGCCTGGGTCCACACGAAGTGGTCCATCACCGACGGCGCCTTGTTGATCTCGTAGCCGCCGATGGCGAAGCCGAGGGCGATGAGCAGACCGCCCGCCGCGACGAACGGCACCATGTAGCTGACGCCGGACATCAGCCACTTGCGCAGCTTGGTGCCGTAGCCCTCGCCGCTGTCGCCGGCGCGCTCGACGGGCGTACCGCCGGAGGCGGCGGCCACGCCGGTGACCTCGCCGCGCTCGGCCTTGCCACGGACCTCGGCGATCAGGTCGGCGGGGCGGTTGATGGCCGCCTTGACGCCGGTGTCGACGGTGGGCTTGCCGGCGAAGCGGTCCTTCTCCCGTACGGGGACGTCGTGGGCGAAGATCACGCCGTCCGCCGCCGCGATCACGGCCGGGTCGAGCCGGGTGAAGCCGGCGGAGCCCTGGGTCTCGACGACGATCTCGATGCCCGCCTCGCGGCCGGCGTTCTCCAGCGACTCGGCCGCCATGTAGGTGTGGGCGATGCCGGTGGGGCAGGAGGTGACGGCGACCACCCGGAACGGACGGCGCTCCGCACCGGCCGCGGCGGTGGCGGCACCCGGGGCGGCCGTCGCGGCACCCGGAGCGACCGGGGTGGCACCCGGAGCGACCGGGGTGGCCTCCGCGCCGTCGGTGACCGGGGACGGAGCCGGCTTCGGCTTCGGCTCGTCGGTGACCGTGGCGGCGCCGGCGGAGGCCGCCGCCGGCGCCGCCACGGAGTCTGCGGTGCCGCTCCCGGCGGCCGTCGGCGGCTCGTCGCCGCGGATGAGCGCCGCCGCTGCCGCCGCGTCGCCCACCGACCGGAGCGCGGTGGTGAACTCGGCGTTCATCAGCTGCCTGGCCAGCGACGACAGGATCGTCAGATGGGCGTCGTCGGCACCGGCCGGGGCGGCGATCAGGAAGATCAGATCGGCGGGCCCGTCCGCCGCGCCGAAGTCGATCCCGGCACCGCTGCGCCCGAAGGCCAGGGTCGGCTCGGTGACATGCGTGCTGCGGCAGTGCGGGATGCCGATGCCGCCGTCGAGGCCGGTCGGCATCTGCGCCTCGCGGGCGGCGACGTCGGCGAGGAAGCCGTCCAGGTCGGTCACCCGGCCCAGGGCCACCATGCGCCCGGCGAGGGCACGCGCCGCGGCTTCCTTGGTGTCGGCGGACAGGTCGAGATCGAGATCGACCAGGTCCGCGGTGATCATGTCGCTCATCGCGGGCTCCTTCGCACGCGTATCGCCCGTGCAGCGGGGTGGGCGTAAGAGGGGACGGGGGTGAGGAGGGGGAGGGGAAGAGCGGGGGCGGGTCCGGCCGCCGGGCGGGGGGTCATGACGCCGGCTCCCGCAAGGGGCGGTCGACGGGCACCTCGGCCGTGACGGTCACCGCGTCGGGGGCCAGGTCGTCCGGTGTCGGCATCACGCTGCCGGGCAGCCGGACGGCCGCGGCGCCGTGGGCGACGGCCGAGGCCAGCGCCTCGGGGCCGCGTCCGCCGGCGATGAGGAATCCGGCGAGGGAGGCGTCGCCCGCGCCCACGTTGCTGCGGACGCCGTCCACCGAGGCGGTGCCGAACCAGGCGCCGTCCGCGTCGACGAGCAGTTGTCCGTCGGCGCCGAGGCTGGCGAGGACGGCCCGGGCGCCGGTCGCGCGCAGTTCCTCGGCCGCCTTCAGCGCGTCACCCACGGTGGCCAGGGGGCGCCCCACGGCCTGGGCGAGTTCCTCGGCGTTCGGCTTCACCACGTCGGGCCGCTCGCGCAGGGCCGCGAGCAGCGCGGGCCCGGAGGTGTCCAGGGCGATGCGTACGCCGGCGGCGTGCGCCCGGGCGACCAGGGCCGCGTACCAGGAGGGCGCGAGTCCGCGCGGCAGGCTGCCACAGCAGGCGATCCAGTCGGCGCCCGGGGACTGCCGGCGCACGGTGTCGAGGAGCAGTTCCCGCTCGGCCGGGGTCAGTTCGGGGCCCGGCGCGTTGATCTTCGTCAGGACGCCGTCCGACTCGGCGAGGGCGATGTTGGAGCGGGTGGCGCCGGCGACCGGCACCGGCGCGACCTCGATGCCCTGCGCGTCGAGCAGGTCGGCGACCAGGGCACCCGGCGCGCCGCCCAGCGGCAGTACGGCGACCGTGCGCCGCCCGGCCGCGGCGACGGCGCGGGAGACGTTGACGCCCTTGCCGCCGGGGTCGACGCGTTCGCCGGTGGCCCGGACGACCTCACCGCGGTCCAGCGAGGGGACCTCGTAGGTGCGGTCCAGGGACGGGTTGGGGGTGACGGTGAGGATCATGCGCGTACCACTTCCGTGCCGCCGCTTTCGATGGCGGCGGCGTCCTGCGGGCTCAGCCCGCTGTCGGTGATCAGCAGGTCCACGTCGCCCAGGTCGCCGAAGCGGGCGAAGTGCTCCTGGCCGTGCTTGGAGGAGTCGGCGAGCAGCACCACGCGGCGGGCGGCGGCCATGGCCGCGCGCTTCACGGCGGCCTCGGCGAGGTCGGGGGTGGTCAGACCGTGCTCGGCGGAGAAGCCGTTGGCGGCCACGAACAGGACGTCCGCGCGGATCTCGGCGTACGCGCGCAGCGCCCAGGCGTCCACGGCGGCGCGCGTACGGTGCCGCACCCTGCCCCCGACCAGGTGCAGCTGGATGCCGGGGTGGTCGGCGAGGCGGGCGGCGATGGGCAGGCTGTGGGTGACGACGGTGAGGGAGAGCTCCGCCGGCATGACCTCCGCGAGCCGGGCGGCCGTCGAACCGGCGTCGACGATCAGGGTGCCGTCGGCGGGGAGTTCCGCGAGGGCGGCCTTGGCGATGCGGTCCTTCTCGTCGGCGGCGGTCGTCTCCCGCTCGGCGAGGTCGGGCTCGAAGTCGAGGCGGCCGGCGGGGATGGCGCCGCCGTGCACCCTGCGGACCAGGCCGGCGCGGTCGAGGGCCTTCAGGTCCCGGCGGATGGTCTCGGCGGTCACCTGGAACTCCTCGGCCAGCGAGACCACGTCCACCCGGCCGCCTTCGCGGGCTAGCCGCAGAATCTCCTGCTGGCGTTCCGGTGCGTACATGTCCGGCTGCCTCCGAGTCGGGTCCGGGGCCGGCCCAGCCATGCCCGAACGTGTGGTTTCGCTCGGAGAGTACGCCCAGATGTCCGGCAAGTAAACAGGTACGGGCACGATCGGGCATGAACGGGCATCCGATCGCGTCCGTCTTTCCGGCCCTTCCCGCTGCACAGGGGGCCGGACCACCGCGTGGGCACCCGTGGGCCCGGCACCCCCCTGAGTGCCGGGCCCACCCGTCCTCGGAACGCATCCCGAAGACGCCCCTCCAGGACACGCCCCGGTCAGGAGACGAGCTCGGGCTCCTTCCCCACCGCGGCCGGAGCCTCCTCCGCGCCCTCCACGTGCTGGGCCGGGCGCTTCGGCAGGGCGAACATCAGCAGGAAGATCACGCCCATGACCGCGGCCACCCAGCCCAGCGCGTGCTGGAAGCCGTCCGCGAAGGCGGCCGGCCCCGCCCCGGCCGACTCGACCCGCTCGTCGATCACGCCGAAGAACACCACCGACACCAGGCCGAGCCCGAGCGCGTTCCCCATCTGCTGCACGGTGTTGATCAGGCCGGACGCCGACCCGGCGTGCTCGCGCGGCACCTCGGACAGCACCGCGTCCGTGAGCGGAGCGACGATCAGCCCCATGCCGACGCCCATGACCACCAGCGGAAGCGCCATCTGCCAGGAGGCGATGGACTGGCCGTACCGCCCGGCCTCCCAGATGTAGATCAGCACCCCGGCCGCCATCACCAGCGCCCCCGCCTGGAGCACCTTGCGTCCGTAGCGCGGGACCAGCAGCTGCACCGACATCCCGGCCGCGACCGAGACGGCGATCGAGAAGGGCACACCGGTCAGCCCGGCCCGCAACGCGCTCCAGCCCAGGCCGATCTGCATGTAGAGCGTCCAGACCAGGAAGAAGATGCCGAGGCCGATGCCGAACACCGTCTGCACCGCGATGCCCGCCGCGAAGCTCTTCACCTTGAACAGCGACAGCTCGATCAGCGGTGAGCCGTCCCGCGCGCTCTTCCTCCGCTCGTACGCCACCAGCGCCGCGAAGACCACCAGCGCGCCGGCCATCGACACGTACCCCCACAGCGGCCAGCCCAGCTCACGGCCGCGGGTGAGCGGGTAGAGCAGCATCAGCAGGCCCAGCGTCACCAGCGCGACACCGACGAGGTCCAGTTTGAGGGCGCGCGGCGCCTTCGACTCGGTGATGAAGCGGCTGCCGAGGAGCAGTCCGGCGATGCCGACCGGCAGGTTGATCAGGAAGATCGGCCGCCATTCCAGGCCGAACAGGTTCCACTCCGTCAGCAGCGCGCCGAGCAGCGGTCCGGACACGGCGCCGAGGCCGACGATCGCGCCGAACAGCCCGAACACCTTGCCGCGCTCGTGCGCCGGGAAGGTCGCGTGGACGATCGACAGCACCTGCGGCACCATCAGCGCCGCCATGGCGCCCTGGAGGATGCGGGAGGCGACCAGCATCTCCGGGTTCACGGCGAGGCCGCACAGCGCCGAGGCGAGGGTGAAGCCGCCGATGCCGATGAGGAAGACCCGCTTGCGGCCGTGGATGTCGCCGAGCCGGCCGCCGGTGACGAGCCCGGCGGCGAAGGCCAGCGCGTAGCCCGCGGTGATCCACTGGATCTGACTGAAGGTGGCGCCCTCGTCGCGTTGGATGGAGGGGATCGCGATGTTGACGATCGTGACGTCGACGAGGTCCATGAAGGCCGCGGTCATCACGATCGCCAGCGCGAACCAGCGGCGACGGTCGCCCGCGACGGGCCCTGGTGCTTGCGGGGTGTCGGTGAAGGTCATGTCCGTGAAGCTATGACCCCAGTAGGTCAGATCGTGTCCTACTTCTGCGGCATCCTCGTCTCCATGACGACGGACACTCCGGCCCGGCTTCTCCAGCTCCTCTCCCTCCTCCAGACGCCCCGCGAATGGCCCGGCGGCGAGCTGGCCGACCGGCTCGGCGTCTCCCGGCGCACGATCCGGCGGGACATCGACCGGCTGCGGGAGCTCGGCTATCCCGTGCAGGCGACCCTGGGCGCGGACGGCGGCTACCGGCTGGTCGCCGGGAAGGCGATGCCGCCGCTGGTACTCGACGACGAGGAGGCGGTGGCCATCGCGGTGGGCCTGCGGGCCGGCGCCGGGCACGCGCTGGAGGGCGTGGACGAGGCGTCCGTACGGGCGCTCGCCAAGCTGGAACAGGTGCTGCCCGGCAGACTGCGCCACCGCGTCAGCACCCTCCAGGCCGCGACCACCCCGCTGACCAGCGGGGACGGAGCGACGATCGCTCCCGAGACGCTGACCGTCATGGCGTCGACGGTGGCCGGGCACGAGCGGCTGCGGTTCGCCTACCGCGCCGCCGACGGCACGGAGTCCCGGCGCGTGACGGAGCCGTACCGGCTGGTGTCGACCGGGCGGCGCTGGTACCTCGTCGCCTACGACCTCGACCGCGCGGACTGGCGGACGTTCCGCGTCGACCGGGTGAGCGAGCCCTTCGCCACCGGGGCGCGCTTCACACCCAGGGAGCTGCCGACCGGGAGTGCGGCGGAGTACCTGCGCCGGTCCATGCACCGGACACAGGAGTCGTACGAGCTCGTCGTCACCTTCGCCGCACCGGCCCAGGTGATCGCGGCCCGACTGCCGGGCTGGCTGGGCGCGCCCGAGCCGTTGGACGGGGACCGTTGCCGGCTGCGCGCGACGGTGACGGGCGCCAAGGAGTGGACGGCGGTACGGCTGGCGATGCTGGGACACGAGTTCACCGTGCAGGAGCCCGCGGAACTCGTGGACGTCGTCCGGGCGTTGGGGGAACGGATGAGCCGGGCGGCCGGGGGCTCGGATACGGGAACGTGAACGGGAACAGGCACGGGCACAGGCGTGGGCGTGGGCGTGGGTACCGGCTCATGACATGACGTCAGGCTGCCGTCCGGGGCCTGCCATCTCACCCCACGGGAAGTCCCGCAGCGCCTCCAGGTTGCCCACCGCCAGTTCGACCGGTCCTCCCGGGCCCTCGGGCGGGCCGTCACCCGCCGCCCAGCTCTCCATGGCCGTGCGCACGGCCGCGCTCGCGACGGCCGCGGCGAAGCACAACCGGGCGCGGTCGGCGACGGGGTCGGCAGCACGATCGGCGACGAGGTCGGCACCACCGTCCGCGACAAGGTCGGCAGCGCGGTCCGCGACGAGGTCGGCAACGTTGTCGCTGCCGTGCGGGGCCTGACCGGCCGTCAGCCGCTCCTCCAGCGCCACCGTCAGATTCCGCTCCGACGCCTGGCATGCCTCGGCCCACACCCTGCGCAGGGCCGGGTTCGCCTCCGCCAGCCGGATCAGGGTGCGCGCCCAGTTCCACGACGCGGCCGACACTCCGACGCCGGGCGTCAGCGTGTGGCGCACGGCGTCCTCCAGGACCCGCGGCAGGGGCAGCTCGGCGGGTGCGGCGCGCACCGCCTCCACCCAGCGCTGGGCGCCGGCCGCGTAGAGCGGGCCGATGGCCTCTTCCTTGCTGGCGAAGTAGCGGTAGAAGGTGCGCGGTGCGATGCCGGCGGCCTGGGCGATGTCCTCGGCCCGGGTGGCCCGCAGGCCCTGCCGGACGAAGAGACCGGCCGCCGCGCGGGCGATCTCCATACGGGTCTCGGCCTTGCGCCGTTCGGTCAGCGAGACCGCGGGAGGCGCGGAAGGCGGAGGAGGGGGCGTCGGGGTGGTGCTGCTCACGCCCGGCAGGCTATGCCCATGTGGCACAATCTGCCATCTGGCGGGCCACCCCGGGGTTCAGGTTCGGGGTGGCCCGCTGACACCGGACATGAGAAAGCCGGGCCCGGCGCCCGGGGGGAGGGGCGCCGAACCCGGCCTTGGGAAGTCCCGGCGCCGGGGGGGGTTGTGCGTCGGGACGTGGCTCTCATTGGCCCAGCAGGCTCAAGATCCAGAGGGCTCAGGCCCCCGGGACCCGAACTCCTGGGCTCGGGATCCGAACTCCTGGGCTCTGCATTCTTGTTCCCGGAGCCCACCGGGTTGAAGCGGCGGACAACGGCCATGTTTTGCGCGGTCTTTCGCCACCCGGCGCACGCGGCCGGTCGCTTCGCACCACCGTGCCGCACCCCCACTTCACGCCGTCGCCTCACGCCACCGCACCGAGTCCGCACCTCACGCTACCTCTTGGGCACCGCGCGGCACGCTACCGCGTCGAAGGCGCGCGGTACACCGGCGCGTCACGCTACCCCGCCTGCGGCGGATGTCACGCCGCCGCGTCGAACCCGGTGTCGCGGGCCAGCTTCTTCAGCTCCAGCAGCGCGTGCTTCTCGATCTGGCGGATGCGCTCGCGGGTCAGGCCGTGCTCCTTGCCGACCTCGGTCAGCGTGCGCTCGCGGCCGTCCTCGATGCCGTAGCGCATCTTGATGATGGAGGCCGTGCGCTGGTCGAGGCGGCCGATCAGGTCGTCCAGCTCCTCGCTGCGCAGCAGCGTCAGCACCGACTGCTCCGGCGACACCGCGGAGGTGTCCTCCAGGAGGTCGCCGAACTGGGTCTCGCCCTCGTCGTCCACCGACATGTTCAGCGAGACCGGGTCGCGGGCCCAGTCCAGGACGTCGGTGACGCGCTCCGGCGTGGAGCCGAGCTCGGCGGCGATCTCCGCGGGCTCCGGCTCCCGGCCGTGCTCACGGTTGAACTCGCGCTGCACGCGCCGGATCCGGCCCAGCTCCTCCACCAGGTGGACGGGCAGGCGGATGGTGCGCGACTGGTCGGCTATGGACCGCGTGATGGCCTGGCGGATCCACCAGGTGGCGTACGTGGAGAACTTGAAGCCCTTGCGGTAGTCGAACTTCTCCACCGCGCGCACCAGACCCGCGTTGCCCTCCTGGATCAGGTCGAGCAGGGGCAGGCCGCTGCGCGGGTAGCGGCGGGCCACGGCGACGACGAGGCGCAGGTTGGAGCGGATGAAGACGTCCTTGGCCCGCTCGCTCGCGTCGACGAGGGCCTGCAGCTCCTCGGGGGTGGCCCCGGCCTTGTTCTCCTCGAGGCCGTCCAGGATCTGCCGCGCGAACACACCCGCTTCGATGATCTGGGACAGCTCGACCTCCTTGGCGGCGTCGAGCAGCGGCGTGCGCGCTATCTCGTCGAGGTACATGCCGACCAGGTCGCGATCGGCGATCTCGCCGCCATGGGCGCGAACACTGCTTGCCGAGTCGACCGTCTCGCCGGTGGCGGACTTACGACGGGCGACGGCACGGGTTGCCATGCGTGCTCCCTTGCGATGATGAGGTCAGCGGGTGGTCCTGCGGACGCTCGGCACGGTCTTCAGGGTCTCTCCGGACTCTGGTCGGGTGCCCGCATCCGTAGGAAACAACGACTGGAATCCGGACAGAATTCCCAACCCGCCCCTCGATTTTTCCGATCATGCAGTACCCTGTCCGGCCACGGAGGGGGGCGCGATGCCGTCGGAGCACGCGGAGGTCCAGGTCAGGCCGGGCGGGGAGGGCGATCTGACGGCCCTCACCGACCTCTACAACCACTACGTGCGTGAGACGGCGATCACATTTGACACGGTGCCGTTCACCCCGGCGGAGCGCCGCCCTTGGCTGCTCTCCCACCCTGTAGACGGCCCCCACCGCCTGATGGTTGCCACGGGCGCCGACCCGCGGCGGATCCTGGGGTACGCCACGTCCAACCCCTTCCGTCCCAAGCCCGCCTACGCGACCTCCGTGGAGACGACGGTCTACGTCGCCCCGGACGTCGGCCGGCGCGGCATCGGCACGCTGCTCTACCAGGCCCTCTTCGACGCCCTGGCGGACGAGGACCTGCACCGCGCCTACGCCGGTATCGCCCAGCCGAACGCCGCCTCGACGCGACTGCACGAGCGCTTCGGCTTCCGGCACGTCGGCACGTACCGTGAGGTGGGCCGCAAGTTCGGCCGCTGGTGGGACGTGGCCTGGTACGAGAAGCCGCTCTAGCCGACCGGCGGACGGAACGGGCGAGGCGCATGGGGGCACGCGCCCGCCGACCGCCGGAAGGCCGGCGGCCCTCCGCGCACCGTCAGCCGAACTGCACCGACCGCTTCGCCAGCCCCATCCAGAACCCGTCGATCACGGACTTCTGTTCCCCCAGCTCACCGGCGGCGTCCGCGGCGCCCATGGTCACGAAGAGCGGGGCGAAGTGCTCGGTGCGCGGGTGGGCGAGCAGGCCCGCCGGGGACTTGCGGGTGAAGTCGAGCAGTGCGTCCACGTCACCGGTCTCCAGCGCGCGCCGGCCCCAGTCGTCGAACTCCGCCGACCAGGCCGGGATGCCGCCCTGCCGCAGTGCGGCCAGGTTGTGGGTGAAGAACCCGGAGCCGATGATCAGTACGCCCTCGTCGCGCAGCGGCGCGAGCCGGCGCCCGATCTCCATCAGCCGCACCGGGTCCAGCGTCGGCATGGACACCTGGAGCACCGGGATGTCGGCCTCCGGGAACATCTCGACCAGCGGGACGTAGGCGCCGTGGTCCAGGCCCCGGTCGGGGACGTCCTGCACGGGGATGCCGGGGGCGCGCAGCAGCTTGCGCACCGAGTCGGCGAGCGCGGGGGCGCCCGGGGCGCCGTAGGTGACCTGGTAGTAGTGCTCCGGGAAGCCCCAGAAGTCGTAGACGAGGGGGACCGTCTCGGTGGCGCCGAGGGCGAGCGGGGCCTCCTCCCAGTGGGCCGAGACGACGAGGATCGCCTTCGGGCGGGGCAGGCCGGCCGACCAGGCGGCCAGTTCACCGGGCCAGACGGGGTCGTCGGCCAGGGGCGGGGCGCCGTGGCTGAGGTAGAGGGCGGGCATGCGCTCCTGGGTGGCGGCGGTCACGACGGCGGCTCCCTTCGACGGGGCGAGTTCCCTGGAGCCGGGCGCTTCATACCCAGCTTGCTTGAACTCTCAACTTCCACTCACGACTGTACGCCCCGTTTGTTTAACCTTCAAGGAGGTCGGTCGTACAGTGGAGTACATGAAGACGGCACCCGCATCGGCACACGCCGACGAACCTCGCTGGCTCACGGACGAGGAGCAGCGTGTCTGGCGCTCGTACATCGAGGCCGCCACCCTCCTGGAAGACCACCTCGACCGCCAGCTCCAGCGTGACGCGGGAATGCCGCACGTCTACTACGGCCTGCTGGTCAAGCTCGCCGAGTCCCCGCGCCGGCGGCTGCGCATGACGGAGCTGGCGATGTCCGCGAAGATCACCCGCTCCCGCCTCTCGCACGCCGTCGCCCGCCTGGAGAAGAACGGCTGGGTACGCCGGGAGGACTGCCCCTCCGACAAGCGCGGCCAGTTCGCGGTGCTGACGGACGAGGGCCACGAGGTGCTGCGCCGGCACGCGCCCGGCCATGTGGACGCCGTACGCCAGGCCGTCTTCGACCGGCTCACCCCGGAACAGCAGAAGTCCCTCGGCGAGATCATGACGATCGTCGCCGAGGGACTTCAGCCGAGCGAAGCGGGTGCGGACCTGCCCTGGCTCCGCTGACGCGGAAGCCGGGGCAGGTCCTGGAAGCCGTGCGGACGGGGCGTCCCCTCCCCGTCCGCACGGGTGGCCCGAAGGGGTACGGCGGACCGGGTCCGTCAGCGGCCGACGGCCGGAACCACCGGAGGCTTACGACTGCCGACGGCCGGAACCTCCAGAGGCTTACGACTGCCGACGGCCGGAACCACCAGAGGCTTACGGCTGCCGACGGCCGAGCACCGGAGGCGTAGGGCCGTCGGCAATCGGAACCACCGCGGACGGCGTACGGCCGACGACGGTCAGGGCCATCGCGGGCGGCGTACGGCTGCCGGTGGCCGGGGCCGCCGCGGGAGTGCGGCGGCGGACCGGCACCGTCAGTGGGCGACCACCGGGATCGGGAGCTCGTCCCCGGCCGTCTCGTCGGCGGACCCGGTGACCACGGTGTCGGCCGGCCGGCCGGCGTTGATGAAGGTCATAGCGATGGCCGCGGCCGCCACCAGGATCCCGACGGCGAACCAGATCGCGCTGGTGTAGCCCTGCACCTGCCCCTCGAGCTGGACCAGCTGCTGCTGGGCCGGGCTGGTGGCGCCGCCGATGTGGTCGGTGATGTAGGACGTGGTGGCCGAGGCCGCGATCGTGTTCAGCAGGGCCGTACCGATGGCGCCGCCCACCTGCTGCGAGGTGTTGACCATCGCGGAGGCGACGCCGGAGTCCCGCGGCTCGACGCCCAGGGTGGCCAGCGACATGGCCGGCATGAACGCCGTACCCATGCCGAGGCCGAGCAGCAGCATGCCGGGCAGCAGGACGGCCGCGTACGAGGTGTCGATCTCCAGCTGGGTCAGCAGCAGCATGCCGAGCGCGGCGACCAGGAAGCCGGGGCCCATCAGCAGCCGGGGCGCGACCCGGGTCATCAGCCGGGTGCCGATCTGGGTGGAGCCCGTGATCATGCCCGCGATCATCGGCAGGAAGGCGAAGCCGGTCTTCACCGGCGAGTAGCCCTGCACGACCTGGAGGTAGTACGTCAGGAAGAGGAACAGGCCGAACATCGCGATGATGGCGAGGCCCAGCGAGAGGTAGATGCCTCCGCGGTTGCGCTCGGTGATCACGCGCAGCGGCAGCAGCGGCGCCTTGACCTTGGCCTCGACGGCCACGAACGCGGCGAGCAGCACGGCGGAGGCGACGAACATGCCGATCGTGAGGGAGTCGCTCCAGCCCTCGGACTCCGCGCGGGTGAAGCCGTAGACCAGCGCGACCAGACCGACGGTCGACAGCACCACACCGGGGATGTCCAGCGGCGACCGGTTGCGGCTGCCCTCGGGCTCACGGATGACGAAGTACGCGCCGGCCGCGGCGACCACGGCGAACGGGATGTTCACGAAGAACGTCCAGCGCCAGTCCAGGTACTCGGTGAGGAAACCGCCGAGGATCAGACCGACGGCGCCACCGCCACCGGCGATCGCGCCGTAGATGCCGAACGCCTTGGCGCGCTCCTTGCCGTCGGTGAACATCACCGCGAGCAGGGACAGCGCGGCCGGCGCGAGCAGCGCGCCGAACACGCCCTGGAGGGCACGGGCGCCGAACATCATGGCCTCGTTGGTGGCCGCGCCACCGAGGGCGGAGGCCACGGCGAACCCGCCCAGACCGAGCACGAAGGCCCGCTTGCGTCCCCACAGGTCCGCTATACGGCCGCCGAACAGCAGCAGCCCGCCGAAGGCGAGGGCGTAGGCGGTGACCACCCACTGGCGGTTGCCGTCCGAGATGCCCAGGTCCTGCTGGGCGGAGGGCAGGGCGATGTTCACGATGGTGGCGTCCAGGACGACCATCAGCTGGGCGAGCGCGATGAAGACGAGCGCTTTCCAGCGGTTGGCGTCGGGGACGGCGCCGACGGCCTTGCCGGCCGGTGCGGCTGTTGCAGACATGGGGGTACCCACTTCGGAGCTTGTGACGGTAATCAGGACTCTGTAGCGAAAAATCGGGTGTCTTCAGGCAACGACGCGCCCAGGGGACGGCCGTAGGCCTCGGCACCCGCGATGCGGGTGATGCCGGTGATGCCGGTGATGTGAGTGACAGATGCAGATGGTCAGGCGATCGACACGATCAGCTCGCTCCTCGTGACGGGGTGATCCTGGCGTGATCCTGGCGATCACATGACCCCGGCGATCGGCGTTCGGCGATCGGGCTGATCCGGTATCAGGACGGGCGGTGGACGGTCAGGGGTGGCTCAGCGGCGCAGGTCCTCCACGGTCACGGCCGCGCCCGGCAGGGCGGTCCGGGCAGGGGCCCGCATCCCGTCCAGGAACAGCTGAAGATGACGGTGGACGAAGCGGTCGGCGTTCATACAGCCGGTACCGGCCGGGGGCCGGCTCAGCTGGGCGACGCCCACCATCAGATCGCCGTACTCCACGTCGGCACGGAGCTGGCCGGCCGCCTTGGCGCGGTCCATCAGCTGTGCGACGAGGCTCTCGGCACGCCTGCGCGCGTCCTCCAGATCGGGGTGGTGCCGGTCGAAGGTGCTGGAGACCATCGGGCACAGGGCACTGATCCGCTCGTCGGCGGCCGTGTGCGCGAAGCGCTCCAGCGCTTCGAAGGCGTCCCCCGACTCGGCGAGCGCCAGCTCGGCCGCCCGCACCGTACGGTCCATCACGGAGCAGACGACCTCACGCACCAGTGCGTCGCGGTCGGGGAAGTTGCGGTACACCGTGGCATTGCCGACGCCGGCCCGGCGGGCGACCTCGTCGAGCGGCACGTCCGGCCCGAACTCGACGAACATCTCGCGGGCGGCGGTGACGATCCGCTCCCGGTTGCGCAGCGCGTCGGCACGGGGCCGAGGCATCTTGCGCGCTACGGGGGTCGCGGTCTGCACGGTGCACTCCTCGGTTGCTGTGGCGGTTGCTTGCTGTGGTTCTGTCGGTGTCCGAGAGCCTCGGGGTGTCCTGAGTCTCTCGGGTGTCCCGGAAGGCCGGTGGACATCCCGGGGGTGTTGCCCGGTCCTGCTGGTGTCCTGCCGGCGTTCCGCCGGCGTTCTGCCGGCGTTCCGGCGTTCTCCGGCGTTCTGCCCGTGTCCGGCGGGCCGGGGGTGGCACCCTCTGCGATCCGGGGAAGGAATCCCCGTTTCGCGCGGACACAGGTGTAAACGGGGAAACGATCCCCGGTTATTTCCCGCCCCCGGCACCTTCTCCTGTGACCCGCCTCACACACCCCGGACCGGGTCCGCCCCACGATCGGCCCTTCCAGCGAGCGTCCGCGCACCCGTCGACGCAGGGTGATCGAGAGGGTGCAGTCGGGAACCGGCGGCTGCCGTGTGGAGCGGAGGTCCCCGCATGCAGCCGCAGCCGAGCCGACGCCGGATATCCCCGCGCCGCCTGGCCGCCCTGGCATCGGTGACCGCCCTGACCCTCGCGGTGAGCACCTCGGCCGGCAACGGCCGCCTCTCCCCCGGCACCTCCGTCCCCGGCGCGGGACCCAGCGCCCCGTCCCGCACCTCCGCGCACGGCCCCTGCATGATCGACGGCGACGGCGAGGTCCAGATGTCCGAGGGCATCCCCACGGACCCCGGTTACACCCGCTCCACCGGCACGGTCCGCGCCCTCACCCTGATGATCGACTTCTCGGACGCGCCCGGCGAGGGCGACGCCCTCGACCGCTACCGGGAGTTCTTCCCGAAGACCCGCGACTGGTTCACCACCAGTTCCTACGGCCGCCTCGACTACCGCCCCGAGATCCCCGTACCCGACTGGCTGCGCATGCCCAAGTCCTTCCGGGAGTACGGCATAGAGCGCGGCGCCCCCTTCGACCCCGGCTACCGCGAACTGGTCCGCGACATCGTGGCCGAGGCCGACCACAAGGTGGACTTCCAGGCGTACGACCTGCTGAACGTGCTGGTGACCCCCAACGCCGGCCCCGCCGCCCTGGACACGGTCCTGTCCGTCACCTTCGCCGGCAACAGGGAGGCCCCGACCGCGGACGGCGTCCCCGTCGCCAACGCGTCCTTCGTCTACTCCCGCCAGGACGACGGCTCCGGCTCCTACGACCGCACCGGCTACCGCGTCCTGCCGCACGAGAACGGCCACGTCTTCGGCCTGCCCGACCTCTACACCGCCGAGGGCGGCGGCGCGGTCGGCCACTGGGACATCATGAGCGAGGACTGGGGCGCCAACAACGACCTCCTCGCCTGGCACAAGTGGAAGCTGGGCTGGCTGGACGCGGACCAGGTCGGCTGCGCGGCCGGCACGGGGACGAAGGAGTACACGCTGACCCCGCTGGCCCGCACCGGTGGCCCGAAACTCGTCTTCGTCCCCCTGGACGCCCACTCCGGCTACGCCGTCGAACTGCGCACCCGCGCCGGCAACGACGACGCGGTGTGCCGCCCCGGCATCCTGATCTACCGCGTCGACGCGGACGTCGACACGGGCATGGGCCCGATCACCGTCTACGACTCCCGCCGCGACAGCGGCGGCTGCACCCGCACCCCCAACGTCCACGCGGAACTCTCCGACGCGACCTTCACCCCGGGCGAGACCTTCCTGGACCGCCGGACCGGCATCAAGGTGACGGTGGTGACGGCGGAAGCGGAGAAGTACCGGGTACGCGTGACACGAACCCCGAACGACTGACCCCCGCCACCCCCTTCCCCCCTCGTCCCCCGCCCTGACCCCCCACCCCCACGACCGCCATCCGGTACGCTGACGCCTGAGGCCGCACACCACGGCCCACACCTTCGCCTTCGTAGCTCAGGGGATAGAGCACCGCTCTCCTAAAGCGGGTGTCGCAGGTTCGAATCCTGCCGGGGGCACCAGCCAATAGGCCCCGGACCGATCATGGTCCGGGGCCTTTGACATCCGCTTCCGACATCAACGCGGACGGGACGGGGTGCATCCGGCGGGATGAGAGACGAGGGCGTCGACCGGCTGAGGCAGCTGGCACGAGCTCGGGCCCTCGGACGTCACGTCCATCCGTGCGCGTCCTGTGGGGCCGACCGTGGCTCCTACGAGGGCGTCGTCGTCAGTCGAGGCCGCTCATGTCCAGCACCTGGGCCGTGTCCGGGGGGCACGTTCCATGGCTCATCAAAGGCATCTCTGTCTGTCCGCGCCGACCATGTGCCGGCCCGACTCCTCGGGGTAGGTCCGATTCGGGCGAACGTAGTCCGTTTCGTCGATCCGAACTTGTTCGAGGCCGGCACCCGTGACCGAGGCTCTTGGTTTCTGCCCGGCACATATCAGCGAACGCCCGGTCGATAGGAGCTCCGGAACTATCGACCATAGGTTCTTTTTGCGACCTGCTGCCTGCCGCGCAGAATTGAGTTGCGTTTCCATCTTGGCCGAACTTTCACGCCGAGCGCATCACGGTCCAGTTATATCTCAGAATTGATGATATGGGGACCATCGAGCATTCAAACATCAAGACGTGGAATCGTCGAAAGGTCAAACATTCTTGAGGCGGACAGCGCGCCAGTCGTGGCGCACTGCCCGGAGAATTCACCGACACTACGGCCTTGATCGCACGTCCCAAGATGCCACGCGGATGCGCTGAAGCTAGTTTGGATAAATGGGAGCTTCACTCACACCGCTGGTGGAGCGGCGACCTCGGCGGGCGCTTCGGTCCTGGTGAAATGAGGCCACCCGGTAACACGCCCGTTTCGAGGCAGCCTCAACCGAGGAAGTAGGTGTCGCGTTAGGGCAGAGAAATTGTCACGGGCCTGGACGGCGGACGAGGCTGCCGAATATCGGCGATCACGCGGTCCGGACCAGACGGGCGAGGCGGTCCCGGTGGATCGGACGGCGGAGGTCTCCACCGGTGAGGACCACCGTCCCGGCATGGAGAGCGACTACGCCGGCGACGACGGTCGCGGTGACGACCCCACGCCGCAGGAGGGATGACCGTGGGACTCTATTTCCAGAACAGCACGTCGACGACTGTTTGGGTCGCTTACGCTTAATCAAACAGTGACTGCGGGTCGGAGGGTGACCCGTGGTCGAAGAAAGGATGGTTCGGGATCGCTCCGAACGCAGAGGCGAAGGTGCGTTCCGGCCCGGTCAACGGGGCGAAGTACTTCTTTTTCGCGGAGAATCAGGACAGAAGTCGGAGCTGGAGCGGCGGATTCACCACCCACCTTCCAGACCGGGCATTCGACTGGTGCTGGACCACGGGCAGCAGCGATTCCCGACTGCTCGGCATGCGAAAGATAATCGCGCCGGTGACCTCGATCGACCATACGATCAACCTCACCTGACCCAAAGGCCGGGGCCCGAGGCCATCGGCTTCGGGCTTCCGGCCTTTGGAGTTTTTCGCGAAACCCTGCACCCTGTCGGGAAAGAACAGTGTCATGCCCAACCAACAAGCCGCAGAAAATGGTCTGAGCAGCTTCTCGTTGCACACATTCGACGAGTCGTCGTCCCGCACCATCGCTCAACTGCAGGAGGAGCAAGCCGCGCGTCCCGGCGTCAGGCCGCAGGGGCTCGAAAGTGAGCGCGACCTCGATCCCGAGATGGCGGCGCGTCGCTACCTCGACCAGGCCCTGGCAAGCGCGACGGTGCCGTCCTTCAATGCTCCGGTGGCGAACGGAGTCACCAGCCGGTTCAAGACGATCGGCACGGAGACGATCCCGCTCACCGACACCCGCACGGTGAAGTTCCGTCAGACACTGAACGACATCCCGGTCTACGGCTCACTGGTGACCGTGGAACTCGACAAGGCCAACGATCTGATCGGCATCGACTCAGCTCTCGGCGAGCCCCAGGAGGTCGACCCGGTCGCCACCGTCTCGGCGAGCGACGCCCTGGCAGCGGCCGCCACCGCGCCGCATGGTTATGTACCCGTCCTGGCCGGTGTGGTTCCTCGCCTGAACCACTACTTCGACGCCACCGCGTCTCGCTGGCGGCTCGTGTACATCCTCGAAGACGTGCCGGTGACCCTGGACCACACGGTTGAGCCTCAGTCGGGCCAGGAAAGCCAATTCGAGCCGCCCCGGTTCGTCGACTACGTGGTGGACGCTCACGACGCGCAGGTCGTATCCATCTTGCCGCGCACACCCAGCATGACCACTGGTGAAGAGCAGACGGCGACCGACAGCTTCGACGTCAAGCGCACCTTCCTCGTCACACGCCAAGGCGAAGGCCTGGTGATGAACGACCCCGTCCACAACGTGCAGACCTTCGGCTTCAACTTCGGTGACCCCTCCGTCGACCGTGATCGGCTGCCGGGTGCCCTCATCACCAATCCGCCGATCTGGACACCCAGCGCCGTCAGCGCCCACGCCAACGCCGTCGCGGTATCCGAGTTTCTGCGCAATGTGCTGCGACGGGACAACATTGACGGGCGAGGTGGTCCCATGCGGTCGACGATCAACTGCGTCGTCGTCGAGAGCAGTCCCGGCCCCAAGCAATGGATCAACGCCTTCTGGGATGGCCGGCAAATGGTCTACGGCCAAGTGCTGCGGGGAGACGAACTACGCTCTCTGTCCGCCAATATTGACGTGGTGGCGCACGAAATGTTCCACGGTGTCACGGACCACACCTCACGCCTGGAGTACGCGTTCCAGTCAGGGGCCCTCAACGAGTCCTACTCCGACATCTTCGGAACGATCGTCGCCAACTCGGGGAAGGAGGATCCCCGCACCTGGGACTGGCTGCTGGGTGAGAACCTCCTGCCCGGGGACAAGCCGCTGCGTGACCTGTCGGACCCGCCTCGATTCGGGCAGCCGGCACACATGGATCAGTTCCGCGTGCTGCCCAATACCCGGGCTGGTGATTGGGGCGGGGTGCACGTCAACAGCGGGATCCACAACAAGGCGGCCTTCCACCTGTTCACCGCACAGGCCGACGATGGCTCACTCACACTGAGCCCAGCTGAGGTGGCGGCCATATTCTATCTGGCCCTCACGCAGCGGCTGTCGCGCACCTCGCAGTTCACCGACAGCCGACGCGCGGTCGTGGCCAGCGCGCGCACTCTGTTCCGAACACTGCCCGCGGACCAGCTGACCTTCAAGGTCGCCGCAGTCGAATCGGCCTTCGCTGCGGTCGGGATCCTTTGAATCTCGCGGCACGCTCTCTATTGAGGTACAGAGGGCCCTTTCCAACCTGGCTGTGACGTAGGGGTGTTGGTGGGGATGGGTTGTACGGAACGACGAAGCTCCTGGTAGACGGGTTCCCGACCACTACGCATAAAAGCTATTTTGCTTTCCACAGCTCCTTCGCTGCGGGGGTATCCGCCGCCTGCGGATACCCCCGTTCTCCTGCGGATCGCTGCGACCATGCGCCAGCAAGAAAATCAAACGACGTCTGCGGCGAAAGGCATGCTCGACCACGAATATGCAGGGCGACCAGGCCAGGCCCTGGGAGTACGTCGGCCTGCCCCGCAGCCGCCAGCGGTAGGCCGTACCGTCGACGACGATCCGTCGTGATCCCTTGCGGACCAGCGCCATGGATCCCCCTCAACAGCGAAGATGCTAGCGAGCCCGGTGCGATCGGCCGTCTCGGTTTCCGTCTCATTCGGCGCCGTCCACGGCCGTTCAGACACGGCTGGAGGCGGTAGCTGCCCAAACGACCAGCCGTCCATGAACGCAGGTGAACGACCTTGTACTCGGCCCGGGGCGGTACCAACACAGTTGGAAAGCGTGCGCCCCGAGCAACCTCCTTGGGCCACCGTGCACCCACTGCACGGAGCAATGCGCCTTCCACAGAGGACATGTGCCCGGCAATTCTGCAATGGTCCGCACGACGGTCGAGACCGGGGGTGGAAGACGTGGCTCGTACGCAGTCCAGGTGTGGAGCACTCACAGAGAAGGGCACGCGGTGCCGACGGCTGGCGATGGTCGGTGCGTCGCGATGCCACCTGCACCGTGGGGAGTGGTCGTCGTACACCATCGAGAAGCGCAAGGAAGCCGAACGCAAGGCGAGGACACGCAAGCGTCGCAAGTGACCCAGCCGGTGTGAGGTGACATCCACGGCTGACATCAACGACGGCGGACAGCGGCGGCGCGGTACGGTCTGACACAGCCACGGCCGTCCCGCGCAGCACGGGTGGACAGGCGGTCAGACCGAACTTCTCAAGCGGTGCTCATCTCGGTATGACGAGTCGGAGCCAGTCGGCGAGCGCGGTGAAGTCGGCGTCCGTGAGGCCCTTGGCCGGGTCGACGCGGTGAAGCAGTGACGGCCCGGAATGACTGGCATCGACCCACAGACGATCCATGGCATCGATCTCGTCGTCGACCCAGATGAACGATCGGCCATTGGCCCACTCGACGAGGTGTCGGGTTTTCCAGTGCAGGCCACGCGGGCCCTCGTCGGCGTGAGTGGCCGGCCACTCCACCAGGGGCAGCCTGGGCAGTCCGATGCGTGGGGAGACGATCTCGTTCGCCTCCTCCATCCAGGTCGTGGCCCACACGAGATGGCATCCCAGGGCTGTGAGGCGAGATCCGAGCCCAGGGTCGAGTCGCGTCAGCAGCGGGTTTCCCGAGGCGTCCGTGGCAGCGGCCTGAGGACGACCGGACGACAGCCCGAACGGGATCAGTGGACCGTCAACGTCGAGGAAAAGGAAGGGACGCTCCGTCGCGCTCGTCACGACGGCACGATAGCCCGTTGTAGCAGGGGAACGGCTCCCCCATCGCTGGGCCGCCTCTGGGCCGTCAGGGATCGCTCGACAGTGGCCAATGACGACCAGACGACCACCAGGCGCGCGTGAACGCTGCCCCTGACCGGCAAAAACCCAGCTCCTGGAGATTTCCGGCAAGACCCAGGGCAAGAAGAAGCCCAGGCCCACCGGTAGTCTTCGATGCCGGTCTCCGCAGGTGAGGGGGAGCACGTGACACAGGGCAGCAGTCCGAACTATCAGGTGGGCAACGTACTTCGGGTGTCGTGTGCGTCCGCCCCGGCCCGGGTGACCGAGGTGTCGAGGTTCGACGTGTCGATCGAGTGGCCATGGGGAGAAGTCGATGCCGACTCGCAGTACGTCTGGAACGGCCGGTTCGCCCTTCCTGTCGAACCCGACGGTCGGGAGTGGTCACTCTTCCGAACGGAACAGGACCCTCGGACCCTGGAACCGGGCGACACATGCCTCGTCGGCATCCCGGAGACCTTGGTGCGCGTCATCGATGTCGGCCAGTACGACCCTCCCATGGACACCGGTCGACTGCCTCGGCCACACACCTTGCTGATCGTCCTTCCCGTCGGTCGTTCCCCTGTCGAAGGAAGCGGCGAAGACGAAGGGGACACGATCGAGCTGGACTCCGCTGCGCCCCTCGCGATCGAAAGGGTTCCCCACTCTCCTGACCTTCACGGTTGACATCAACGACACCGGACGGACGCGTACCGCACCGCCTTTGTCCAACCGTCACACCGTTCGGCGGAGGTCAGGGTGGGTGGTTCGGCAAGTCTGGGGCTGAGTCATCCCGACGTCATCCCGACCCGCTCCGCCGGTTATGTCTGGGACGGACCGAGCTCGGTCCGACGGTCGTAGACCGCCTGCCCGGGATCGCCGGACAGGCGCGCGCCGACGTACCCCCGGCCGTACTCCACGTGCTGAGCTTCATCGGCTTTCCTTGCACCGTTCCTCGCGCCGAGGTGTCAGGTGCCGTCAGGCATCAGTCCGCCGCACGGACGACGACTTCGAACCCGAGGTTTCTCAACAGCTTGGCCGCGTGGTCCTTGCCGCCGGAGAACTCGTCGCGCCCTAGGGGATCTCGCCCGGACAGATAACCGTGCGCCGCCCCCACGATGGCCTTCGAGTCGTACTCCTTGCCATCGATCAGGAGCAGGTAGCTGCGCGACGGTCCGAATCCGTGTCTCTCCAGGAACGCGTCCCGACCGAGCCGGTCGTACTCCGCGACAGCCTGGAGTATCGCAGGTCGAGTGATTTCGTTCAGCGTCATGAGGGGAAGGTAGACGAAGCCACCGACATCCGGCGGGCCATGCGGGCCGGGAGGGGCCTCCGGCGGTCGACCGGAGCGTGAAGGGTGACCGGTACGCCAAGGCAGGCGCGGTCGTCAGTTCGGGACGGTGGCGATCTGGGCGGCGATGGAGAAGGGTTGGCGGCACTCCGGGCAGGTTGCCTGGCCGAAGGCGTGGGTCAGGGCGCGGGCGATGTCCTCGTGGGCGTCGGTCAGGGCGAGGTCGTGGAGGCGTCGGCCGAGGCCTCGCAGGGTGCGGGGGTCGGCCGGATGGAGGGGGAAGGTGTCGGCGTCGTCGGCGTGGGCGTGGTCCTCGGTCGAGGTGAAGTGGCCCCGCTCGCCGAGAACGACCCACAGCGTCGCGCACCCGTCGGGATCGGGGCAGTCGAGTTCGTACTCCTCGCTGATGAGGCCCCAGAACAGGGCCTCCGCCCAGTGGATGTCGCCCTCCAGGTTCAGGATCGCTTCGAGCAGATGGCAGTAGTCGTTCCGGTCGGTGGTGACCTGCCGCCGGCGGTTCGCGGCGTCCAGGAGGCGTGCGACGTGCGGTGCGTACTGGTGCCGTAGGGTGCGGGTCTCGTGCTGCTGGTCGGCCTGGACGAGGAGGGCGCCGGCCAGGTGGAGGGCCGGGGCCGCCGTGTCGGCTTCGTCGGTCTCCGCGAGGTCGGCCAGCGTGGGCAGGACCAGCGGGTGGGCGGGGTCCAGGGAGCCGTTGTGGTACAGCTCCGTCCACAGGTCGCTCCAGGCCTGACCGTCCCTGCCCGTGGCGGCACGTTGCAGCAGGGCCTTCAGGCGGTCGGGGCCGGCGTCGTCCGCGCGGAGGAGGGGAGGGCTCGTCGTCATCGCAGGTATCCAAGCAGACCGGTACCGGGAGCGGGGCGCGTTCGCCACCCCCTTCTGGCGTGCGATCCTCGGCAACAAGGGGGTTGGCGTGGGGGGTTGTGCGGCCGGGACCCCCTGCTAGGGTGCGCCGATGTCTTCGATCAGGAAGTTCCAGGTCACCTTCGACTGCGCGGACCCTGAGCGCGTCGCCCGCTTCTGGTGCGAGGTGTTGGGGTACGTCGTACCGCCGCCGCCGGAGGGGTTCGCCACGTGGGACGCGTTCGATCGTTCGCTGCCGCCGGAGCGGCGGGGTGCGGCGTTCGCCTGCGGTGATCCCTCGGGTGTGGGACCGCGGCTGTTCTTCCAGCGGGTTCCCGAGGGCAAGGTCGTCAAGAACCGGGTCCATCTCGACGTGCGGGCCGGTACCGGGCTGGTGGGTGAGGAGCGCCTGGCCACGCTCCGCGCCGAGTCCGAGCGGCTGATCGCGCTCGGCGCGACGCTCGTGCAGGTGCTGGTGGCCGATGAGTACAACGAGTCGTGCATCGTGATGCAGGACGTCGAGGGCAACGAGTTCTGCCTCGATTGACCGCCGGGAAGAGGGGCGAAAAGGGGTCGTGACGTCCCGCTGTCCTGGGTGATCATGCGGTCATGTCCCTGATCAACACGCTCGCCCGGGTGGACGCGGATCTGGCCGCCGGGCGCGTCCCCGTCGCGCGCCAGCGGCTGCGCGGGCTGGTCTCCTCCTACCCCGGCGACCTGGCGCTGCGCCGCCGTCTGGCCGAGGTGTACCGGCTGTACGGCGAGCCCGCCGAAGCGGGGCGCTGGATGTACCTGGAGGAGGACCGGGACGCCGACGAGACCGCTGCCTTCGAAGCGAGGTACCGGACTCCTCAGCGGCGCATGAGGGCGCTCGCCTGGCGTGGTCCCGAGTCCCGGGCCGGTTCCGCGTTCGCCGCGCGGCAGCTGGCGGCCGTACGGACCGCCTGTTCCGACGCCCTGGGGCGCCCGGTCGACTGGGACGCGGTGCCGTCTCCGCGCGACGACGAACCGGGCGCCGGGGAGGGCAGGTTCGCCGGGTGGGCGGTCGGGTGCGGATGTCTGGTGGTGGCGTTGGCGATGCTCGGGATCTGGGTGAACGGGCTCGTCGCCCTGTTCGACTGAGGTGACGCAGGGCTGCCGCACGCGGTGCGACGGTCGCCGGTAGCGGACACGACCTGACCGCTACGTGGCGAAGACTCCTGCCCTCAGCGGTCAACAGGGGCCGCTCGTCCGCAAGGAGTCTGCGCGTGTTCTCCGTTCTCGCCGACATCGTCTGGCCCGCCGTCGCGATCGCGGCCGTCGCCTCGTTCCTGCTCGCCGGGGTGTGGTTCGCGGTCGTGATCGCCAAGCCGTACGCCGTGGCCCTGGGCCGCGAGGGCGCGCCGGCGCCCGCGCCGACGGTGGTCACCACGGCGGGTCCGCTGGTGTGCCTCCTTCTGACCGTCCTGACCAGCGCGGTGCTCGTGGAGGCGCTCGACATCAACGGTATGGGGGACGCCGTGGTGTTCGGGCTTCTCGTCGGCGTCGGTTACCTCGGTGCGATGACCTTCCAGATCGCCATCAACCCGAACTTCCCGCGTCCCCTCTACTACGGCGTCCTCAACGCGCCGTTCTTCGTGGTGACGAGCGTGCTCACGAGCGTCGTCCTGGTCGCGATGCGGTAGGCGTGCTCCCGTGAGGGCGGTCGGCGCCGGCCGGGCACGGCGGGTGGAAGGCCGTCGGGGCGGCCCCGGGCATGGAGTCGGGGGCCGGCCGGTCGGTGCGGTCGGCCTGCTTCGGGTAGCGCCTGTTGTGGCGGTCGCCCTCTCCCCGGCCGCGCGGTGAGAAGGGGCCGGGGCGCAGTTCGGACACGTCCGGGGCGACGGGGTCGTCGCCGGCGAACGGGCCGGTGGCGGTGATGAAGAGGTCGTACGGGCCGTGCTGGTCGAAGTCGGCCACGACGGCCCGTACGTCCTCGGTGTCCTCGGCGTCCTCGCCGCGTTGCCCGACCAGGTGCCGGGGGCCGACCGTCGTGTCCGGTCCGTCGTCGGACGTGAAGGCGAGGGTCAGGTCGGTGCCGGTGAGGGAGGGCGGGGAGGCGCGGTCGGCGGTGCGCCGTCGCCGTTCAGGTCGGCCACCGGGCCACCGGAGGCGGTCGTACAGCCGGTGACCGCGGGTCCGGCCGCCGGGCGGGCGGTCCGGGCGTGCTCAGCCGTGCAGCGAGCGGTACGCCGACACCGCGCCCGGGTGCAGGGGGATGCTGCCCGTGCCGATGAGGCTGCGGACGTCGAGGAACTGGGCGCCGACGGCGTTCTCGGGGACGAGGGCGCCGGCGCGCAGGACCAGCAGGCGGGTCAGCGCGTCGGCGACGGCCGGGGGCAGACCCGGGCGGCACACCAGCAGGTTGGACACGCCGATGGTGGCGACGCCGCCCGCACCCCGGTAGGCGCCCTGCGGGAACGGCACCTCCTCCAGGCCCGAGCCGGCCAGGCCGTCGTGGCCGCCGAGCCGGGGCAGCAGCCCGGCCAGCGGCAGGAACCGCAGGCCGGGGTCGGTGTCGAGGTCCGTGAGGGTGGGCAGCGGTACGCCTCCCGCCACGAGGAGGCCCTCGACGGTTCCGTTCCGTACGGCGCCGGCGGCGTCGGCCAGCCGCAGATGGCGTACGGGGACGTCGGTGCCCGGCGACAGGCCCGCGGCGTGGAGGATCCGTTCGCCGAGGAGGGCCGCGCCCGAGCCGACGGCGCCGAGCGACACCTCGTGTCCGGCCAGGTCGGACACGGTCCGCACGGGGGAGTCGGCGCGGACGGCGAACTGGAGGTAGGTCTCGTAGAGCCGGCCGATCGCCCGCAGGGGCACCGGGCGCGGGAAGAGGCCGGTGCCCTGGGCGGCCCGCGCGGTGTCGGTGAGGACGAGCGCGAGGTCGGCGTGGCCGTCGCGCAGCAGCTCGATGTTGGCGATGCTGCCGGCGGTGGTGCGGATGCGGCAGCTGAGGCGGGGGTGGGCGCGTTCGACCTCGGCGGCGAGGAGGCGGCCGAAGGCCGCGTAGAACGCCGTGGGCTCGCCCGTGGCGAGGCGCAGGACGCCGCTCGGTCCGGGGTCCTGGCGTGAGGCGTCCCCGGCGAGGACGGCCCCGAGGGCGACGGCGCCCGCCGAGCCGACGGCGGCCCGCAGGGCGGTACGGCGGCCCACTGCGCCCTCGGCGGCGCGCGGGGCCGTACCGCCGTGCCGGGTCATGGTGCGCCGCCGTCGGGTCGTGCGCGGGGGACGAGTGCCGTGGCGCGCAGGCCCCGGGGCCGGGCCGGTGCGAGGCGCAGGCGGCCTCCCCGGCCGGCCAGGAGCTGTTCGGCGATGGCGAGGCCCAGGCCCGTGCCCGTCGTCCCGGACTGGCGGGCCGAGCGCCAGAACCGGGTCGTGGCCTGGGGGAGTTCCTCCGCGCTCAGACCGGGGCCGTCGTCCGTCACCGTGAGCGCCACGAAGGCGCCCTCGGTGGTGCAGGCGAGGGTGACGGTGGCGCCGGGGCCCGCGTACTTGATCGCGTTGTCCACGAGGATGTCCGTGATCTGGGTGAGTTCGCGGTCGGTGCAGGCGGCCGGGACCGGGCCCGGGGCCCCGGCCGTGAGGCGGGTCCCGGCGCGCTCGGCGACCGGCTGCCAGCGCCGGTGCTGGGTCCGGACGACCTCGGCCGCGTCGCAGCGGGCGTCGGCGCCGTCCGTCACCGTCAGTTCGCCGGCCCGGTGTTCCGCCGTGGCGAGGGCCAGCATGTCGTCCAGCAGGGTCTCCAGCCGGTCGAGTTCGGTGGTGACCCCGGTGTAGGTGCGGTCGGCGGAGGCGGGCAGGTGGGTGTGCAGGGCGTCCACGCGGAGCCGGAGCGCGGCCATGGGGTTGCGCATCTGGTGGGAGGTGTCGGCGACGAGCCGGCGCTGCTGTTCCAGGGCCGCCGTGACGGTGCTCGCCATGCGGTTGAAGCCGGTCGCCAGCTGGCGCAGTTCCGGCGGGCCGCCGGCACTGGTCCGGTCGGGCGGCAGCCCCGCGGCGAGCCGCCCCACCGCGCGGTCGAGGCGGCGCAGCGGGCTGACCACCCAGCGGGTCGCGGCGCGGGCGAGGGCCGTGCAGGCGAGGGCGACCAGTGCCGTGCCGGCCAGTACGGCGGCCCAGCGCCGGGTGATGTCGTGGGCCGCGTTCTCCACGGACGCCCGCAGGACGACGGCGCCGGTGACCCGGGTGCCGGTGCCGGCCGGCTCGGCGAACGTGCGGTGGCCCCGTGACCAGGGGCGCAGCGGGCCCCGGGGGTGGGCGGTCTGGTTGCGCAGGGCCGCGTCGATCAGCCGGGCGACGGCGGGGTCGGCGGCCCGCATGCCGCCGGTCTCGACGACGGGCACGCGGCGGATGTCGGTGACGACGAGCGGTTCGCCGTACAGCTCGGTGTAGCGGCGGGCCTCGGCGGTGACCGCGGAGGTGTCGCCGGTGGCGGCCGCCTGGTCCATGAGGGAGGCGAAGCGGTCCAGGGCGGAGCTGCGGGCGAGGACGAGCTGCTGGGTGCGGTCGGAGGCGGTGAACAGCAGCAGGGGCACGGCGAACGCGGCGACGGTGAGGATGCCGAACACCAGCAGCACGGCCTGGACCCGGGTGCGCACGTGCCGGCCCCTCAGTCGCCCAGGCGGTAGCCGAAGCCGCGGATGGTGGTGAGCAGCCCCGGCCGGCGCAGCTTGGCGCGCAGCTGGGTGAGGTGGACGTCGAGGGAGCGGGAGACGGCGTGGTGGGCGTCGCCCCACACCTCGTCCAGGAGCTGCTCCCGGCTGACGGCCGTACCGGCGCGTCCGGCCAGGACGGCGAGGACGTCGAACTCCTTCGCGGTCAGCTCGACCTCGTCCCCGGCCACCCGGACCCGGCGGGCGTCGAGGTCGACCTCGACGTCTGCGACCCGGACCGTCCGCGTCCCGGGGCCACCGCGCGCGGTGCTGCGTGCCGTGCCCCGCGCGGCGGTGGCGCGCCGGGTGACGGCCTCGATACGGGCGAGCAGTTCGGTGAGGCGTACCGGCTTGACCAGGTAGTCGTCGGCCCCGAGGCGCAGCCCGCGCACGACGGAGCGCTCGTCGCCGCGCGCCGTGAGGATCAGTACGGACACGTCGCTCACCGCGCGCAGTCCGCGCAGCACCTCCAGGCCGTCGACGTCGGGCAGGCCCAGGTCGAGCAGGAGCAGGTCGGCGCTGCGGTGGTAGGTCAGGACGTCCCGGCCGTTGCGCACCCGCCGGGTGTCGTGGCCGTGGTCGTAGAGGACCTCGACGAGGGCCGCGGCCACCCCGTCGTCGTCCTCGGCCAGCAGTATCTGCATCCCGCCCACCTCCCTCCGCCCGCATCCGGACAAGCACATTCCGGTTCCGAATGTAGACCACGGGCGGCCGGACCCCCGGTGGGCGAGCGGGGGGCGGCCGGGGGACAGCCGGGGAGGGGCGAGCGGACCCCCGGTCCCCCGTCGGCCCGGAATGTTAAGGCGAGGTTAGTTCTGCGCCCGGTCGTCTCCCGGGGCCGCACGGGGCGGAGCCAGGCTGCAGCGGTCGAGGACGACGCACCGCACCAGGTCCCCGAGGAGACCGCATGACCGCCGCTCACCCCGCAGCTTCCCCCGCTGCCCCGAAGACGCCGGGCTGGCTCGACTGGCACCCGGACCCGTCCAGGCCGGCCTTCCGGCTGCCGCCCGGCACCGTCGACGCCCACTGCCACGTCTTCGGGCCGCAGGCCGCCTTCCCCTTCGCCCCGGAACGGAAGTACACGCCCTGCGACGCGGGCAAGGAGCAGCTGTTCGCGCTCCGTGACCACCTGGGCGTCTCCCGCACCGTGATCGTGCAGGCCACCTGCCACGGCGCGGACAACTCCGCCATGGTCGACGCCGTACGGGCGGCCGGTGGCCGGGCGCGCGGCGTCGCGACCGTCCGGCCGGACGTCGGCGCGGCCGAGCTGCGCGCTCTGCACGAGGCGGGCGTGCGCGGGGTGCGGTTCACCTTCGTACGGCGTCTGGTGGACGCCTCGCCCCGCGACGACCTGCGGGTGATCGCGGAGAAGGTCGCGGAGCTGGGCTGGCACGTCGTGCTGTACTTCGAGGCCGCCGACCTGCCCGAGCTGGAGGGCTTCTTCGGCTCGCTGCCCACGCCGCTGGTGGTGGACCACATGGGCCGGCCGGACGTGACCCGGCCGGCCGACGGGCCGGAGTTCGGCCGCTTCCTGCGCTTCGTGGAGCACCACGACGTGTGGGTGAAGGTGACCTGCCCGGAACGCCTCAGCGTGAGCGGCCCCGCCGCGCTGGACGGCGAGCGGCACCCGTACACCGATGTGGTGCCGTTCGGCCGCCGGGTCGTGGCGGAGTTCCCCGACCGGGTGCTGTGGGGCACCGACTGGCCGCACCCCAACCTCACCGGCCACATGCCCGACGACGGCCTGCTCGTCGACTACGTGCCGCACATCGCGGTCACCGCCGAGCAGCAGCGCCAACTGCTGGTCGACAACCCCATGAACCTGTACTGGCCCGGCGAGGAGATCTGACCCATGCAGCAGTCACCGGCGCACTCCGCGCCCTCCGCGCACTCCAACGCGCTGAACCGGCTGAACCGGCTGCCGATCGGCCGGTTCCACAAGGTCACCCTGGTGGCCATCTCCTTCGCCTACTTCTTCGAGTTCGCGGACATCAACACCTTCGCGACGACCGCGCCCAAGCTGATCAAGCTGTGGGGCGTGACCATCGACCAGGTCGCGTACGTGACGTCGCTGTCGTTCGTCGGCATGTTCTTCGGGTCGATCTGCGCCGGCGCGATGGCCGACCGGTGGGGCCGCAAGCGGGCGCTGATGCTGACCACGGTGTGGTTCGGCGCGTTCTCGTTCGTGTCGGTGTTCGCCTGGGACATCGTGTCGCTGGGCGTGCTCCGGGTGCTGACCTCGGCGGGTCTGGCCGCGATGACGGTCGTCGCGGTCATCTACGTCAACGAGATGTACCCGGCCGCCGTGCGCGGCAAGTACCAGGCGTACGCGATCGTCATCGGCATCTGCGGCACCCCCGCCACCAATCTCATCGCCAGCGCGGTCGTGCCGCTCAACGACTGGTCGTGGCGGCTGGTCTACCTGTGGGGCTCGCTGGGCATCCTGCTGGTGCTGTTCACCAGGCGGCTGAAGGAGTCGCCGCGCTGGTACGAGAGCCGCGGCCGGTACGACAAGGCGGACGAGGTGCTGCGGGAGATCGAGGCGAGCGTCGCCGCGGAGAAGGGCCCGCTGCCCGAGCCGGCGCCCCCGGTGGAGGAGACGCCGTCGACCCGCACCCCGCTGCGGCTGCTGCTGCGGAAGAAGTACCTGTACCCGACGCTGCTGCTCACGGTGCTGTGGGTGACGCAGACCATCGGCTTCTTCGGGTTCTCCAGCTGGGCGCCCACCCTGCTCGCCAAGGAGGGCTTCAGCGTCGAGAAGTCCGTGTTCTACGTGGCCCTCACCACGGTCGGCGCGCCCCTGGGCTCGTATCTCGCGTCGCTGGTCACCGACCGTTTCGAACGCAAGTGGAGCCTGGCCGCCTTCGGCACGGTCATCGCGCTGTGCGGCCTGCTGTACGGGCTGACCTTCAACCCGGTCCTGATCATCGTCTTCGGCTTCCTGGTCAACATGTTCGAACGCGGCTACACGGCCCTCGCCTACGCCTACTCCCCCGAGCTGTTCGACACCCGCGGCCGCTCGCTGGGCACCGGCGTCTCCTACGGGCTCGGCCGGCTGTCGAACGCCGCGGGGCCGCTGATCGTCGCCGCCCTCTACCAGGGCAGCGGCTACCAGAGCGTCTTCTTCTTCATCGCCGGCATGTGGCTGGCCGGTGCCGTCGTCCTGGCCGTGTTCGGCCCCCGGACCCGGCAGGCCCACGCGGCGGCACGAGGGACGGAGGCGGAGGCGGAACGGCAGGCCGTACGGGCGTCGTGACCGCGCGGGTGTCCGGACGCCGGCCCGGACACCCGGCGGGCCGGGGCCCGGCGGGCCGGGACCCCCAACTCGAAGCACGGTGGCACCCGTTCGCATAGGTTGGGGGTACTGGTCATCGCACAGCCACAGGAGGCTCCGCCGTGTCGGAGGACACCACCCAGGACCGTTCCGCCTTCGAGATCCGCGCCCGCATCGATACGACCACTCCGCACTCGGCGCGCTTCTGGAACTACTTCGTCGGCGGCAAGGACAACTATCCCGTCGACCGTGAGATAGGGGAGCAGATCAAGGAGATCTTCCCCGGGCTCGTCGACGTGGCGCTCACCAGCCGCCGGTTCCTGGGCCGGGCGGTCCGTCATCTCGCCGGCGAGCAGGGCATCCGGCAGTTCCTCGACATCGGCACCGGGCTGCCGACCGCCGACAACACCCACCAGGTGGCGCAGCGCGTCGCCCCGGACGCGCGGATCGTGTACGTCGACAACGACCCGATCGTCCTCACCCACGCGCAGGCCCTGCTCACCAGCACACCCGAGGGCACGACGGCCTACCTGGACGCCGATCTGTACGACCCGGAGGCCGTGCTGCGCACCGCCGCCGAGACGCTGGACCTGTCCCGTCCGGTCGCCCTGATGATCCTCAACACCCTGGGTCACGTCGCCGAGTACGAGCAGGCGCGGGACCTGGTGCGCCGGCTCATGGCGGGCCTGGCCCCGGGCAGCTACCTCGTGGTCAGCGACAGCACCGCCACCAGCCCCGGGATGATCGCCGCGTCCGAGGCGTACAACGCCAGCGGGGCGGTGCCGTACCACGTGCGGGCGGTCGAGGAGATCGCCGGTTTCTTCGACGGGCTGGAGCTGGTGGAGCCGGGGGTCGTGCGGGTGCCGGAGTGGCGGCCGGACGCCGACGCGGCGGAGGGCGACGCGGCCGCCGTGGACGCCTACTGCGGTGTGGGGCGCAAGGTCTGATCCGCCGGCGCGGGCGATAATCGGGGCATGGCCTCACCTCCGGTCGGCGCGGACGCCGTGCATGAGCGGCTGTCGGGCGATCTGCTCGCCGCCGGGACGCCGTACGGCCTGGTCCTCGCCGGCGGTGCGGCCGTGCGGGCGCACCGGCTGGTGGACGCCCGGCTCAGCCGGGGCGTGGACCTGGCCACCGAGCATCCCGCGGCCATGGCGGAGATCGCCGAGGCGGTGCGGGCCGGGCTGGAGGGGCGCGGCTGGACGGTCGAGGGCCCGGAGGCCGATCCGCTGGCCGCGCGGCTGACCGTCGGCGACCCCGCCTCCGGCGCGGAGTTCCGGGTCGACCTCCGCAAGGAGGTGCTGTGGCGCCCGCCGGTGGTGACGGAGGCCGGTCCGGCGCTCTCCCTGGAGGATCTCGTCGGGACGACGGTACGGGCACTGGCGGACCGCGGGCTGCCCCGTGACCTCGTCGACGTCCACGCCGCGTCCCGGTGGTGGAGCCATCCGGAGCTGGAGGAGCTGGGGCGCCGCCATGCCCCGGACACCTTCGACCTCACCGAGCTTGAGTCCCGGCTGACCGGCACGGAGTGGCTCGACGACGCCGGGTTCCGCGCCCACGGGCTGGACGCCCCGGCGATCGAGGAACTGCGCCGCTGGGCCCAGGCGTGGGCGGACGACATCGCGGAACGGCTGGTGGAGGGCGAGGATCCGGAGGAGCCGGATCCCGAGGAGTCGGACACGTAGGCGCTGCATACGGAGGCACCACCTCCGCATGCAGCGCCTCCGCATGCAGCGCCTTCGTGGGCGCCGGATCCGGGCGAGGGGTGGGCGGGCAGGACGGTCCGGCCCCGCCGCTCACGCCGGCACCGCTGCCCGGCGGCCGGGCGCGGTGGCCGCCAGGAGCAGGGTCGCCGCGACCGACGCCACCGCCAGCGCCGTCATCGCGGCGGCCGGGGAGGTGAGCTGGGCGAGGCCGCCGGCCAGTGCCGCGCAGACGCCCTGCAGGGTGAGCATGCCGGAGGAGTGCAGGCCGAGCGCGTGGCCCGACAGGGCGGACGGGGTGAGGTCCATCAGCCGTTCCTGCTGGACCAGGCTCGCGCCGAAGCCGGCCGAGGCCACGGTGACCAGCACGGCGGCCACGGCGACCGGCGGGTGGAGGGCGAGCGGCAGGTAGGGCATGGCCAGGAGCAGCAGCAGCGGGGTGGCGAGCCGGCGGCGGTGCCGTGGCGGCACCAGCCGGCCGACCGTGATGTCACCGGCGAGCATGCCGAGGGCCGCGCAGGCGAAGAGCGTGCCGGCGGCGTCGGGGGCGTAGGAGACGTAGAGGGACTCGCAGCCGACGATCAGACCGTTGGGGAGCCACAGGCCGAGGTAGACGTGGCGGCGGGGCGCGGAGGACCAGAGCAGGGCGTTGGCGCGCCAGGTGGCCCGGACGGAGGGGCGGCCGGTGGCGCGGGGCGGGCGGCGCGTCAGGCCGAGGAGGGCAGCGGCGGCGGCCGTGGCGTACAGGCCCGCCGCGAGCAGCAGCGACGTCCGCGGGGAGAGGAACGCCACCAGGACGCCGCCGGTCGCGTAGCCGGCGATCTGCATGACCCCGTTCATCATGTTGAAGACCGAACGGCCCAGCAGGTAGCCGTCCTTGGGCAGGATCTCGTTGAGCAGGCCCCAGCGCACTCCCCCGCCGACCGACGCCACCAGCCCCTTGACCAGCAGGATCGCGAAGACGGCGACGACGGGCAGGCCGGGCAGCGCGAGCACCGCCGTGACCGCCGCGAAGGACAGTGCCGCGCCGGCGATGGCGGCCCGGGGCGGCAGGCGGTCGGCAGCCGACAGGAACAGGGACGCGCCGAGGACGTGCGCGAGGGACGGGCCGAACATGCTCAGCGCGGACAGCAGCGGTGAGGCGGTCTGGCGGTAGACCAGGGTGGCCAGGGCCAGGCCGCTCATCGTCTGGGCGGCGGTGAGGGCGGCGGAGGACAGGAAGAGCGGGGTGAACTCGGGGGTGCGGAAGAGGTCCCGGTAGCTGCGCATGAGCGGAGTGTGGGGAGGGCGCCGGGACGGTCGTTAATGTTTCGCGGGGACGCGAAAGTCCGCGCGGGGCGCGCCCGTTCGGGGAGGCGCCGGGACGCGGCACGGGGCAGTGGGGGGGGACCGTCGTGGGGTGGTGGCAGGTGAGCGCGGACACGCTCGCCGGGAGCCGGTTCGTGCTCTCGCCGCTCGCCGAGACCTTCGCGAGTCTGCGGCTGCTGCACGGGGCGGGGCCGGCGCATCCCGGGGAGCGGGCCTGGCTGGACGCCCATCTGCCCGCCCACCGGGCCCGGCTGGCCGCCGATCCGGTGACGGCGCGGCTGGTGCCGGCCGCGCTCGGCACGGACTGGATCGCCGACTTCCTGACGCCGACCCCGCGGGGCGGGGAGAGCTTCGAGGAGGAGGTGGCCCGGGTGCGCGCGGTCCCGCCCGCGACCGCCCGCGACCACCTCCGCACCGCCCTGCACGGCCCGCTGCCCGCCGCCCTCGACCGCGACGACCTGGCGGTACGCGCCGCGGACCTCCTCACCCACGTCTGGCGTGAGGCCGTACGGCCGTACTGGGCGCGGCGCCGGCGGGTGCTGGAGGCCGATGTGGTCGCCCGGGTCGCGCAGGTGGGGCGGGGTGGCTGGGCGACGGTGCTGGACGCTCTGCGGCCGGGGACGCGGTGGCTCGGGGAGAGCCGGCTCCAGGTGAACGCGCACGAGTACCCGCCGCGCGAGATCTCCGGGGCGGAGCTGCTGTTCGTGCCGGTGACGCCGCAGCGGGTGGGCTGGGTGTCCTGGGAGGGCACGGACCGGTACGCGCTGGTGTACCCGTGCGCGGGCGCGCTGGCCGGTGCCGGGGACCGGGCGGCCGTGCCGGCGGGGCTGGCGGCGCTGCTCGGGGCCGCGCGGGCCCGGGTGCTGATGCTGCTGGGCGCCCCGATGAGCACCAGCCATCTCGTCGCGGTGACCGGGCAGGGGCTGGGTTCGGTGGGCCGGCACCTGCGGGTGCTGCGGGAGGCGGGGCTGGTGGAGCGGTGCGGCCGGGCGGGCCGGTCCGTGCTGTACGTGCGGACGGCGGCCGGGGAGGTACTGGCCGAGGCCGGTCACGCCGGCGCCACGTCCAGGGCCTAGGGTCGGCTCATGACGACTGCAGAGAACAACGGCACCTCTCCCCTCGATGTCGAGATCGGCGCGCTGAACGGTGGTTCCGCCGGGCTGGCCCAGTACGCGGGCCGGGCGATCCTGGTCGTGAACGTGGCCTCCAAGTGCGGTCTGACGCCGCAGTACGCCGGCCTGGAGCGGCTGCACGAGACGTACGCGGAGCGGGGGTTCACCGTGCTCGGCGTGCCCTGCAACCAGTTCCTCGGACAGGAGCCGGGCACCAGCGAGGAGATCGCCGAGTTCTGTTCGGCGACGTACGGGGTGACCTTCCCGATGACGGAGAAGGTGGAGGTCAACGGGGAGGGCCGGCACGCGCTGTACGAGCGGCTGGTGGGCTTCGCGGACGCGGAGGGGCACAGCGGCGACATCCGCTGGAACTTCGAGAAGTTCCTGATCGGACGGGACGGCGAGGTCGTGGCCCGTTTCTCGCCGCAGACCGAGCCGGAGTCGGCCGAGGTCGTGGCGGCGGTGGAGAAGGCGATCGGCTGACCGTTGACCTTGCCCCTGGGGCAGGGGCGAGTGTCTGCGTCGCCGGGCGGAGGGTCCGCCCGGCGGCGGAGGATGTCGGCGTGGACGAGGAACTGATCGGCATCGGGGCGTTCGCGGCGCGGGCCCGGCTGTCGGCCAAGGCACTGCGGCTGTACGACCGGCTGGGGCTGCTGGCCCCGGCGCGGGTCGACGAGGCCACCGGGTACCGGTTCTACCGGCCCGGTCAGGTCGAACGGGCCCGGCTGGTCGCGCTGTTGCGGCAGCTGGACATGCCGCTCGCCCGGATCGCCGAGGTCGTCGACGCGGACGACGGTGCGGCGATGGCCGAACGGCTGACCGCCTACTGGGCGGACGTCGAGGCGCGCCACGCGGCGCGCCGGACGCTCGCCGAGTACCTCCGCGGCCGGTTGTCCGGGAGGAGTTCCGAGATGTACGGGAAGTTCGTGGTCGAGACGGTGGACGTGCCGGAGCAGGTGCTGATCACCGAGTCGCGGCACACGCTGGCGGACGAGTTGCCGGCGTGGATCGGGGCGGCGCTGGGGCGGCTGGAGGCGGCGGCCGCGGAGTGCGGGGGCGGGACGGGGGCGCCGTTCGTCGCCTACCACGCCGAGGTGTCGATGGAGAGCGACGGCCCCGCGGAGGCGTGCCTGCCGGTCGCCGACGAGGCGGCGGCCCGGGAGTGGGCCGAACGGCGGGGGCGGGCCCGGGAGACGGCGGTGCGGGTGGAACCGGCCCGGCGGCTGGCCTTTACCCGGATCACCAAGGCGCAGGTGGCGCATCCGCAGATCCTGGCCGCCTTCGAGGCGGTGGAGCAGTGGATCGCGGCCGAGGGACTGACCCCCGTGGGGCCCTGCCGGGAGGTGTACTTCGCGGACTGGTCGGCCGCGGGTCCCGAGGACCCGGTGTGTGACGTGGCCTTCCCGGTGGCGCCTGCCGGGAACGGTCCGGCGGCGCTCCCGGCGGGCTGAGCCGGGAGGCCACGGACGAGCCCTCTCGGCTAGGACGGCGATCTGGTCGAGAGGGCCCCGTCGGCGGTGCCGGTGCCCGGCGGCCGGTCCGGTCGGTCAGTCCTTGACCGAGGCCACGAATGCGGTCCAGGCGGCCGCGGGGAAGGCCAGCTTGGGGCCCTCGGGGACCTTGGTGTCCCCGAGCTCCAGCGCCGCCTTCGTGGTCGACCTGACCATCACGCACGCGCCGTTGTTGTTGGTGTAGGAGGACGTCGTCCACGTTTCCGTGGCGCCCAGACGAATTGCCATGTTCGCTCCGTAGCCAGATGCTGAGTCGCTGTCACCGGCCTGCGCATTCCGCCATGGACCCGCAGAACGGATTACGCCAACCCCCGCTGGTGGTTGGCGTGATCGACGCTACTCGCCACCCTCTTCTTCCGGAGCGCCCGTTCACTCGACCGGATGGCATATTCCAGGCGAGTCTTCCAGTCATGCTTGTCAGCGGTGTACCATTCCGCCCCCGTCCGGCCGGAGTTCAGCGCGCGTACTCCTTGGCGAGCCGCTCGACGCGCTGCCGCGACTGCTCCACGTTCAGCGACTGGGCCCGCAGGTGCTCGTACATCACCGTGTACTTCTGCACGTCGTGCGGCTTCTCCAGGTACAGGTCGCTGGTCACGCCCTCGATGTAGACCACGCTCGAGTCCGCCGCGTCGGCGAACTCCAGGATGGAGTACTGGCCGTTGATCCCGGCGTGCGCGCCCACCTCGAACGGCAGCACCTGCACGGTGATGTGCGGCAGCTGGGACAGCTCCATGACGTGTTCCAACTGCTCCCGCATCACCTGCCGGCTCCCGACGACCCGGTACAGCGAGGCCTCGTCCAGGACCACCCACAGCCGCAGCGGGTCCTTGTCGGCGGTGATGCGGCTCTGGCGGCGCAGGCGCACCTCGACCCGCTTGTCGTTGTCCTGCTCCGACGACTCCGGCGACCCGCCCCGGATGATGGCCTCGGCGTACGCGCGGGTCTGCAACAGGCCGGTGATGATCTGCGGTTCGTAGACCCGCAGCGACTCGGCGTCGGTCTCCAGGCCGATGTAGACGCTGTACGGGATGTCGCCGAAGGCGTGCCACCAGCCCTGCTGACGGGAGTCCTTGGCCATCTGCATCAGCGAGTCGACGATCCGCTGGTCCTCGACCTCGTAGACCCCGCACAGGTCGCGGACGTCGCGCTGGCTGATGCTGCGCCGGCCGTTCTCCAGGCGGCTGATCTTCGACTGCGACACCAGCAGCCGCTCCGCCACCTCCTCGGCCGTCATGCCCTTGAGCTCGCGGAGCCTGCGCAGCTCCTGGCCCAGCCGGCGCCGCCTGACGGTGGGATTGACATTGGACGCCACGGGACGTGCACCTCCGGCTGCGTGCCTCGTACTTGCCACTTTGCGTGTCTGCTGTTGAGCAGACTGCCACCAAGGTGCTTGCTACCGCTGGGAAACGGTGGATATCCGACGGGTACACGCCAGTTCACCGCGCCGCGGCGGGTGCGGACACCGGCCTCGGGCACGCCGAGCGGGGCGGGGAGAGCCCGTGTGCTCTCTCCGCCCCGCTCGGACTGCGGCTCCCGTGACCGGGTCTGCGGTGCCGTGGATCCGATGGTGCCGTGCCGTCCGCCCTGGGGACGTGGTGCTTAGTGGGCGACGGCGCGTGCCATGGATCCGCGGCGTGGTTGCGCCGGAACGCCACGGGCGGGTTCCGGTGCGCCCCTGCCGCCGGAGGGGGCCTGCCGGCCTGGCGGGCCCGCCGGGGCGGGGCTGCGGCGCGGCTGTGCCGCCACGCCGTTCTGGACGTCCATCACGGCGTGCGCGACGAGTCCGCCCATGGGGTCGTGCCGGATCAGGTCCCGCAACCGGGAACGCGAGGAGCGTCCCTCGTTCCCCGGGTACAGGTGCTTGCCGAGTCCGACCGCGTGCGCCAGTGCGGCGAGCGCCGCGGTCCGCGGGTCCGGCGGGACGCCGGTGCGGATCGCGGAGTCCAGCCGGGCCCTGATCTCCCGGCTGATCTCGGTGTCCGTCGCCTGGTAGCGAGTCGTCGGCAGCACCCCGCACATCTGTCCGGCCACGGCGTGCACCATGCCGCACCGCTCCAGATGCGAGAGGTAGGTCTGGCGGAGCCCGAGACGCGGCCCGCCGATCCAGTGGACCGCCCGCACGGGAGCGCCACGCCTTCGCAGCAACTCCAACGCGCAGTCCAGTGTTGGGTCTCCAGTCGGCCGTGGCACGACCACGGCGATACGATCCCCGTCTGGGGCTATCCGTCCGGCCAGCGCCAGCTCCACTAGCTGCGCTCCGGCCAGACCGAGGTCGAGCGACTGCGGCTGCGCAGTGGTACCCGTGGCCGGGTCCAATGCCAGCAGCAGAAGCTCCTCCGGAAGTGTTCTGCGGCTCCTGCCCATCCATGCCTCCCCGCGTGGATGAATGACAGGGTGACCCCTCTCACATTGGTCTGTCGAGGGTGCGTGACCGGTTCGTAAGGGAACCAGTAGGTATGTCGTTCTCGTCTACCGCGTGGGGTAGGCCCGCACACAGGACACTGGTACATGGTTCGGACAGCGCCGTGGAGCGTTGTGGCGGGCGGCGGTTCACGGTTCGGTTGGCGCACGCGGGGCGTGCGGCGCATGGAGGAGGCATCGGTGGCGGGCGAGTCCCCCGACAGGTCGAAGCAGCGCGAGTCGTCGGCAGAACCGACGTCGGGGAGCGCGGGTCCGGTTCCCGAGAAGCGGGATCCTCGGTTGGCGGTGGCCCGCGAGGGCGCGCCGTCCGGCAGCCGAGGGAGCGTCGATACGGCCACTCGGGTGCTGTCGGCGCGCGAGGCGACGGAGGACGCCGCGGAGGCGGAGGACGAGCCCTCCGCCAAGCGTGACGATTCTGCTGCGCAGGGTGACGGTCGGCTGAACGAGGCGGTGGCCTCGTGGGTGCGCTCGGCGGAGCCGGCGGACCCGGTGGACCCGGTGGAGGACGCGTCTGAGGAGGCGTCGGCGGGCGCCGCGGACGCGGACGCGGGCGACAAGGGCCGTGAGAAGGGCTCAGAAGCCCCTGGGGGCGCCCAGGAGGGCCCTGGGCGGGCTGCTGCCGCCACCGGGGCGGTGAAGGCCCAGGACACCCCGGACGGCGGCGGGACCGACGGCGAGGGCGACAGCGAGGCTGCGGGCGAGGGTTCGCCGTCCGCGCCCGACGGTTCGCAGGACGAGGGCCGCTCCGAGGACGACGACGCCGTCACGGCGGTGAAGGACGCGGACGAGGCCCCCGGGGCCGGTTCCGGCGGTACGGAGTCCTCCGAAGGCCGTGACGGCGGCTCCGGGGCCACCGGGCCCGCAGCCGCCGACGAGTCGGAGGGCGCCGAGCCCGAGGACGGCGAGTCCGCCGACGACTCCGAGGCCGCCGGACCCGAAGCCGGGAGCACCGGCCCGGAGGCCGAGCCCAAGGCCACCGAACCCGGTGACGAGTCCGAGGGCCCGGAGCCCAAGGGCCCGAAGCCCGAGGAGGAGCCCAAGAGCCCGCAGGCCGAAGGCGAAACCGAGCCCGAGGCCGAGGCCGCGAAGCCCGGCAACGAGCCCGAGGACCCGAAGGCCGCGAAGCCCGGCAACGAGCCCGAGAACCCGAAGGCCGAGGACGGAGCCGAGGACAACGACCCCGAAGGCGGGTCCGGCAGCCGTCCGAAGCCCAAGGGGCCGGTCGATCAGCCCACCGCCGTCTTCCGGACCGGGCGTCCGGCCGGGCCGGCCGTCGACCAGCCCACCACCATGCTCAAGCTGGGCGACGCGCGGCCCGGGACCCGGCCCGAGGCCGAGTCCGAGCCGAAGGCCCAGCCCGAGGCCGAGGCCGAGGCCGAGCGGACCAGCAAGTTCGTGGCGCTGAAGGCGTACGACGACCCCGCCGTCCGCAAGCCGCCGCCGCGCGGCGGGGACGTCACCACCGCCGTCCCGCAGATCGGGCCGGAGCGGACGACGCAGCAGCCGTTGCCGCCCAGGCCGCCGCTGGATCTGCTGGCCGAGCTGACCAACACCCCGCCGCCCCCGCAGACTCCGCTGCGCACGGCCGTGCGGCGGGTCAAGATCTGGACGCCGCTGGTCGTCCTGCTGCTGATCGTCTTCGCGGTCGCGCAGAGCCTGCGCCCGCTCCCCGAGCCCACCCTGACGCTCACCGCCGAGGACAGCTACACCTTCGAGGGCGGCAAGCCCGAGATCCCGTGGCCGGCCGACGGACAGGCCGCGCTGGACGTCGACGGCATCGGCACCTTCGGCTCCTCCGGCGAGCAGAAGCCCGTACCGATCGCCAGTGTCGCCAAGGTCATGACGGCCTATCTGGTTCTGCGCGAGCACCCGCTCAAGAGCGGTGCCGAGGGCCCGATGATCAAGATCGACGAACTCGCCGAGAAGCAGTCCGACGCCGGACAGGAGTCGACCGTCAACGTCACCGCCGGTGACGAGATCTCGCAGCGGGAGGCGGTCGAGAGCATCCTGATCGCGTCCGCGAACAACGTGGCGCGGCTGCTCGCCCGCTGGGACGCGGGGTCGGAGAAGGCGTTCGTCGAGAAGATGAACGAGGCCGCGAAGGACCTCGGCATGACCAACACGACGTACACCGACCCCTCGGGTCTGAACAACACCACCGTGAGCACCGCCGTGGACCAGGTGAAGCTGGCCCGGGCGGCGATGAAGCAGCCCGCGTTCCGCGAGGTCGCCGCGATGATGTCGTACGACGACTACAAGGGTGTCAACCACCCGAACTGGAACCAGTTGGTCGGCAGCAACGGGGTCGTCGGCATCAAGACCGGCACCACCACCTCCGCGCTCGGCAACCTCGTCTTCGCGGCGAAGAAGGACGTCGGCGGCGAGACGCGGACCGTCGTCGGCGCCGTCGTGCGCCAGCCGGCGGGCGGCAAGGACAACACCATCCTGTCCGCCGCCCTCACCGCGGGCGACGAGCTGATCCGGGCCGCGCAGGCGGCCCTGGAGTCGGCGACGCTGCTGAAGAAGGGCACCGTCGTCGGATACGTGGACGACGGTCTCGGGGGGCGTACGCCGGTCGCCGTCACGGAGGACGTCAAGGCCGTCGGCTGGGCGGGCCTGTCGGTGAAGCTGACGTTCGCCGGGGACGAGCTGCCGCACAGCGCCGGGGCCGGCACGAAGGTGGGCACACTCACCGTCGGCGACGGCACCAGCAGTGCCGTCAAGGTCCCGGTGGCCCTCCGGAGCGACCTCGTGGAGCCGGGCTTCATGGACAAGCTGACGCGCATCACCTGATCCGCCGGCCGGTGCCCCCGGCCGACGCGCACGCCCACCCCGCCGGCCGGCGCCCCACCCGGGGGACGGCCGGCGGGGTGCGTGCTAGCGTCACGAAACGGACAGGATTCGGGCAAGAACGGGACACGGGGAGTGCCTTCAGGTGGCCACAGCGGAGCCGACACGCGCCGACGACGCCGATCCGGGTCCGGGATCCGGCCCTCGAATACCGCTGTCCGAGTCACCGCGCCCTGAAAAGGACAGGAAACCCGAGAAGGACAGGGAACCCGGGAACGACAGGAAACCCGGGAACGACACCGAGGCCGAGCCCGCCCCCGGCACGCCCGGCACCCCCGCAGCCGCCCCCGGCACCCCCGCATCCCCCGGCGCCCCCATGGCCGCCGTCCTCGCCGTACGGGCCCGCATGCTGCGCCATCCCGTGCTGTCCGTGACCGCCCTCGCCGGCCTGCTGCACATCGTCTGGTTCTTCACCTTCGCCAACAGCGGCGGCGACCTCGCGGCGCAGGACGCGTGGGCCGAGTTCGTCGGCCGGCACCCGGACTCCGCGTACAACCTCGCCTGGTACGGCGGTATGCACCCGGTGTCGTACAGCGTGGTGTCGCCGTACCTGATGTCGCTGCTCGGTGTGCGGACCACGATGATGATCGCGGGGACGGTGTCGGCCGGCCTGCTGACGATGGTGCTCATGCGCGGCCGGGCCGTGCGCAACCCCCTGTGGGCGGCGCTCGCGGGCGTGTTCGCGCTGCTGTGCAACGCGGCCTCGGGGCGGGTGACGTTCGGGCTGGGCACCCTGTTCGGGCTCGGCGCGGTCGCCGTCGTCTTCTGCTGGCCGTACCGGTGGCGGTACAAGCGGTGGGCGAAGGCCCTGTGCGCGGCGCCGCTGGCGGCGCTGGCCACGATGGCCTCACCCGTCGCCGGGCTGTTCGTGGGCCTGGTGGCGGTGGCGCTGTTCCTGCAGAAGCGCCGGCCGGGCGCGTGGGCGCTGGGGCTGGCGCCGACCGCGGTGGTGGCGGTGTCGGCCTGGCTGTTCCCCTTCTCCGGGACCCAGCCGATGGGCGTCGGCTCGGTGGTCCTGCCGCTGCTGTACTCCGTCCTGGTGTACGTGCTGGTGCCCCGGGAGTGGCGGACCGTGCGGATCACGGCCGCCGTGTACGGGCTCGGGGTGGTGCTGGTCTGGGTGATCAGTTCGCAGATCGGCTCGAACATGACGCGGCTGGCGATGCTGTTCGGCGGGGTGGTGCTGGTGGCCGCGCTGCCGTTCGCGGTGCCGAGGTCCCGCAAGTGGTACGCGATCGTCGTCGCCTTCGTCGGGTTCACGGCCTGGATCGGCTTCAAGTCCGTCGACGACGTCGTGCACACCACACCGGCCGCGTCCTGGGCGCGCGAGCTGGCGCCGCTGGTGAACGAGTTGCAGGAGGTCGGCGCCGAGCGGGGCCGGGTGGAGGTCGTGCCGGCCCGCTCGCACCGCGAGGCCTCGGCGCTCGCCCCGTACGTCAACCTGGCCCGCGGCTGGAACCGGCAGGCCGACATGAAGCGCAACCCGCTCTTCTACGACGACACCCTCAACTCGGCGAACTACCACGAGTGGCTGAAGCGCTGGGCCGTGCACTTCGTGGTACTGCCCAAGGACGAGCCGGACGGCGACGGCGGCCAGCGGGAGCGGGAACTGGTGCAGCGCGGGCTGCCGTACCTGAACCAGATCTGGGGCGACGCCAACTGGCAGCTGTTCGAGGTGACCGAGCCGACCCCGCTGGCGGAGCCGCACACGGTGGTGGAGCGGGCCGAGCAGGGCGAGATGACGCTGCGGGTGGAGAAGGCGGGCCGGATCCTGGTGCGCGTGCCGTACTCGCCGTGGCTGGGCCTCGTCGACGCCGAGGGCAACAAGCTGGAGCCGCCGCAGGAGACGGAGGCGTCCGAGAACCGTCCGGAGGACGAGCCGAGGACGTACGACAACGTCCACGGCTGCCTGATGGAGACGGAGGAGGACGTGAACGGCGACACCTGGACGATGCTGCTGGCGCCGGAGCCGGGGACGTACCGTCTGGCCGCTCCGTACCGGTGGCAGCGGGGCACCCCCTGCCCGGAGGAGCTGCGCTGATCCGGTCTCCCGGACCCCCACCCTTCCGTTCATCACTGTGAACCACAGTCAGCAAGGCGAACAATTTTACGCCCTCTTGACCTGACGCTTGCTTGTCGTGCCCGCGCCAATACGCCCACGATGAGCGGGCACTTCGCGCCCTTCCTCGTCCCTACCCCGCTCAGGCGAAGTGTCAATCAGCTGAGTGGAGTTCACAAGGCGGACCCTGGAAGGGGGGACATGAACAGTCTCGACTGGGCGGTGCTCATCGGGTATTTCGCCGTGATGGTCGGCATCGGTGTCTGGTCCCACAAGCGGGTGGACAACGTCAGCGACTTCTTCACGGCCGGCGGCAAGATGCCGTGGTGGCTCTCCGGCATCTCCCACCACATGTCGGGGTACAGCGCGGTGATGTTCACCGGGTACGCCGGCATCGCGTACACCTACGGTGTGACGTCCTTCGTCACCTGGTCCTTCCCCATCGCCCTCGGTATCGCCATCGGGTCCAAGCTGTTCGCGCCGCGGATCAACCGGCTGCGCTCCCGGCTCCACGTGGCCTCCCCGCTGGAGTACCTGAAGAACCGGTACGACCTGAAGACGCAGCAGGCGCTGGCCTGGTCCGGCATGCTGCTGAAGATCGTGGACGTGGGCGCGAAGTGGGCGGCGATCGCCACCCTGCTGTCGGTGTTCACCGGTGTCTCGCTCAACCAGGGCATCCTGATCACCGGCGTGGTCACGGCGATCTACTGCACCATCGGTGGCCTGTGGGCGGACGCGCTGACCGAACTCGGCCAGTTCATCATCCAGCTCTTCGCCGGTCTCGCGATGTTCTTCGCGGTGCTGGTCGAACTCGGCGACCACGGCGGCTTCTTCGGCGTGTGGGACCAGCCGGAACTCCAGGGGCACGAGAAGCCGCTGGTCGGACCGTACGGCACGATCTTCCTGCTGGCGTTCCTGTTCATCAAGCTGTTCGAGTACAACGGCGGCATGCTCAACCAGGCCCAGCGCTACATGGCCACCCCCAACGCCCGCGAGGCGGAGCGCTCGGCGCGGCTGTCGGCGGTGCTGTGGCTGGTCTGGCCGCTGGTGCTGTTCTTCCCGATGTGGATGTCCCCGCTGCTGGTGGAGTCCCAGAAGCCGGACGGCTCCGACTCCTACGCCCTGATGACCGAACAGCTGCTGCCGCACGGTCTGCTCGGCCTGGTCATCGTCGGCTTCTTCTCCCACACGATGGCCATGTGCTCCTCGGACGCCAACGCCATCGCGGCGGTGTTCACCCGTGACGTGGCGCCGGTGCTGTCGGCGAAGGCCCGCATGTGGGGCGAGCGGTCCGGGCTGATCGCGGCCCGCGTGACGACGGTGGTCTTCCTCGGCCTGTCCATGGCGGTGGCGACCCAGGTCAACTCGCCGGCCTTCAAGGACATCATCACGGTCGTCATCAAGTGGGTGGCCGGTCTGATGGGCCCGATCGCCATCCCGATGATGCTCGGCCTGCTGCGGCCGTTCCGCCGCTCCGGCCCGACGGCGGCCATCACCAGCTGGGGCATGGGCCTGCTCGCCTTCTGGCTGGTGAACTACCCGATCCACTGGGCCGTCGACGGCGGTGTGCCGCTGGAGTACCAGGTCTCCATCCCGCTGGCGGTCTCGCTGATCCTCTACGTCCTGATCGGCTACGTGAAGCCGGAGGACACCCCCGAGCGGCTGGCGGTCATCGAGCGCGTCAACACCGACGGCGACGACGACGCGGCCGCGGCGGCGGTACCCGCCCCGGCGGAGGAGGCACCGGGCACGCCGCGCGCGCCCGTGAAGGACTAGGGCCTCCACCGGGGGGCCTCGCGGTGGACTACGCGTCCAGCGACGCCGGGATGCCGCGCGGGTAGCGCGCCAGCCAGGCCGCGGACGAGCCCGCGGGCCCGTGCAGCGCGGGCCCCTGGGTCATCTCCATGGCGAAGTCGTCGGCGAGTTCCAGCAGTGTGGGACGGCCCTCCAGCTCGGCCAGCCAGGCCGGCGGGAGGGCCGTCTCGCCGTGCAGGGCCCCGAGCAGCCCGCCGGTCAGCGCACCGGCCGCGGCACTGGGCCCGTCGTGGTTCACCGCCAGGCACAGCCCGTGCCGTACGTCCTCCCCCACCAGCGCGCAGTACACGGCGGCGGCGAGCAGTCCGTCGGCGGTGGCGTTCCCCACCAGCTCCGTCACCCGGTCCGGGCCGGGCATCCCCTGCCGCACGGCGCCCAGCGCGCGTTGCAGGGCGTCCGACACCGGCTCGTGCCCCGGCCGCGCGGCCAGCAGCGCGAGCGCCCGCTGCACCGCCGTGTCCAGGCTCTCGCCCCGGGCCAGCGCGTGCACGATCACGGCGTACGCGCCCGCCGCGAGGCAGGCGACCGGGTGGCCGTGGGTCTGCGCCGCGCACTCCACCGCGAGCTGGGCGACGAGCTGCGGCTCCCAGCCGACGAGCAGCCCGAACGGGGCGGACCGCGCGGCGGCCTCGGGACCGGCCGCTCCGGGGTTCTTGGGCGCCGCCGGCGTCCCCATCGTCTCGTCACCGAGGCCGAGCAGCAGGGCGCGGGCCGGGTCCCGGCGGGCGTACAGCCACTCCTCCCGGGCCAGCCACCCGTCCTCCTTGCGCCGCTCGTCCGGGCCCCAGTCGCGCTGGGTGGTGGCCCAGCGCAGATAGGCCCGGTGCAGGTCGGTCGGCGGGTGCCAGGCGCCGGTGTCGCGCCGCACCTGGGCCCGGATCAGTCCGTCCACGGAGAAGAGGGTGAGCTGGGTGTGGTGCGTGACGGCACCGCGCCGCCCGTAGGCGGGGGCGAGGTCGGTGACGCCCTCCGCGCCGTGCGCCGCCCGTATCCCGTCGATCCCCACCCCGTCCACGGGCGCGCCCAGCGCGTCCCCGAGGGCCACCCCCAGCAACGTCCCGCGCACGCGGCTGCGGAAGTCCTGCTGTTCACGGCGGCCCCACACGGGCCCGGCAGTACCAGCCACCCAGTCCTCCCAGGCACCGTCCGTACGTACGACGCCCAGCACCCTAATCGAACGGGGCGGCCGGTTCAGGGGGCGGAACGGTATGCGGAGTGTGACCCGAGTGAGCGGAAGGGGCCGGTATCAGCCGTCCCGGTGGCGTACGACCTCGTCCCGCTGGGCGCGCGCCCACGCGTACGACGGGTTCAGTTCCAGGGCGCGGTCCAGGTCGGCCAGGGCGTCCGCGGGGCGGCCCAGGTGGAAGCGGGTGACGCCCCGGCTCGCGTACGCCGACGCGTAGCCGGGGTCCAGGCCCAGGGCGCGGTCGTAGGCGGCGAGGGCCTCCTCGTCGCGGCCGGCGGCACGCAGGGCGTCCCCGCGTTCGCAGTGGGCCCACGGGGAGTCGGGCTGCAGGGTGACGGCCCGGTCCAGGTCGGCCAGCCGGCCCTCGGACTCACCCAGCTCCCGGCGCACCCGGGCCCGGCGGATCAGCGCCCAGGGGTAGTCCGGCGTGAGGGCGAGCGCCCGGTCGAGGGCGGCGAGCGCGGCGGCGGGGTCGCCGAGGGCGAGGCGGGTGGCGCCGAGGGAGGCCCAGGCGTAGTCGTGGGCGGGATCGAGGGCCACGGCCCGCTCCAGGTCCCGTACGGCGTCGTCGTGGCGCCGGAGGATGCGCAGGTACTCACCGCGCAGGGCGCGGGAGCGGGCGTCGTCCGGGGTCAGGGTCAGGGCCCGGTCCAGGTCGGTGAGGGCGGCCCGGTAGTCGCCGCGCACGGCCCGGGACACCGCCCGGCCGCGGTACACCCGCGCCGCGGTCCCGGGGGCCAGCGCGACGCCCCGGCCGGGGCCGGCGGCGTACGGACCCTCCGCGTCCCGGTCGTCGGCGTCCCGGTCCGCGACCCGCCGCTCCTCGGCGTGCCGCTCCCTCGCGGCGCCCGGTACCGGGGTCCCCCAGTCGGCCGGGCCGCCCGGCGGGCGGGTGACGTTCGTCGAGCCGAGCGCGTCCACCACGACCGCCCCGAACCCGGAATCGGTCAGCAGCCGGTCCAGTACGGCCTCGGTGCCGCCGTCGGCGAGCGCCCGCGACAGCTGCCGTCCCCACGCGGCCACGGTGCGCAGCTCGGCGTCCCGCCCGGCCTCCTCCAGGACGTCCAGCCACCGGCCCGCGACGGACTCCCCCTGGTCGCAGACGTCCACGAGGCCCCGCAGCACCATGGACGGCGCCTCCCGGTCGCCCGCGCACAGCAGGTGGTAGGACTCGGCGAGCCGCAGTTCGCGCCACTCCTCGTCCGCCCACAGCCGCCCGGCGTCCCGCCCGGTCTCCGCCTCCTCGCGCCACGCCCGGAACCGGTCCGCCAGCCGTCGCTGGCGCTCCGCCCAGCCGCGCGGGGAGCGCCTGCGCTGGAGTCGCAGCATCGGGGCGCGGACGACGTCGTGGTAGCGCAGCCGCCCCGCCCGTTCGTCGGCGAACGGCAGCGTGGTCAGCCACCCGTACAGCTCGTCGAGCTGTTCCGGGTCGCCGTCGGCCACCGCCCGGAAGACGTCCGCGTCCAGCAGGCGCGGCAGGGCGCCCGCGAGGGCGGCGGACCTGCGGACCGGGTCCGGCTCCCACTTCAGGAACCGGTCCACCGCCGTCGCGCTCGGGTCGTGCACGTCGTCGGGGCCGGCGGGGCGGGTCGCGGCGAGGGTGGAGACCAGGACGGGGAGTCCGCCGGTGAGCCGCAGCACCTCGGTGACGACCGGCTCCGCCGTGACGCCCCGGTCCGCGAGCAGACCGCGCGTCTCCCCTTCGGTGAACGGCTGGAGCGGCAGGGCGGCCGTGAAGTCCCCGAAACCGCCCCAGTGGGCGGTGTCGAGGGGGTGCCGGCCGGCGGTGACGACGACCACGGTGGCGGGCAGGGCGCCGTGGCGGTCGGTCGTCATCACGTCGTGCAGCCAGCCGTCGAGGAAGGCACCGGTCCGCTCGTAGGTGTCGAAGAACAGGACGATCCACGGCACCGAGGACGCGGCGTCGGTGATCTCCTTGGTCAGCACCGGGGTGAGGACGCTCTCCGGGGAGAGGACGAGCTGTACGTCCTCGTGGCTGCGGAAGCGCGCGCCGAGGACGGCGCGCAGCCGGTCGGCGCCCTGGGCGACGTGCGCGGGGTCGAGGACGCCGGCGAAGGCGCCCGCGCCGGGGATCAGGCCGAGCCCGGCCAGTCCCGCCCGGGCGACCGCCATGCTGCCCGCCGACGGGCCGCCCGCCGGCTCCGGGTCCAGTGCGGCGAGCGCGGCAGCCTCCGCCTCGTGGAGCCGCTCCCGGTGGGTGGCCAGAAGCCTGTCCAGTTCCTTGAACCGGTGGCCCTGGGCGGCGACTTGCCGGCACAGCTCCGCCAGGACCTCGGGCACGCTGTGCGCGCTCTCGTCGACGTACGCCGTCAACGCGCCCCGCTCACGGGCGATCCGCTCGAAATCGCGGAGCAGGAAGGTCTTCCCGACGCCCGCGTTGCCGTGCACGTGGAACAGGAAGCGGTGCTCCTCGTCCTCGGGCGGGGTGTCGAAGCTCCCCCGGAACAACTCGCGTTCGGCGGTGCGGGCCACCAGCCCGTCACGTCTGCGCCGCTGGACGAGCTGCTGCATCGTCGGCCGTGCCTGCGCCACGCGTACGTCCCCTCGCCCCCGGATCCCCGACGCGCACCATTCTGGCTCAAACACGTACGGGACAGGGGCCGCCGCACGGGGAAAGGAACCGCCATGGCCACCACCACACCGCGCGGCGCGCTCCCTCTCACCGCCACGCTCCTCACCGCTTCCGTCGCCCTGTACATGGCGCTCGTCGCCTTCGGGAACATCACGGACTTCGGCACGAACCAGGACTTCGTCCGGCACGTCCTGGCCATGGACACCACGTTCAAGGACGACGACCTGATGTGGCGGGCGATCACCGACGAGGGCGTGCAGGACGCCGCGTACGTGGCGATCATCGCCTGGGAGACGGCCGCCGCGCTGGTGCTGGTCTACGGCACCTGGCTGTGGGCCCGCGGCGACGGGGCGCGCGCCCGGCGCTTCTCCACCTACGGCCTGCTGATGACCATGCTCCTCTTCGGCGCCGGTTTCATGGCGATCGGCGGCGAGTGGTTCGCGATGTGGCAGTCGGAGGACTGGAACGGCCTGGACGCGGCCCTGAGGGTGTTCGTCTTCAGTGGCGTGGTGCTGCTGGTCAACCACCTGCCGGGGGCCGTCGAGAGGTCCGGGACCGACTGAGGGGCCGCCGAGAGGTCCGGGACCGACTGAGGGGCCGCCGCCCGGGGACCACCGGCCCGCTCACGCGGTGGCCGGCAAGGCCCGAAGGGGCGCGGACGCCTACTCCACGACGCTGACCGGGGTGCCCGCCGTGCCGAAGGTCCACAGGGCGCGGCCGTCGGTCTTGGTGACGCGGATGCCGCCGGTCCGCGCGCCCGGGTCCGCGGGCGAGGGCGAGGATCCGTCCACCGCGTTGGAGAAGGCGACGAAGACACCGGACTTCTGGGTGAAGTACATGATGTGCTCGACCGGGACGCCGTCGCTGCCGGTGGTGGCCTCGGTGCGCTCGCCGATCGTGTACGTGCCGGGGTCCGGGGAGACCGTTCCCGGCCAGACCGTGAAGGAGTGGCGGGGCGCGTCGCTGGCGTCGACCAGCCACACGCGCTTCTGGCCGAGGGAGTAGACGATCCGGCGGCCGGTGCCCGATTCCGCCGGTACGGCCACCGGCTTCTCCTCCTCCGGCTTCGCGGACGGCTTCGCGTCCGCCGTCGCCGACGGGCTGGGCCGGCTGGTGGCGGCGGTGGGCTTCGTCCCCTGGTCCGCCTGGACGGCAAGCACGGCCACCACGGCTATCGCCCCCGTGGTCAGCCCGGTCACCCAGGCCCACGAAGGAAGACGGGCAGACACCGGTACGCATCTCCTCAGCTACGGTCCCCATGGAAGCTACGGATCCCCATGGAACGCGGGTCGGATCATCCTACTGCCCGTCCCGGCCCCCGCCCTGCCCGTCCCTGCGCCCGCGCCGCCCGTCCCGGCCCCCGCCCCGCCCGTCTCAGTCCAGCACCGGCAGCAGGTCCGGCAGGTGCCCGTCCGATGCCTCCGCCGTGCGGCGGCGCTCCTCGGGGACCTCGCCGTAGAGGGTGGTACGGGGTTTCGCCGGCCGGCCGGCCGCCTCCGCCACCGCGACGAGGTCCTTGACGGACTTGTAGGAGCCGTAGGAGGAGCCCGCCATGCGGGAGATCGTCTCCTCCATCAGCGTGCCGCCGAGGTCGTTCGCGCCGGAGCGCAGCATTTCGGCCGCGCCCTCCGTGCCCAGTTTCACCCAGCTCGTCTGGATGTTGGGGATGTGCGGGTGCAGCAGCAGCCGGGCCATCGCCGTGACCGCGCGGTTGTCGCGGACCGTCGGGCCGGGGCGGGCGATGCCGGCCAGGTAGACGGGGGCGTTGGTGTGCACGAAGGGGAGGGTGACGAACTCCGTGAAGCCGCCCGTCCGCTGCTGGATGCCGGCCAGCGTCCTGAGGTGCCCCAGCCAGTGGCGGGGCTGGTCGACGTGGCCGTACATCATCGTCGAGGAGGAGCGGATGCCCAGCTCGTGGGCGGTCGTCACCACCTCGGTCCAGGTGGCCGCCGGGAGTTTGCCCTTGGTCAGGATCCAGCGGACCTCGTCGTCGAGGATCTCCGCCGCCGTGCCGGGGATGGTGTCCAGGCCCGCCTCCTTGGCCGCCGTCAGCCACTCGCGGATGGACAGGCCGGTGCGGGTCGCGCCGTTGACGACCTCCATCGGGGAGAAGGCATGCACGTGCATGCCGGGGACGCGTTCCTTCACCGCCCGCGCGATGTCGAAGTAGGCGGTGCCGGGCAGGTCCGGGTGGATGCCGCCCTGCATGCAGACCTCCACCGCGCCCACGTCCCACGCCTGCTGGGCGCGGTCGGCGACCTGGTCCAGGGAGAGCGTGTAGGCGTCGGCGTCGGTGCGGCGCTGGGCGAAGGCGCAGAAGCGGCAGCCGGTGTAGCAGACGTTGGTGAAGTTGATGTTGCGGGTGACGATGTAGGTGACGTCGTCGCCCACCGCCGCCTTGCGGACGTCGTCCGCGATCCGGCACAGGGCGTCCAGCGCCGGGCCGTCGGCGTGCAGCAGGGCGAGGGCCTCGGCGTCGGTGAGCCTCGTCGGGTCGTCGGCCGCCGTGCGCAGGGCCTCGCGGACGTCGGTGTCGATGCGCTCGGGGACCATGCCGGGGGCGGCGGCCTCGCGCAGGGCGTCCCAGTCGCCGTAGACCTCGTCGAAGTCGTCGCGGCGGTCGCCGGTGCGGCCCTCGGTGTCGATGGTGCGGTGCAGGTCGGTGCGGCCGCTCGCGGTGAACGCCTCGTCCGGCTCCTGCCAGGGCAGGCCCTCCGGGAGGGCGCCGGGGCGGGCGAGGCCGGTGTCGGGGTCGGCGAGGGCGGCGACGTGCGGGCGCAGCCGCGGGTCCAGCCAGGGTTCGCCGCGCCGGACGAACTCCGGGTAGACGCAGAGGCGTTCACGCAGCTCGAAGCCGGCGGCGCGGGACTTCTCGGCGAGTTCGTCGATCCGCGGCCAGGGGCGCTCGGGGTTGACGTGGTCGATGGTGAGCGGGGAGACCCCGCCCCAGTCGTCGATGCCGGCCGCGATCAGCCGCCCGTACTCGGCGTCGACCAGGTTCGGCGGGGCCTGGAGGCAGGCGGACGGGCCGAGGACGTGCCGGGCGACGGCGACCGTGGCGACCAGGTCGTCGAGTTCCGCGTCCGGCATGCCGCGCATCGCGGTGTCCGGCTTGGCGCGGAAGTTCTGGATGATCAGTTCCTGGATGCCGTGGTGGGCGCGGGAGATCTTCCGGAGGGCGAACAGCGACTCGGCGCGCTCCTCGTAGGTCTCGCCGATGCCGATGAGGAGGCCGGAGGTGAAGGGGACGGAGGAGCGGCCCGCGTCCTCCAGGACCCGCAGGCGCACGGCGGGTTCCTTGTCCGGGGAGCCGTGGTGGGGGCCGCCCGGCTCGGACCACAGACGGGTCGCGGTGGTCTCCAGCATCATGCCCATGGACGGCGCGACCGGCTTGAGGCGCTGGAAGTCGGTCCAGGTCAGGACGCCCGGGTTGAGGTGCGGGAGGAGTCCCGTCTCCTCCAGGATCCGGATGGAGATCGCGCGGACGTAGGCGATCGTGTCGTCGTAGCCGTGCGCGTCGAGCCATTCGCGCGCCTCGGGCCAGCGGTCCTCGGGCTTGTCGCCGAGGGTGATGAGGGCTTCCTTGCAGCCGGCGGCGGCGCCCCTGCGGGCGATGTCCAGCACCTCGTCCGGCGACATGAACATCCCGTGCCCGGCGCGGCGCAGCTTGCCGGGCACGGTGACGAACGTGCAGTAGTGGCACTTGTCCCGGCACAGCCGGGTCAGCGGGACGAAGACGCTCTTCGAGTACGTGATGACACCGGGCCGGCCCGCCGCCTCGAGCCCCGCGTCCCTGACCCGGGCGGCCGAGGCGGACAGGTCCTGAAGGTGCTCACCGCGCGCCTGGAGCAGCACCGCCGCCTCGGAGACGTCCAGGGAGACGCCGTCCCGGGCACGTTTCAGGGCACGTCGCAGGGAGTTCTCGGTCGGGCCGCCGGTTCCGTGGGTCGCGGAAGTCGTCATCCCTTGAGCATACGTTCGGGGTGATCAGGCCCCGTTGCCGTCCACGAACGGCTGGAGCGCGTCCAGCGCCCGCAGCACCCCGGCCTCCCCCTCGGGCGGCAGCTGCGCCACGACCTCCTCGATGCCCAGGTCCGCGAAGTGGGCCAGCTTGCCCGCGCTGGGGCGGACGGCGTAGGGGACGACCTGGAGGGCGCCGGGGTCGCGGCCCGCGTCGGCCCAGGCGGTGCGCAGCACGGGCAGCGACTCCGACAGGCCGCGCCCGCCGATGGGCAGCCAGCCGTCGGCGTACTCGCAGATGTGCGCGAACAGCTTCGGGCCGGCCGCCCCGCCGACCAGGGTGCGCGGGCCGGTGACCGGGCCGCGCGGCTTCTGCACCGGCTTGGGGTGCGCGAAACTGGCCCGTACGCCGCCGAACTCCCCCTCGTACGCGGTGGGTTCCTCCGCCCACAGGGCCCGCATCAGGGCCATGCGGTCCCGGACCAGTTCCCGTCGGGTGCGCCACTGCACTCCGTGGTCGGCGGCCTCCTCGACGTTCCAGCCGAAGCCCAGCCCGAGCGTGAAGCGGCCGCCGGAGAGGTGGTCCAGGGTGGCGGCCTGCTTGGCCAGGTCGATCGGGTCGTGCTGTGCGGCGAGGGTGATGCCGGTGCCGACGCCGAGCCGCTCGGTGACGGCCGCCGCCTGCCCGAGCGCGACGAAGGGGTCCAGGGTGCGGCCGTACTCGCGGGGCAGGTCACCGCCCGCCGGGTACGGGGTGGTCCGCTCGACGGGGATGTGCGTGTGCTCGGGCAGGTACAGCCCGGCGAAGCCGCGCTGCTCCAGCTCGCGGGCGAGCCGGGTGGGGGTGATCGTCTCGTCGGTGAGGAAGATCGTGACGGCGATACGCATGGGCGGCCTTTCGTGCACGGACGACGACTCGTCGGGCCCGCCGGCGTCCCGCCGTCACCGGCGAGGGGCACCGGTGCCGACGACGCCCACCGACGGCGACACCTCATCCATACCGGCGCGCGCCCCATCTGTCCATACCGACCGGTCGGCATCGGCGCGGTCGGGTCGCGGCCGCCACCACGCGGCGGACCGGCGGCGGCTGCGCTTTCCCTTCCCTTGCACGGCAGTTCACCCCTCCATACAAAGGTTGCACCGCACCACCCCGCACCACCCACGCCCTGTCATCACCGACACCCTGGGAGCAGCAGCATGTGCGAGGAGCACCACAGCGGGATGGGACGGCGCGCCGTCTTCCTGACGGGCGCCGCCGCCGCGCTTACGTTGGGAAGCGTGAACTTCGCTTCCGCGGCGGACCGCGACGGCCGGGAGACGAGGACGGTGCGCGGCACCCTCCCGCCGGGCGCCCCCGACTTCGTGTACGTCCCCGTCGAAGTGCCGGACGGGGTCCGCGAGATCAGGGTCGCCTACTCCTACGACAGACCGGCCGTGCCGGCCGGCACCACCGGCAACGCCCTCGACATCGGCATCTTCGACGAACGCGGCACCGCACTGGGCGGCCGGGGCTTCCGGGGCTGGTCCGGCGGGGCGCGCACGGAGTTCTTCCTGCGCGCCGACGACGCCACCCCCGGCTACCTCCCCGGCCCCGTCCGCGAGGGCACCTGGCACATTGCGCTCGGCCCCTACACCGTGGCCCCGCAGGGACTGTCGTACGAGATCACCGTGACGCTGACCTACGGGGAGCCCGGTGAGGCGGTGCGGCCGGTGTACCCGCCGGAGCGGGCCAGGGGGCGCGGGCGGGCCTGGTACCGGGGCGACTGCCATCTGCACTCCTGGTACTCCGACGGCCGCCGCACGCCCGCCGAGATCGCCGCGCTCGCCCGCGCGGCCGGGCTGGACTTCATCAACAGCTCCGAGCACAACACGCACTCCGCGCACGCCCACTGGGCCGACGCCGCCGGGGACGACCTGCTGGTGCTGCTCGGCGAGGAGGTCACCACCCGCAACGGTCACGTGGTGGCGGTCGGCACGGACCCCGGCACCTTCGTCGACTGGCGCTACCGCGCCCGCGACAACCGCTTCGGCCGGTTCGCCCGGCAGATCCGGCGCGCCGGGGGCCTGGTCGTCCCCGCCCACCCTCACGCCACCTGCATCGGCTGCGCCTGGAAGTTCGGGTTCGGCGAGGCGGACGCCGTGGAGGTGTGGAACGGCCCCTGGACGCCCGACGACGAGGTGGCGCTCGCCGACTGGGACGGCATGCTGGCCGCGTCCGTGCGGGAGGGGCGGGACTGGATCCCGGCGATGGGCGGCAGCGACGCCCACCGCGACCCGGACGTCGTCGGCCGCCCGCAGACCGTGGTCCTCGCCGACGACCTGACCCGTGAGGCCATCCAGGACGGCATCCGCGCGGGGCGTTCCTACGTCGCCGAGTCCCAGCACGTCTCCCTCCGCTTCACCGCCTCCGGCGGGCGGGCCGAACACGCCGGGATCGGCGAGCGGCTGCGGGTGGACCACGACATCCCGGTCACCGTCCGCCTGGAGGTCAGCGGCGCCCCGCGCTGCACCGTCCGCCTGGTGACCGACCAGGGCGTGCTGCACACCGGCGCCCCGCTGCCGGTGTCCGGGGCGGGGGTGGTGGAGTGGCGCACCACCGCGTCGTACGCCGCCTACGTACGCGCCGAGCTGCGGCACGAGACGGCCCTCGGCCCGCTGCCCGGCGCCCTGGCGGCCTTCACCAACCCGATTTTCCTGGGCCGCCGGGAGGCCCGTCCCTCCCGGGCCGCCGGTAGGCTCGTCGCACGATGACCTCTCGCGCCGAACGCAAGTACCGGGCCGTCACGGCCTTCCAGCGCCGGATCGGGAACCCGGTCCTGCGCCGGCTGCCGTTCCAGACCCTGCTGGAGACCACCGGCCGGGTCTCGGGCCTGCCCCGCCGCACCCCCGTGGGCGGGCGCCGGGTCGGGGACGCGTTCTGGCTGGTGTCGGAGTTCGGCGCACGGTCGCAGTACGTCCGCAACATCCAGGCGGACCCCCGGGTACGGGTGCGCGTCCGGGGCCGCTGGCACACCGGCACCGCCCGTCTCCTGCCCGACGACGATCCCCTCGCCCGGCTGCGCGCCCTGCCCCGCCTCAACAGCGCCGCCGTGCGGGCGTTCGGCGCGGGGCTGCTGACGGTGCGGGTGGATCTGGACGGCTGAGGGCGAAGATGTGTGGGCTCGGTGGCGGGCCGCCGCGCCCCATGTGATCGCCGTCTCGCACGGCTGACGCACCCGCCCGGAAGAAGGCAAACTGGCCTGGTTGCTGAGGATGCATAGGGGGACTGCATGGACGGTGTGCCGCGGGTACCGGAGCAGCGGCGTCCCGGCTCCTCGGAGCCGCGGGCGCTGCGCTTCGGCGTGCTCGGCCCGGTGCGAGCCTGGCGCGGCGACGAACCGGTCGCCACCGGCAGCCCACAGCAACGCGCGCTGCTCGCCGCCCTCTTGCTGCGCGAGGGCCGTACGGCGACGGCCGCCGAGCTGATCGACGCGCTGTGGGGCGACGAGCCGCCGTCGCAGGCGCTGGCGGCGGTCCGCACGTACGCCTCGCGGCTGCGGAAGGTGCTCGACCCGGGCGTGCTGGTCAGCGAGTCCGGCGGCTACGCGGTGCGCGGGCTCGGCGAGGGGGCGCTGGACCTCGCGGTCGCGCAGGAGTGGGCGGCGGAGGCGGAGAAGGCGCGCAACACCGGCGACCTGTGCCACGCGCGCGACGTGCTGAACCGGGCGCTGTCCCAGTGGGACGGCGAGACCCTGGCCGGGGTGCCGGGGCCGTACGCGGAGGCGCAGCGGGTCCGGCTGGAGGAGTGGCGCCTCCAACTCGTCGAGACGCGCCTGGACATGGACCTGGAGCAGGGCTGCCACGCGGAGGCGGTGTCGGAGCTGACGGCGCTGACGGCCGCGCACCCCCTGCGGGAGCGGCTGCGCGAGCTGCTGATGCTGGCCCTGTACCGCAGCGGCCGCCAGGCGGAGGCCCTGGCGGTGTACGCGGACACCCGCCGCCTGCTCGCCGACGAGCTGGGCGTGGACCCGCGCCCCGGGCTCCAGGAGCTCCAGCAGCGCATCCTGCGGGCCGACCCGGGTCTGGCGGAACCCTCCGCGCCGATGGCGGAGCCGGTGGCGGCCCCGGTCCGCCCGGCGCAACTCCCGGCGACGGTGCCGGACTTCACGGGGCGGGCGTCCTTCGTGCGGGAGCTGAGCGAGGTGCTCGCGTCGTCGTCCGGCTCCGAGGGGCAGGTGATGGCGGTCTCCGCGCTGGCCGGCATCGGCGGCGTCGGCAAGACGACCCTCGCGGTGCACGTGGCCCACCAGGCACGGACCGCCTTCCCCGATGGGCAGCTGTACGTCGACCTCCAGGGCGCCCGCGCCCGCTCGGCGGAACCGGAGACGGTCCTGGGCTCGTTCCTGCGCGCCCTGGGCACGGCGGACTCGGCGATCCCGGACTCGCTGGAGGAGCGGGCGGCGCTGTACCGCTCCGTGCTGGACGGCCGCAGGGTCCTGGTGCTGCTGGACAACGCGCGCGACGCGGCGCAGGTACGCCCCCTGCTGCCCGGGACGCCGGGCTGCGCGGCCCTGGTGACCTCCCGGGTGCGGATGGTGGACCTGGCCGGGGCCCACCTGGTGGACCTGGACGTGATGTCGCCGGACGAGGCGCTGGCCCTGTTCACGAAGATCGTGGGCGAGGAGCGGGTGGGCTCGGAGCGCGAGGCCGCGCTGGACGTGGTGGCGGCCTGCGGTTTCCTGCCGCTGGCGATCCGCATCGCCGCCTCCCGGCTGGCGTCCCGCCGCACCTGGACGGTCTCGGTGCTGGCCGCCAAACTGGCCGACGAGCGCCGCCGCCTGGACGAACTCCAGGCGGGCGACCTGGCGGTGAAGGCCACCTTCGAGCTGGGCTACGGGCAGCTGGAGCCGGCGCAGGCCCGCGCCTTCCGCCTGCTGGGGCTGGCGGACGGACCGGACATCTCGCTCGCTGCCGCGGCGGCGGTGCTGGACCTGCCGCCGGAGGACACCGAGGACGTACTGGAGTCCCTGGTGGACACGTCCCTGCTGGAGTCGGCGGCGCCCGGCCGCTACCGCTTCCACGACCTGGTGCGGCTCTACGCGCGTGCGTGCGCGGAGCGCGACGAACAGCCGCCCACCGAACGGGAGGCGGCGCTCTCGCGGCTGCTGGACTTCTACCTGGCCACGGCGGCGGGCGTGTACGCGATCGAGCGGCCGGGGGACCGGCTGGTGGAGGACCTGGAACTCACCGAGTACCCGGGGCTGCGCTTCGCCCACGGCTCCGCGGCCCTGGACTGGCTCTACAGCGAGGCCTCGCCCCTGCTGGCCTGTGTGCAGCAGGCCGCGGGCACCGGCCGGCTGCGGCGGGCGGTGGACCTCCTCTGGGCGGCCAAGGACCTCACCGAGTCGGGGGCCAACTCGCACCAGTACGAGGCGACGGCGCGGGCGATGTGCGACGCGGCGCGGGACTCCGGCGACGCCCGCGCGGAGGGCCGGGCCCGGACCACGCTGACCAACGTGCTGCTGGTCTACGGCCGTATCCAGCAGGCCGCGGAGGAGGCGCACCGGGCCATGGAGCTGGCGGCCTCGGTGGGCGACGCGACCGCGGTCAGCTGGGTCGCCAACGACCGGGGCCTGATCTGCCTGCACCAGAGCCGGTACGCCGACGGGGAGTCCTTCTTCAACCAGGCGATCGAGGGGCACCGCGCCGCCGGCAACCGGCTCGGTGAGGCCGTCACGCTCGCCAATCTCTCGCGCGCCTACCTGGGCCTGGGCAACGTCTCCACGGCCGTGTCCATCGCCCGGCACAGCCTCGCCGTCCACTCGGAGCTGGGCCGGCCCATGCGGCGCGCCAGCGCCCACTTCGCCCTCGGTCTGGCCCTGGCCAAGGCGAGCCGGCACACCGAGGCGCTGGGCCAGTTCACCGACGCCCAGGACATCTTCACCGAGCACCGCCAGCGGCTCTGGGTGGGCAACACGCACTTCCGGATGGCCGAGGTGCACCTCGGTGCCGCCCGTCCCGCGCAGGCCGCCCAGCACGCCGAGCAGGCCCTCGCGCTGGGCTGTGTCGGCGGGGACAGGATGCGGGGGAACGTCGTGGCCCTGCTGGGCCGGGCGCTCGCCGCGCTCGGCCAGGCGGACCGGGCCAAGGCCTGCTGGCAGGACGCCCTCGGCCTGTACGAGCAGTGCGGCGCCGCCGAAGCCGGGGAGATCCGCGCCCTGTTGAACGGCGCGTCGACGGCCTGAGCCGGCCCGCTCCCGGGCGGTGCGCCCGGGCGTTCAGCATTCGTTTATCGGGGTCCGCCACTCTCGAACCAGTCGGACCGTCGCGTCGGGGGGCAGGCGGTACGACAGGGGCCGGACCGGTTAGGGTGCGGCTCCGAACGCCCGTCCGGTAGTCCTCGGGGGAGCTACCGGACGGGCGCAGCCGACTCGTTACGACCACAGGAAGTCAAGTCGATGAGCGACACGAAGAAGGACGCGGACGCCACCACGCAGGACAACAGCATGCCCACGCCGCCGGCGGACGGGGACGTCACGACGCTGGACAACAGCATGCCGAGCGAACCGGCCACGGGGGAGGCCGTCACCACCCTGGACAACAGCATGCCGGCCCCGCCGGCCCTGGACCTCGACGGCGGCAAGTAGCCGTCCTTCCCGCACGGGGATCGGCCGCGGCGGCGCGGAGGGGGAGCCGCCGCGGCCGAGGCGTGTCCGCGGGTGCCCAGCGGTGGGCCCGGGGTCAGACGGCCGGCGGCGCGTACGGTTCCGGGTCGCAGTCGGCGACCCGGCTCGCGGCCGTGGCGTCGCCGATCTCCACGCGGACCGTCACCGTGTCGCTGCCCGGGACGAGGACGTCCTTCACGGGGGCGGTGACCTCCGCGCCGGAGGCGTCCCGGAAGGTCACGGTGACGGTGAACGAGCCGGTGGTGGCGTTGGGGTTGGTGACCTCGACGGTCGCGTACGGGGCCGTCGGCGAGGCGCAGTCGACCAGTTCCACCGTGGCGTCCTGGTCGGCCGGCGAGGTGTCCGCGCCGGCGTCGCCGCTGCCCGTGTCGTCGTAGTCGTCATCGTCGTAGTCGTTGTGCGAGCCGCCGGAGCCCGACGAGTCGTGGTTCTGGCTGGAGCTGCTGCACCCTCCGCCGCCGCCCGACCCGTCACCGCCGCCGCTGCCGCCGCCCCGGCCGGTCGAGAAGCCGGTGAGGGTGAGGACGACGAGCGCCGAGACGGCGGTGAGCCTGAGTGTGTTCCCCCGGGAATTCATGCCCGACAGCCTAGCGATCTTCGTGTCACGAGCATGTCACTGCCTGGCGACCGTCGCGTACCCGGCGTAGCGTCTGCGGTGAGAGCGGCGAACGGGCCGCTCCCCGCAGCGGCGGCCGCCGTCCGGCACCCCTTCCGTGCACCGGCACGACGGCCGTCCCGCAGCGCGCGCCCCGCGCCGCCGGCATGATCCGAACGACAGGCCCTGACTAAGCGGTGCGTGCGGTGCCCGTCCCCTTCTCCGCGTCCAGCGCGTACACACAGCGGTCCTTGCTGCACGCGTACACCACGCCGTCCCGCACCACCGGTGAACCGGTGATCTCGCCGCCGGTCGCCAGCTTCCAGCGCAGGCGGCCGTCGTCCGCCTTCAGGGTGTAGAGCAGGTGGTCGCTGGAGCCGAAGTGGATGCGTCCCTCGGCGACCGCGGGGGCGCCCACGATGTCGCCGCCGGACTGGAAGCGCCACTTGGGCGTGCCGGTGACCGCGTCCAGCGTGTAGAGGCCCTTGCCGCTGCCCACGTGGACGTGGCCGGCGGCGACCAGGACCGGTTCGGCGGAGGAGCGGGCCTCGGTGGCGATGCGCCAGCGGTCGCGGCCGTCGGTGGCGTCCAGGGCGTAGACCGTGCCGAGGTAGTCGGCGAGGTAGACACCGCCGCCGGTGACGGCCGGGCCGGGGACGAAGGCCGGCGGGGCGAGGAAGACCGCCGGGGCCTCGAAGTGCCAGCGCACATGGCCGCCGGCGATGTCCAGGGCGAGGACGCGGGTGCCGGCGCAGACGTAGGCGTGGCCGTCGGGGGCGTGGGTGACGCGGACCGGGACACCGCCGCAGGAGGCGGCGTCGCCGATCGGGTACGACCAGCGCTCGTCGCCGGTGCGGGCGTCCAGGGCGCGCAGCCGGGCGTCCTGCCACACGTAGACGGTGCCGTCGTGGAGGGCCGGGCCGGCCTCCGGGGACTCGAAGTCGGTCTGGCAGCCGGTGACCTCCCACAGCTTCTGCCCGGTGGACGCCTCCCACCCCTGGACGCCGCCGCCGCGCGTGCCGGTGACGACGGTGCCGCGCTCGGCCTTGAGGGAGTACACCCAGGCGTCCGTGGAAAGCCGCCACAGGTCGCCGCCCTCACGCGCGTCCAGGGCGAACAGGGTGGGCCCGTCGGAGGCGTGGATACGGCCGTCGGCGACCGCCATCGACCAGGCGACGTCCCGGGTCTTGAAGCGGCGCCGGCCGGTGGCGACGTCGAGGGCGTGCACCTCGAAGGAGGTGACGTAGACGAGGTCGCCGTCGACGGAGGGGGTGCCCCAGACGTCGTTGGACATGCGGAAGCGCCACGGGCGCCAGCCGCCGGGCTGCTCCGGCGGCGCGGCCGGAGCCGGTACGGCCGGGTCGGCGCCGTTGACGCCGGGGCGGGGCTTGGACCAGGTGGCGGCCAGGGCGGCGGTCGCCGGGGGTGCCTTGACGGCGGCCGCGCGCGTGTCGGCGACGCGCGGGCCGGGACCGATGGGCACCATCGCGCCCGCCAGCCGCACCGGGCCGGTGTCGGGGCTGCCCACGGGCGCGGGCGGCGACGGCGGCGGGGGCGGGACGACGGGGTCGTGCCGGGGCGGCGGCGGCACGTGGGGGCGGGCGCCGCCGGCGCTGCGGCCGGCTCCCGCGGGCCTGGCCGCCGGACGGCCGCCGCGGCGCGCCTCGATCAGGCTCACCGCCCGCTCGGGCAGCCAGGCCGAGGCCGTGCCGCTGTCGTCGGAGCCCGAGCCGAACAGGTGCGGGGCGAGCTGTGCCTGGAGGTCGGCCGGGTTGGGCCGGGCCGTGGCCTCCATCTGCATGCACGCCTCGATCAGCGGGCGCAGCTCGTCCGGGAGGCCGTCGAGGTCCGGGCCCTCGCGCAGCAGCATGAAGACGGTCTCGACGGGGTTGGCGCCGTGGAAGGGCGGGTGCCCCGTGGCGGCGAAGACCAGCATCGAGCCCAGGGAGAAGACGTCGCTCGCGCCGGTGACGCTGCGGGAGTCCTTGGCCTGCTCCGGCGACATGTAGGCGGGGGTGCCGACGGCGACGTTGGTCATCGTCAGCCGCGTGTTCGACACACCCGAGGCGATGCCGAAGTCGATCACCCGGGGCCCGTCCTCGACGACGAGGACGTTGGAGGGCTTCAGGTCGCGGTGGACCAGCCCGGCACCGTGGATCGACTGGAGCGCCTCCGCGACCCCCGCCGCGAGCCAGCGCACCGCCTGGGCCGGGAGCGGCCCGCACTCGTTCACTATCTCCTCGAGGGAGGGCGCGGGCACGTACGCGGTGGCCAGCCACGGCACGGCGGCGCGCGGGTCGGCGTCCACCACGGCCGCCGTGTAGAAGCCGGAGACCGCGCGCGCCGCCTCCACCTCGCGTGTGAAGCGGACGCGGAACAGCTGGTCCTCGGCCAGTTCGGTCCTGACGGTCTTGATCGCCACGCGCCGGCCGGACGCCGAGCGCGCGAGATAGACCAGCCCCATGCCGCCGGCTCCCAGCCGTCCCAGCACCTCGAACGGCCCGATACGCCGCGGATCGTGCTGCGTCAGCTGATCCACCACTTGCCTGCCACCTCCCCGTACGAGTCGCGCCACCACCTGTGCACGCGACCGAAGTGCAGCGTCTCACCACCGCACCGCCATGGCGGCACGCACCCCGATTCTTCCTGTCCGGACGCCCGGTTGCGAACCGGCCGACAAATAGGGTGTCCAGGTTTACATACGACACCACGGGCGCCCGGGTGGGTCCGTGGCCGGCCCGGCGTGCCCGTTCAGCGGCGCAGCAGCGCGAAGGACGCCCCCTGATTGTCGGTGACCACGGCCGCGGTGCCGTAGGACGTCTCGAAGGGCGGGACCTGGACCCGGCCGCCGAGCCGGGTCACCTCCCGCAGGCCGGCCCCGAGGTCCTCGGCGGCGAAGTGGACCAGGAAGTGCGGCGGCATCTCGGCGGCGAAGACCTCCCCGACCGGTGCGCGGCCGAAGTCCGGGTCGGCGTCCGGACCGAACAGGGCGTCGTGGAAGAGGCCGCCGTAGAAGGTGTTGGCCGTCTCGGTGTCCCGCGTGTAGAGCTGCACCCAGGCGAAGGTGCCCGGCTCGTGCCGGCGGCCGAAGCCGGGGGTCCGCCCGGCCTGCCAGAGGGAGAACACGGCCCCCTCGGGGTCGGTGACCAGCGCGGTGACGCCCAGGTCGCCGAAGGGCGCCGGGGGCGAGACGACCTGCCCGCCGCCCGCGCGGATCCGGCGGCACAGCGCCTCGGCGTCCGGGGTGGCGAAGGACACCGTCCACACGGTGGGCAGCCGGCCGTCCGTCTTGCGCGCGAGGGAGGCGACGGGTTCCCCGTCCCGCAGCGCGCGGACGGTCCCCTGGGGCTGGTCCTCGAAGGTCCAGCCGAAGAGCTCACCGTAGAACCGCCGGCCCGCCCCGACGTCCGGAAGCTGCGCGTCCACCCAGCAGGGGGTGCCCTCCGGGTACTCCGGGGCGCTGTACTGCGATGCCCTGTTTTCGGCCATGCCGCCAAAGTAGCCGCGTCGCGCGCACCCCGCAGACCAGGCACACCAGCCTCCGGGAACCCGCACACCCCATTTGCACTCGGCCGAATAGCGCTCAGATCACCCGTCGGTAAGCTGACGGCATGACAGGACAAGTGCGTACCGTCGACGGCCGCGTGGCCGGCCGGCGTGGGCAGGCGACCCGGCAGAAGCTGCTCGACTGCCTCAGCGAGATGCTCGGCTCGTCCCCCTACCGGGATGTCAAAGTCATCGACGTCGCCCGCCGCGCGGGGACTTCCCCGGCGACCTTCTACCAGTACTTCCCGGACGTCGAGGGCGCCGTCCTGGAGATCGCGGAGCAAATGGCCGCCGAGGGCGCCGGGTTGGCCGGGCTCATGGAGGGCCGCTCCTGGGCCGGCAAGGCGGGCTGGCAGACGGCGCAGGAAGTCGTGGACGGCTTCCTGGAGTTCTGGCGGAAGAACGACGCCATCCTGCGCGTGGTGGATCTCGGCGCCGCCGAGGGCGATAAACGTTTCTCCAGACTCCGTACGAAGATCCTCAGCTCGGTGAACAGCTCGCTGGCGGACGCCGTCACCGAGTTGCAGTCCAAGGGGCGGGTCGACAAGGACGTGAACCCGGCGGCGATCGCCGGTTCGCTGGTGGCGATGCTCGCGGCGGTGGCCTCGCACCAGAAGGCCGTCTCCTCCTGGGGCGTGAAGCAGGCGGAACTCAAGCCCAGCCTGGCGCTGTTGGTGCACCTGGGAGTCACCGGCAGAAAACCCTCCAAGTAGCCGCCCGGCGGCACCCACTCCTCTCGCGGCCACCCAAGTCCTGTCATGCGGGCGGCGGTCCACCCCGGTGGACCGCCGCCCGTCGCGTTGCGCGGGGCGCGCGGCTCCGCTACGCGGGCAGCGGGCGGTCCTTCACCACGTGCTTCATCACCAGCGTGGACGTCAGCCGCTGCACACCCGGCAGCGTGGCCAGGCGTTCGTCGTAGAGCCGCTGGTAGGCGGCCAGGTCGGCGGCGACCACCCGCAGCAGGTAGTCCGGTTCCCCGAACAGCCGCTGCGCCTCCAGCACCTCCCGCACCTCGCCGACCGCCCGCTCGAACTCCAGGACCGTCTCCCGGTCCTCCTGGCGCATGGAGACGAACACCAGCGCCTCGAAGCCCAGCCCCACGGCGGCCGGCTCCACCACCGCCCGGTAGCCGCTGATCGCCCCCGACCGCTCCAGTTCCCGCAGCCGCCGGTGGCAGGGCGAGACGCTGAGCCGCACCCGCGCGGCCAGCTCGGTCACGGTCAGCCGCCCGTCCTGCTGGAGCTCGGCAAGAATCTTCCGGTCCATGTCGTCCATGGGGAAAATCCTCCCCCGAAATCCCCCTGACCGGGGAAATTATGGGAACACTTTCGGGGCATTCCCGCCTAATCTCACCGGCATGGACTCCGCGACCCTCCTCTCCTTCCTCGCCCTCGACCTGATGCTGGTGTGCGTACCGGGTGCCGACTGGGCGTACGCGATCTCGGCCGGGCTGCGCGGACGGTCGGTGGCCGCCGCCGGCGGCCTGGTGACCGGCTACGCCCTGCACACGGCGCTGGCCGCGGCGGGGCTCGCGGTCCTGGTCGCCGGCTCGCCGGTGCTGCTCACCGTGCTGACCGTGGTGGGGGCCGGGTACCTGGTGTGGCTGGGCTGGAGCGTGCTGCGCCGGCCCGGCACCCCGGGCGCGGACGGGACCGCCGGCGCGGAGAGCGGCGTCCGGGCCTTCCGGCGCGGGGCCGCGATCAGCGGCCTGAACCCCAAGGGCCTGCTGCTCTACCTCTCCGTCCTGCCGCAGTTCCTGGTCACGGGCGACGGCGCGCGGCTGCCGGTGCCGGCGCAGACCGTCGCCCTGGGGCTGCTGCACATGGCGTGCTGCGCCGTCGTCTACCTCTCGGTCGGCCTCGCCGCCCGCGCCGTCCTCGGCGCCCGCCCGGCGGCGGCCCGCGCGGTCGTACGGACCTCGGGGGCCGCGATGCTCGGGATCGGCGCGTTCCTGCTGGTGCAGCGGCTGGCGACGCTGTAGCCGCCCCGGCCGGCGGGCCGCGCGGCGGCGGGCCGGGGCGGCCCGGGCGCGGCGGACGCACGACAATCGGGGGCATGGACGTCGATCTGCACGAGCTGCTGAGGTCCCTGCGGGTGTGGGACCCGGCGGTCACCGACCTGCCGCCGTTCGACCCGGACGCGGCGCCCGCCGAACCGCTGCCGCTGTTCGCACGGTGGTTCGCCGAGGCGGTGGCGGCCGGGCAGCCCGAGCCGCACACCATGGCGCTGGCCACCGCGGACGCCGGGGGCCTGCCGGACGTGCGGATCGTGATGCTGCACGGCGCGGACGCCGACGGCTGGTCCTTCGCGACCCACGCGCACAGCCGCAAGGGGGACCAGCTCGCCGGCCGCCCGTACGCCGCGCTGTCCTTCTACTGGCCGGTGCTGGGCCGCCAGGTGCGGGTGCGCGGGCCCGTCGGCGCCGCGCCGGCCGAGGAGGGGCGGGCGGATCTGCGGGCCCGCTCCACCGGGGCGCTGGCCGCCGCGCTGACCGGCGGACAGAGCGCCGTCCTCGGCTCGGTGGAAGAACTGGCCCGCGCCTCCGAGGAGGCATGGGAGCGGGCGCGGGTGGAGCCGGACGCCCCGGTGCCGTCGTGGACCTTGTACCGGCTGCTCCCGGACGAGGTGGAGTTCTTCCAGGGCGACGCCCGGCGGCGGCACGTCCGGCTGCGCTACCGCCGCGAGGAGCGGGGGTGGGTCAGGGAGCTGCTGTGGCCGTGAGCGCGTCGGGGCCGGGCTCCGGATCGGTCGCGAGGCGGGCGTGCAGATGGGCGTCGCGGAAGGCGTCGAGGCGGCCGGCCTCGAAGATCGCCCCGCGCAGGGTCCCCTCGGGGCGGAACCCGCACCGCGTGGCGACCCGGCAGGACGCCCCGTGCCCCAGCGCGTGGTTCAGCTCCAGCCGGTGCAGGCCGCGCCCGGTCAGGGCCCAGTGGGCGGCGAGCAGCAGGGCCCTGGTGGCGACCCCCCGGCCGCGCGCCTCCGGGAGCACCCAGTAGCCGATCGAGCCGCGCCGCAGCACCGGGTGGATCTCGTTGACGCCGATGTGCCCCAGCGTCGTACCGCTGCCGGCGTCGGTGACGCGGAAGGACGCCCCCGTGCCGTCCGTGTCGCACGCGGCGCCGCGGCGCAGGGACTCCCGGGCGCTGTCGGCGTCCGTGATCGACCGGAACGGAGTGTTCCAGCGGCGGAACTCCGGGTCGCCGAGGCCGCGCAGCCACGCCTCCACGTCGGCCGGGGACTCCGGGTCCCAGGGACGCAGGTGCAGACCGTGACCGCGGAGTTCGGGCAGGGGGCGGGACCGGCCGCCCTCGCGTGGGGAGGGCGGCCGGCTGCGCTCGCGTGAGGAGGACATGAGGACATTCAAACGCGGGATCCCTCCACACGTGATCAATCCGCAACCAATTCCGGTCTTGACCGAGACCCATCAACCAGGTGCGGGATTACGCTCGCGCTCATGACCGACTCCCCCACTTCCGCGCAGTCCGCCGCGCCCCACCCGGCGGACCACCCCGTCTACGTCGTCGGCGGCGGCCCAGGGGGACTCGCCGTCGCCCACGCCCTGCGCGCGCGGGGGGTCCGGGCCGTGGTCCTGGAACGGTCGGACCGTGTGGGGGACTCGTGGCGGCGCCATTACGACCGGCTGCGCCTGCACACCACCCGGCGGCTGTCCGCCCTGCCGGGGCTGCCCATGCCGCGCCGGTTCGGCCGGTGGCCGTCCCGGGACGACATGGTCCGGTACCTGGAGAAGTACGCCGAGCACCACCGCCTGGAGATCGTCACCGGGGTCGAGGTCTCCCGGGTCGAGCGCGCCCCCGACGGCGCCGGCTGGCTGCTGCGCGCCACCGGGGGCCGCGAACTGACCGGCGCCGCGGTCGTCGTCGCCACCGGCTACAACCACACGCCGCGCCTTCCCGACTGGCCCGGCCGGGACGCGTACACCGGCGAGCTGCTGCACGCCGCCGCCTACCGCAACGCCCGGCCCTTCGCGGGGCGGGACGTGCTCGTCGTGGGCGTCGGCAACACCGGGGCCGAGATCGCCGTGGACCTGGTGGAGGGGGGCGCCTCCCGGGTGCGGCTGGCGGTGCGCACCCCGCCGCACATCGTGCGCCGCACGACCGCCGGCTGGCCCTCGCAGTACTCCGCCGTCCTGGTGCGCCGCCTTCCGGTCGGCCTGGTCGACCGGCTGTGCCGGGTGCAGGCGAGGGTCGCGCTGCCCGACCTGTCGGCCCACGGCCTCCCGCTCCCCCGCTCCGGGCTCTACAGCCGGGTGCTGGAGGGCGCCATCCCGGTGCAGGACGTCGGCCTCGTCGACGCCGTGCGCCGGGGCGCGGTGGAGGTCGTGGCCGCCGTGGAGGGCTTCGAGGGGGGCGAGGTCGTCCTGGCCGACGGCGACCGCATCGCGCCCGACGCGGTCGTCGCGGCCACCGGTTACGTCCGTGGCCTGGAGGGCCTGGTCGGCGGCCTCGGTGTCCTGGACGACCGCGGCTCACCGGTCGTGCGCGGCGCCCGCACCCCGGACCACGCCCCCGGCCTCTACTTCACCGGCTTCACCAGCCCCATCAGCGGCAACCTCCGCGAACTCGCCCTCGACGCGGAGCGGATCGCCCGGGCGGTGTCCCGCGCGGGGGCGGGAGTCTCCCGGCTGCCGGGATGACACGGGGCCCCGGAGGGGGCCGGCACGGACGGTGACGGCGGCCGGGCGCGGCGCCGTCACGGAGCCCCGACGGCCCGCCGGTCCCGGGTCAGGATCCGCAGGTCGCCGGCGTCCGGGTCGCCGAACAGCAAGAACAGCTCGGGAGCCCCGGCGGTCCCGCCGATCGTCCACACCGTCTCCCGGCCGCAGCCGCCGTCAAGGCGCAGGAGGACGCCGTCCCGCTCCCCAGCGGGGCGAAGAGGACCGCGCAGAGCAGCCCGAACGCTCCGTCGTGCCCGGCGCCGTGGTCGTCGGCGCCGCTGTCGGCGACGACCCACCACAGCAGTCCGGCCGCGGGCAGCTGCCCCGCGCACAGCGCGGCGGCCGTGTGCGGACCGGTCCGCCGCCCGCCTTCCCCGCGCCCCGTGCGCGCAGCGTACGCGCGGGACGATCACGGGCGTCCGCCGGGGACGTGCCGTGCGGCCGGCGAACGGGCGGGCGGGCCGTCAGGCGGGCGGTCGGGCCGTCAGGCGGGCGGTCGGGCCGTCAGGGGGCCGCGGGAGCCGGTGCGGACGGGCGGTGGCGGATCACCAGGGCCATCAGCGCCGCCGCCGCGCACAGCGCTCCCGAGGCGTACCAGACCACGTCGTAGGAGCCGAAGGTGTCGCGTGCGACGCCGCCGAGGAAGGCGACCACGGCGGCACCCACCTGGTGGGAGGCGAGGACCCAGCCGAAGACGATGGGGCTGTCGTCGCCGTAGTGCTCGCGGCACAGGGCGAGGGTGGGCGGGACGGTGGCGACCCAGTCGAGGCCGTAGAAGACGATGAAGAAGATCATCGGCGGGTGGACGCTCGGCGCCAGCAGGATCGGCAGGAAGAGCAGGGAGATCCCGCGCAGGGCGTAGTAGACGGCGAGCAGGCGGCGGGAGTCGAAGCGGTCGGTGAACCAGCCGGAGGCGATCGTGCCGACGACGTCGAAGACGCCGATGACGGCGAGCAGGGAGGCTGCGGTCGTGATGGGCATGCCGTGGTCGTGGGACGCGGGCACGAAGTGGGTCTGGATCAGGCCGTTGGTGGAGGCGCCGCAGATGGCGAAGGTGCCGGCCAGCAGCCAGAACGGGCCGGTGCGCACCGCCGAGGACAGCACCTTGAGCGCACGCCGGGCGGCCCCGGGCACGGGGGCCGGCTTGGGCACGAACTCCCGCGCGCCGTACGGCTTCTGGCCCACGTCGGCCGGGTGGTCGTGCAGCAGCAGCCAGACGAACGGGACCACGGCGAGCGCGGCGAGCGCCACCGTGACGGCCGCCGGGCGCCAGTCGTGGGTGTCGACGATCCAGGACAGCACGGGCAGGAAGATCAGCTGTCCGGAGGCGGACGCGGCGGTGAGGATGCCGCTGACCAGGCCGCGCCGCTCGGTGAACCAGCGGTTGGTGACGGTCGCGGCGAAGGCCAGCGCCATGGAGCCGGAGCCGAGGCCCACCAGCAGGCCCCAGCACAGCATCAGCTGCCAGGCCGCGGTCATCCACACCGTCAGGCCCGAGCCGAGCGCGATCACGGTGAGCGCGACGGCGACGACCTTGCGGATGCCGTAGCGGTCCATGAGCGCCGCGGCGAACGGCGCGGTGAGGCCGTACAGCGCGAGGTTCACCGAGACGGCCGCGCCGATGGTGCCGCGCGACCAGCCGAACTCCTCATGCAGCGGGTCGATGAACAGGCCCGGTACGGAGCGGAAGGCGGCGGCGCCGATGATCGTCACGAAGGTGACGGCGGCGACGAACCACGCGCGGTGGACGCGGGTGCGGGTCGGCTTGCGGCCGCCCGCGGGCGGCTGCACGGCGGCGGCTGTCTCGCTTGTCTGGGTCACGCCCTAGAGCTTCGGGGGTGGGGAACGCCGCATCGAGTGGCCGGAAGGACAGCATTCGTTAGGATCGGGCCATGGATCCGGTCGAGCCCACGCCCTCCTCCGCCGACGTCCGGCCGCACCGTGTCGTCGTCCTCGCCCTGGACGGGCTGCTCCCGTTCGAACTGGGCATCCCGCACCGCATCTTCGGCCGCCCGAGGGACGACCGGGGCCGGTACCTGTACGAGGTGGTCACCTGCTCGGTCCGGCCGCCCGGCCCGGTCGAGACCGACGCCGACTTCTCCGTCCACGTCGCGCACGGCCCGGAGGCCCTCGCCACCGCCGACACGGTGATCGTCCCCGCCTCCTACGAGCTCGGGCCGGTGTACGAGCGGGGCGAGCTGACCGACGACCTGGCCGCCGCCCTCGCCCTGGTCCGCCCCGGCACCCGGCTCGCCTCCATCTGCACCGGCGTGTACGTGCTGGCCGCCGCCGGTTACCTCGACGGCCGCCCCGCGACCACGCACTGGGCCGACTCCGAGCGCTTCCAGCGGCTCTTCCCCCGGATCGCGGTCGACCCGGAGGTGCTGTTCGTGGACGACGGCGACATCCTGACCTCGGCGGGCGTCGCGGCCGGCATCGACCTGTGCCTGCACATGGTGCGGCGCGACCACGGAGCGGCCGTCGCCAACGACGTGGCCCGGCGCACGGTGGTGCCGCCGCACCGCGACGGCGGGCAGGCGCAGTACATCCGGCGGCCGGTGCCCGATCCGCAGCAGGCGTCCACGAGCGGCGCCCGCGCGTGGGCGCTGGACCGGCTGCACGAGCCGATCCAGCTGCGCGACCTGGCCGCGCGGGAGGCGATGTCGGTACGCACCTTCACGCGCCGCTTCCGCGAGGAGGCCGGTGTCAGTCCGGGGCAGTGGCTGACGCAGCAGCGGGTGGAGCGGGCCCGGCACCTGCTGGAGTCCACCGATCTGTCGGTGGACCAGGTGGCCCGGGACGCCGGTTTCGGTACGGCCCAGTCGATGCGGCAGCACCTCCAGGCGGCGCTGGGGGTGACGCCGACGGCGTACCGGCGGACCTTCCGGGCGGGCGGGCGACCGCGGTCCGGCGCGCCCGCGACGGCCGGGGCGTGAGCGGCCCCCCACTCCGCTGAACCCGCTCCCGCTTGTCCACAGCCTGTGGACAAGCGGGATGCCGCAGCCCCCGCCGTCGATCGCGGTGCGGCGCTGTCGCCCCGAGCACGGCAGCGCCGCACCGCCTTTCCGGCTTCGGCGCTCCCGCCCGGGTTCCCCTCGGCCCTGAGGGAACCGACGCCGAATCACGACCCACACTCGCCGAGGACTCCCGTCGTCGAGCCCTCGCCGTCCCCTCGCGGCGAACCGTTGACGACCAGCGTGATCAAACGGTCACGGCGCGTCAACACCGATTCGAGTGAGAAAGGGAGGAATGCGCCATACGTCCTGTTCACAGGCACCGCGCACGGAAGCACACCCGGCGCACCGACTCCCGCACACCCCCGCACGCCCGGCCCACCGTGCCCCCATGCCCTCACCCCGTCCGCCCCACCCCCAAGGGGCGCGGGGAACTGCGCGACCGGCCACGCCCGACCGGCACCCGGCGAACGGCCCACACCACGGGCTCCGCGACCGAACGCCGCACACCGGAACACCGCGCCCCGGAACGCCGCGCCCCGCGCGTACTCACACCGCTTCGTACGCCAGCCCGTCGTACGCCGTCGAGCCGCCGCAGGCCCGCGCGGCCTCGGACGTCCGCGCACAGCGGTCCAGTTCGCACCAGATGCGCTTGCCGGCGCCCTCCGCGCTCCAGCCCCAGCGGTCGGCCAGTCCGTCCACGAGGGCGAGTCCGCGCCCGCCGGTGGCCTCTCCGTCCACGCAGCGCGGCACCGGCGCCCTGCCGCTGCGGTCGGCCACCTCCAGGCGGACGGTGACCTCCTCGGGCGCCTCCGTGCCCGGCAGGGACAGTCGCAGCACGGCGGGACGGCCGGTGTGCACCACGGCGTTGGTGACGAGCTCCGAGACGAGCAGGATCAGGGTCTCGGCGAGGGGTTCGTCGGCCTGTATGCCGGACACGGCCAGCCGCGAACGGGCCCACCGCCGGGCCCGTCCCACCTCAGCGGGGTCGGGCCGGACATCCAGCTGCACTTGAAGCACCTGCACCGCTCACACCATCCGAACCGGCGGACACTTAGGCTCGCGCCTCACGAGGGCCACGATCGTAGCCATTCTCTGCATGGCCAGAACAACGGCCGGGACGGGAGTCACGGACCGTGAATCCCTTGTGGGGAAGCATGGTTGACGTACAGTCACGCCAACAAGCGCTTCGGGCATATTCCAGCGCGAAGGAGTACATGTGCGGCATACTGTGCGACGCCCGCCGCGGGAAGTCGAACAGTCGGCGGCGTTTCGCCTGGCCACACGGCGAGCGGCGGCAGGCACCGGCGGAGACGGAGTCGCCTCGGGGGCGACTCCGCCGCGGTGCGTGCTCCCAACGACTCGCATCCCACACAAGGTACCGGAGCGGACGTCCGACTCCATGCCGTGACGAGTCGCGCACAGGACACAAGCCGGTATCAACGCTCCGTGATCACAGCAATGCCACGATCCGTGACATCGCGCGGCGGCTCCCCGGGGGGACCTACTCGGGGACGGTGAAGTAACGGGCGAAGGCGCGCACGATCTCTTCCTCGTCGATCCGCCCGTCGCCGTCCGCGTCCAGCGCGGCAGCCGCCGCGCGGGCGGCCTCCTCCGGCACACCGAGCACCGCGATGACACGCGCGGTGGCCTCGACGGTCACCGCGGCGTCGTCCCCGGGGCCGGCCACGGCGAGCGCCGCGTGCAGGAAGGGGCGGGCGATCTCGGCGAACCGCTCCGGGTTGTCCCGCAGCCGCTTGAGCGCGCCGTTCACGAACTCCTCGCGCGTGATGCGCTGGTCGCCGTCCCGGTCCGCGATGCCCGCCATGCCCTGCCAGAACGCCTCGGCCCCGATGTACAGGGCCTGGCCCCGGTCGGAGCGGGCCGCGGTGCCGAACTCGGCGAGGAGCGCCTTGGCCGCTCCGCTGAAGTCCTCGCGGTCGATGTACCCGTTGCCGTCCTGGTCGAAGGTGGCGAACCGGGCCGCGATCCTGCGTTCGTACTCGCTGGTGACCATGTCTCTTTCAGGCCGCCTTAGGTCAGTGGGTCGTCTCGCTGGGAGCGTACGGGGTGAAGGGGTGCCCGGGAGCGCGAAAACGACGCCTGCACCAAGACCGGGGGAAGAACGGGACAACCGTGTGACACGTGTGAGCGGACGCGCCCCTCACGCGGACAGCGGGCGGGAGTCCTCGTCGACCGCGGACGGGACGTCCGGGTGGATCTCGAAGAGGCGGCGGACGCCGAGGGCGCCGAGCACCTTGTTGACGTGGCTGCCGTCGGCGGCGCCCCGCGCGGGCAGGATCAGCCGCAGGCTGCCCTGACAGGAGCGCAGCAGCCGGCGGGAGGCTATGAGCACGCCGACCCCGCTGGAGTCGCAGAACCACACCTCGGAGAGATCGAGGACGAGGCGGTGCCCGCCCTCGGCCACCACGTCGTGCACCCGCTGGCGCAGCACCGGGGACGTCACCAGGTCCAGCTCGCCCGACACGCGGAGCACGGTCCATTCACCGTGCTCCTGGTCGGTCACTTTGAAGGTCACCACCACGCCCCTCACTCGCCGAAACGGAAGCAGTCCCTACGCTTCCTTGCAGCGCGGCTGCCCACCGGCCGTTCCCTGAAACACGGCCCCAGAAACAGGAATCGAAGGGAAAGGGCTTGTTTTAGTCACCTTCGATCCGATTCGATCGGTTCCGATCGGCGCGCGGGAGGGTAGACGCGATCCGAACGACGTCCGACGTACCGGGGCGACCCCTTACCACCTGCGGCTCCGTCGGGGGCGCACATTGCCGCAAAGGGGCGTGCGTCCTTGTACGTGCCGACTACATTCGTGAAGCTGCCGGCCACACGCTGGACCCGGGCACGACCGGCCCGGGACGTGGGGAGGAACAGGGGGTGAGGGGCCGCATGGCACACAGGGACGTACCGCCCCGGTGGGACCGCAAGATGCAGCAGCGGCTCGCCCGTGGGGAGGCGGCGGCCCTCGGTGAGCTCTACGACCGCTTCGCCTCCCTCGTGCACGGCCTCGCCCACCGTGTCGTCGGCGACGAACACGCGGCCGACGCCGTCACCCGCGACGTCTTCGCCCACGTCTGGGAGCACCCGGACGCCTACGACCCCCGGCAGGGACCGCTGCGCACCTGGCTCGCCGCGCTGACCAGCCGGCTGGCCGTGCAGCGGCTGCGCACCACCGGCACGGCGGCGCTCGCCCGGGGCGGCCCCGGCAGCGCGGAGGACGTCGAGCGCACGGTGCGCCACGCCTCGGTGGCCGCCCGCGCCGACTACATCGTCCAGTCCATGCCGGCACCGCTGCGGGCCGCCCTGGAGCTGGCCTACTTCCAGCGCCGCGACTACCGCCAGACGGCCCTCGACCTGGGCGTCACCGACGACGAGGCCCGCCGCCGGCTCCGCCTGGGCCTGCAACTGCTGGCCACCGCGCACGACACCGAGGCCCCGGGCGCCCCGCCCCGCATCGGGGGTGCCGCATGAGCGAGCACCGCCACGAGGCGTACGCGTCCACCCCGGGTCCGCACCCCCACGGCACCGGACCGCACCCCTGCGACACCGGGCCGTACGACGACACCGGCGCGGCGGCGCACCCCCCGGACGCACCGGACGGACCACCCCTCGTGCTGGAGCACCACGTGCTGAAGTCGCTGCTGGGTGCCTGGGCACTCGCCGCCTGCGGGCCGGCCGAGGCGGAGGCCGTCGAGGAACACCTCGGCGCCTGCGGACCCTGCGCGGACGAGGCGCTGCGGCTGCGTGAGGCGGTCGGCCTCCTCCAGCGGCCCGAGACCCTCGACCTCGATCCCGCCCTGCGCACCCGCGTCCTGGAGTCCTGCCTGGAGCGGCGCCCGCCGCGCATCCCCGTGCCGGAGTGGGCCGCCGCCTACGACGCCGAGACCGCGCGGCTGGACGCTCTGCTCCAGGACTTCGGGGACTCCGAGTGGCACGCCCCGGTGCGGCTGCGCTGGTACGAGGCCGACGAGGCGACCACCCGCCGGACCACCGTCGCCGGGGTCATCGCGCACCTGATGACGGTGGACGGGCTGGTCGCGGTCACCCTCGGCCTGGACGACCCGCTCGGCGACGCCGCCCCCGCCCGGCCCACGCCGTGGGACCGCACCGAGGCGTACTGGCGGACCGCCCGTGTGCCGCCCACCCGCTCCGTGCGCACGCCCTGGCGCGAGCAGAGCCACGCCCTGGTGCGGACGGTGTCGTTCACCGGCGGCGGCACCGGCCGGATGCCGGTGTCGTACGGCGACTACGAACTGCCGCTGCACGACGCGATGCTGGACCGCGCCTTCGAGTGCTGGGTGCACGCGGAGAACATCGCCGAGGCGGTGGACTACCCCTACGACCCGCCCACCGGGCGCCATCTGCACCACATCGTCGACCTGGCGGCGCGGATGCTCCCGGCCGTCCTGGAGCACCGCCGCCTCCACGGGCTGGCCTCCCCCGTCGAACGGCGCCTGGTCGCCGCCGGTGAACCCGGGCGCAGCCTGCGGCTGGAGATCGAGGGATCCGGCGGAGGGGAGTGGCTGATCCCGCTGGACTCGCCCGCCGCGAAGGGCTCGGCGGAGCACGAGGTGGCCCATGTGGCGCTGGACGGCGCGGAGTTCTGCCGGCTGGCGGCGGGCCATGTGCCGCCGCTGGACGCGGCCGCCGGGCAGGTCGGCGACCGCGCGGCGATCAAGGACGTGCTGTACGCGGCGGCGAGCATGAGCCGGATCTGAGCGCGAGCGCCCGGCCCTCGGGGGCCGGCCGCCGACGAAACGGCGTCCGGGGTCAGGCGAAGACGACCGTCCGTCGCCCGTTCAGCAGGATCCTGCGCTCCGCGTGCCACTTCACCGCGCGCGCGAGCGCCTGGCACTCCACGTCCCGCCCGATGGCGACGAGCTGGTCGGGCGTGACGTCGTGTCCCACCCGCTCGACCTCCTGCTCGATGATCGGCCCCTCGTCGAGGTCGGCCGTCACATAGTGCGCGGTCGCGCCGATGAGCTTCACGCCCCGCGCGTGCGCCTGGTGGTACGGCTTCGCGCCCTTGAAGCTCGGCAGGAAGGAGTGGTGGATGTTGATGATGCGCCCGGAGAGCTGCTTGCACAGGTCGTCGGAGAGGACCTGCATGTAGCGGGCGAGGACGACGAGCTCGACGTCCTCCTCGCGCACGATCTCCAGCAGCTTCGCCTCGGCCTCCGCCTTGGTGTCCCGCGTCACCGGAATGTGGTGGAACGGGATGTTGTACGAAGCCACCAGCTCGGCGAAGTCGGTGTGATTGGACACCACTCCGGCGATCTCCACGGGCAGGGCGCCGGTCCGCGCGCGGAACAGCAGGTCGTTCAGGCAGTGCCCGAACCTGCTGACCATGAGCAGGATGCGCATCTTCTCGTCGGCCCGGTTGATCTGCCACTCCATCTGGAAGGAGTCGCCGATCGCCGCGAAGCTCGCCCGCAGCTTCTCCACGGTCACCGGGGCGTCCGCCGAGAAGTGGACGCGCATGAAGAACAGTCCCGTGTCGTGGTCACCGAACTGCTGGCTGTCCTCGATGTTGCAGCCGGTCATGAACAGATAGCTCGACACGGCGTGCACGATGCCCTGCTTGTCGGGGCAGAACAGGGTGAGGACGTACTGGTCGGCCGGGGCCGCGGCGCGGGTGGACTGCTCGCTCATGCGAAAAGGGTCGCACACGCGGGGTCACGGCCGGCCCGCCGTTCCGCTAGGCGGACCGTGTCAGGATCCGCAGCACCTCGAGGGTGCTCGGCGGGACGTCGGGGTCCTCGCCGTCGCTCGCCGCCATCCGCACGTGCGCGTCCCTCGCCGCCCGCACCGCCTCCGGCCACGCCTCGTGCTCCAGGTACGCGGTCACCGGGGCGTCCGGGCCGACCTGGTGCATGATCCGCAGCACCCGCAGCACCGCCGTGTCGACCAGCGCCGCCTCCTGGGAGTCGCGGAAGATCGTGCCGACGTACTTCTCGGCGGACCAGTTGTCCAGCCAGGTGTCCTCGACCAGCCGGTAGACGGCGTCGGTGACGTCGCCGTAGCCGGGCACCCCGGCCAGCCAGACGTCCCGCTGGAACACGGGGTCGGAGAGCATGTGCAGCGCGGAGCGCACATTGCTGCGCCAGCGCCACCACGGCATGTCGTTGAGTGGCATGCCGCCCATGGTGGAGGAGCGACGGCCGCGACGGGAAGAGTTCTCCGAACCTTGCACGGTCATCGATCGTACGTTTTCCCGCCCCTCCCGTCGCACCGGACCCCGCAATTCACCTCCACGTCACCGGCCGTTGACCAAGGGTCACTCCAGGATTGGCCGTGTGGCGGAATCGTGCGGAAGCATGACCGGCAGGCGACAGACCCGTAGCACGCTCCTCCCCCGCCTCCTCCCCCGCCCCGTCAGAGCCGGCGTCCTGGCCACGGGCGCCCTGGTGGCGTGCGCGTCCCTCGCCGCCGGCTGCGGAATCGTCCCGGGTGCCACGGGAGGCTCCGACGACGACACCATCACCGTGATGACGTGGGCGCCCCAGGGCACCAAGGCCACCAACAAGCCCGGAATGCCGGCCTTCGCCCAGGCCTACGCCCGTTGGATCAACGCCCAGGGCGGCATCAACGGCCGCCGGATCAACGTGCTGACCTGCAACGACAACAACGACACGGTGACCGCCGCGCGCTGCGCCCGGCGCGCGGTGCAGGAGCGGGCCGTCGCGGTCGTCGGCTCCTACAGCCAGCACGCCGACTCCTTCATGCCGACCCTGGAGGGCGCCGGCATCCCGTACATCGGCGGCTACGGCATCACCACCAACGAGTTCACCAGCCCCCTGTCCTACCCGGTCAACGGCGGGCAGCCGACGCTGCTGGCCGGACTCGGCCGCACCCTCGCCGACAGCTGCGGACCGGTCACCCTGATCCGGCCCGACACCATCGCCGGCGACCAGCTGCCCCCGCTGCTCGACTCGGGCCTGAAGGCCGGCGGGCACGCGCTCTCCGGGGACCAGCGGGCGGCCGAGGACGCCACCTCGTACGAGGGGCAGGCCCAGCGGGCGCTGGAGCGCGCCACCGCCGACCCCTCCGAGCAGGGCTGTGTGGTGCCCGCCCTGGGCGACCGCACCAACACCTTCATGGACTCCTTCCGGCGGGCCCGCGCCGACTACCCCGACGTGCGCACCGCGACCGTGCTGGGCAGCGTCGACCAGTCGACGATCGACGCGTCTGGCGGGGCGTCGGGACCGTACGAGGGGTCGTACGTCACCGGCTGGTACCCGGCGGCGAGCGACGCGCGCTGGGACCCGATGAAGAAGGTGATCAAGCAGGAGGCGTTCGGCGACAACCGGATCGACGCCGCCGACGCCGGGGTGCAGACCACCTGGATCGCCTACACCGTGTTCCGGCAGGTCGTCGAGTCGCTCGGCGACGGCGAGGTGAGCGCCGACACCGTGAGCGGGGCGCTGGACGGCGGGCTGAAGGTCACCACGGGCGGGCTCACCCCCACCCTGCGGTGGAAGTTCCAGGACGAGCTCGCCGCCGTCGGCTTCCCCCGGCTGGTCAACGCGAACGTGACCCTCCAGGTGGTCGAGGACGGCCGGCTGGTGGCGGCCCGCAAGGGCTTCACCGATGTGACGAAGACGCTGCGGGAAGCGGACCTGGCCTGATCCGCCCGGCCCGGCGGCCGGGCGGACGCGCGGGCTCCCGCGTCACAGCTGGGTCGGCTGCCGTTCGGTCAGGCCGTACTGGCGGGCGATCGCGTTCCACAGCTTGGCGGCCTTGGCCTTCTCGGTGGTCGCGGTGCCGCTGGCCCGGTTGCCGGCCTGGGTCTGGGCGGTCGTACGGGCCTGGCCCTTCTTGCAGACCTTGCCCTTGGCGCCCGCGGCCTGGTCGGCCCAGGCCGCGTAGTGGTTGTCGGCCGAGGCCGACGCCTGCCACGCCTTGGTGAGCGCGGTGGTCAGCGCCTGGTGGTCGGGCAGCTGGTCCACCGACAGGGCGGACAGGTCCTTCACCAGCTGGTTGCGCTGCTCGGCCGCGTCCCGCAGGTCCTTGGCCGCCTGGCCGAGGTCGCGGCAGGCCTTCACGTCGCCCACCGCGTTGATCACGACCGTCCGGCTGTCGCCGCTGTCCGCCAGCAGCTTGTCCAGCTCGACGGCCTGCTGACGGACCGGGTCGACGGACGGCGAGGCGGAGCTCTCCTCACCGGCCGGGGCGGTGGCGGACACGGTCTGGTTGTCGCCGCCGTCGTCGTCGCCGCCCCCGCTGCCGAGCAGGGCGCCCGCGCCGACGCCGAGGATCGCGATGCCGACGCCGACCGCCGCGATCAGCGGCACCCGCGAACCGGTGCGGCCCCCGCCGCGGCCGCCCCGGCCGCCGCCCGCCGGGGCCGGCGGGCCGGGCGGGACGGGGGCGCCGCGGCCGGGCTGTCCGTGGCCCACGCGCGGGAGCTGCTGGGTGGATCCGGCCGGGCCGGCGTCGCTGCGGAAGAGGTTGTCGAACTCGGCGGGCGGCTGCCGGTTGCCCTCACCGGCCGGCGGGCCGCCGTAGGGCTGGTCGGTGACGGGGGCGATGTACTGGGTGGCCTCCGCGTCGGGGCCGCCGGCGGGCGGCAGGGGGCCGGCGCCCGCACCGGGAGCGCCCTGCGGGGCGCGGCCCAGGAACCGGGTCGTCTCGGAGTCGTGGGCGGCGGGCATCTCGGGCGGCAGCGCGCCCGGGCCCACCGGGGGTATGTACTGCGTCGCCCCCTCGTCGGGACCGCCGGCGGCCACCGGCGGCAGGTATTGGGTGGCGCCCTCCGACCCGTCGGGCGCGGCGGGCGGCAGCGGGGCGCCGCCGGCCGGGGAGCCGTAACCGCCCGGGGCGGGCGCGCCGTAGGCGCCGCCGTTCGCCGGGGGCAGCGGGGCTCCGTGCGGGCCCTGGTGCCCGCCGTGGGCCCCGCCCGCGGCGGGACCGTACGCGTCGCCACCGTGGGAGGCGTGCGCGGCTCCCACGCCGTACCCGGAGTCCAGCTGCGGCAGGGGCGCCGCGGCGCCGTTCCCCGCGCCGCCGGCGCCCTGGCCGTACGCGTCACCGGCGCCGTATCCCGCGCCCGGCTGGGGCTGCGGTGCGCCGGCGTGCCCGTCGTACGGGCCGCCGTGAGGCGGCGCGCCCTCGGGCGGCAGCGCGCCGGGGCCCGGGGACGGGGCCTGCGCGCCCCAGGGGGACTGCTCCGGGGTGCCCCAGTGCCCGTCGGGTGCGGGCTGCCAGTCCTGGCCGGGCGGCGGGGCCGGCGTCTGCTGGTCGCCGGGGCCCCACGGGGTGCCCCAGGTCTGGCCGCCGGGCGGGGCCGAGGCGGGGAACTCCCCGCCGGAGCCCCGGCCGTCCGCGCCGCCGCCGGGCGCGACCGGTCCGGCCGTCATGCCCGGCAGCAGGGGCTCTCCACCGTCGGAGGGCAGCACGATGCCTTCGCGCGCGATGCGCGGCGAGGGCTCCTCGCCCTGTCCACTCTGCGTCACCGGGACTCCTACATATGGGGGACCTTGTGAATCGTCGGCTCACGCTACCGGGTCCCCGGAGCCCGGTGCCACGCAGCACAGAACCCGACCTCCTGCCCTGTGAGCGCGGTAACAAAACCGGGTCACCGCACGCCGCTTGCTTCACCTCCTCCACACCGTCACGTCATCCCCCGGCCGTCAGGCGGCCGTCTGGAGCTCCATCCGCGCCCCGAACTCCCTGACCACCGACTCCTCCCGGTACGGCTCCAGGCGCTGCTGGAGGTCCTCCAGGTACTCGGCGCCCCGGTTGGAGCGCAGTCCGTCGAGCAGTTCCACCGCTTTGAGGCCCGTACTGCAGGCCTGCTCGATTTCACGTTGCTGCACTTGTGCGGTGGCCAGCAGCACGTAGCCGATGGCCCGCCGCCGCGCCCGCGCCGGCGGATGCCTGTCCAGGGCGTCCCGGGCGCAGCGCGCGGCGGCCTCCGCCTGGCCGAGGTCGCGGTGGCAGTGCGCCAACTCGTCGGCCAGGTACGCCTCGTCGAAGTGGGCGATCCACGCCGGGTCGTCACCGGCCGCCGGATCGGCCCCCTCCATCGCGTTCACCGCGCGCCCGGCCGCCGTCTGCGCGGCGAACGCGTCCCCCATCAGCGCGTGCCCGCGCGCCTCCGCCGCGTGGAACATCGCCTGCGCGCGGGGCGTCACCCGGCCCCGCGCGCCCTCCTGCGCCGCCCGCGCCAACTGCGCGATCTCCCGCGGGTTTCCGAGCTGCGCGGCCAGGTGGCTCATGGAGGCGGCGAGCACGTACCCGCCGTAGCCGCGGTCCCCGGCCGCCTGCGCCAGCCGCAGCGCCTGGATGTAGTAGCGCTGGGCGAGGCCCGGCTGCCCGGTGTCGACGGCCATGTACCCGGCGAGTTCGGTCAGCCGCGCGACCGCCGCGAACAGGTCGCGCCCCACCGCCTCCCGGTACGACCCCGCCAGCAGCCCCGAGACCACGCTGTTGAGGTAGTGCACCACGACCGGGCGGACGTGCCCGCTGCCGTACTGGTGGTCCAGGTCCACCAGCGCCTGCGTCATCGACCGCACGGCCGCCACGTCGGACTGTCCCACGCGCGGCCCGGCGGAGCGGGCCACCTGCCCGTCGGGGGCGGAGATCAGCCAGTCACGGCTCGGCTCCACCAGCGCGGAGGCGGCGACGGAGGATCCGGACAGGAAGTCCCGCCGGCCCACGTCGCTGCGCCACAGCTCGCAGACCTGCTCGATGGCCCCCAGCACCGTCGGCGAGAACTGGAGGCCGACCCCCGAGGCGAGGTTCTTGCCGTTGGCCATCCCGATCTCGTCGATCGTGACCGTACGGCCCAGCTTGCGGCCCAGCGCCTCCGCGATGATCGCCGGCGCCCGGCCCCGCGGCTGCTGCCCGCGCAGCCAACGGGCCACCGACGTCTTGTCGTAGCGCAGGTCGAGGCCGTGCTCCGCGCCGCACATGTTGACCCTGCGGGCCAGTCCGGCGTTGGAGCATCCGGCTTCCTGGATGAGCGCCTGCAGCCGTTCGTTCGGCTGCCGCGCGACGAGAGGCCTTGCGGCCATGGCGTACCCCCTGAGGCTGCGGTGCCTGCCCACGCACCGGGTTGACGTTCTTCCGCGGCCGTACTTCTCACGTCCCGGCGAGAAGAACCGGCCGTGAAGATCAATGCCCCGCCCAAGTGCCGACAATGCGAAGCATGTGAGGATTGCCGGGGTAACGGCTGATGCCGGCCCCCCTCGTGGTTACCCACCAGCGGATGCGGATCCTCCCGCGCGCCCCCGTGGATGCACCCATGCGCCCCGAACACGGAACCGGTGCTCCTCCCCCGCGCATGCGCGCGTGCGTAACCCCTGGTGACGGCCGTAGTTGTGTTCATCGTGGAAGAGACGATCGTGGGCACCGACGCCGTACAGATCCCGAAGCAGCGCGGGGAATCGCTGCTGGACGCCGCAGTGCGCTACGCCGAGGAGCGGCACTGGGACGTGTTCCCGGGCACCTGGCTGGAGGCCGTCGACGGAGTGCACCGCTGCTCCTGCGGTGACGCCGCGTGTCCGGCTCCCGGCGCGCACCCGGCCCGCCCGGACTGGGAGTCCGAGGCGACCGGCAGCGCCACCGTCGCCCGCCGGATGTGGCAGAAGCGGCCGACCGCCTCCATCCTGCTGCCCACCGGCCTGACGTTCGACGCGATCTCCGTCCCGGAGACGGCCGGGTTCCTGGCGCTCGCCCGGATGGAGCGGATGGAGCTGACGCTGGGGCCGGTGACGCTGACGCCGGACCGGCGCATGGAGTTCTTCGTGCTGCCCGGGGCCGCGGCGAAGGTGCCGGATCTGGTGCGCAGGCTCGGGTGGACGCTGTCGTCGCTCGACCTGACCGTGCGCGGCGAGGGCGAGTACGTCGCCGCGCCGCCCACGCGGTTCGGGTCGCGCGGGGCCGTGCAGTGGGCCTGCCGGCCGACGGCGGCGAACCGGTGGCTGCCGGACTCGGAGGAGTTGATCTCGCCGTTGGCGTACGCGTGCGGGAGGGAGCGGTAGGGGGCCGTCGGTTTCTGCGAGGGCCGGCCCCGTACGGTCCGTGGGTGGTTGCTGCGGGGTCCGGCGGGGTCCTGCCTCGGTCGTGCATGGTGCTGTGTGGTCCCGCGTGATCCTGCGTGGTCCTGCGGGGTCCCCGGTGCGGTTCTCGCGCCGTCCCCGTCGCGGGGCCGGACGCGGGGCCCGTGCGGCTCGGTCACACGGCCCCTGGAGGCCCGCCCTCCCGCCGTAGGCTTCGTGCTGACCGGAGGGAGACATCGTGGGGACTGTGGCCGTACGGGTGCGGGGGCTCTGGAAGCGGTTCGGGCAGCAGGTCGCCGTGGGCGGGGTGGACCTGGAGCTGCCCGCGGGACGGTTCATCGGACTGGTCGGGCCCAACGGGGCCGGGAAGACCACCACGTTGTCCATGGTGACCGGGCTGCTGCGGCCCGATCAGGGCACGGTCGAGATCGCCGGGCACGACGTGTGGCGGGACCCGGTCGAGGTCAAGGCCCGGATCGGGGTGCTGCCGGAGGGGCTGCGGCTGTTCGAGCGGCTGTCGGGCCGTGAACTGCTCGCCTACACGGGCCGGTTGCGCGGGCTGCCCGGCGCCGAGGTCGACAAGCGGGCCACCCAGCTGCTCGACGTCCTCGACCTGGCCGGCGCCCAGCACAAGCTCGTCGTCGACTACTCGACCGGCATGCGCAAGAAGATCGGCCTGGCCGCCGCCCTGCTGCACAACCCCGAAGTCCTCTTCCTCGACGAGCCGTTCGAGGGGGTCGACCCCGTCTCCGCTCAGACCATCCGGGGCGTCCTGGAGCGGTACACGGCGTCCGGCGCCACGGTCGTGTTCTCCTCCCACGTCATGGAGCTCGTCGAGTCGCTGTGCGACTGGGTGGCGGTGATGGCCGCGGGCCGGATCCGCGCCCACGGCCCGCTCGCCGAGGTGCGCGGCGACGCGCCCTCGCTGCAACGGGCGTTCCTGGAACTCGTCGGCGCGGACGGCCGCGACACCGGCTCGGACCTGGACTGGCTCGGCGGGGGCTCCCGGTGAGCGCCCCCGCGATCACCCCGGTCGTCGTCCGGCTGAAGCTGTCCCTGCTGCGCAACGGGCTGCGGCAGTCGGGCGGCCGCCGGGCGGCGTACATCGCCTCGGCGGTCGTGGTGCTGCTGTTCGCCGCGCTCCAGCTGATCGGGCTGGTCGCGCTGCGCGGCTTCGACCACGTCGAGTCGCTGGTGGTGCTCCTCGTGGCGGTACTGGGGCTGGGCTGGGCGGTGATGCCGCTGTTCTTCCCCGGCGGCGACGAGACGCTCGACCCGACGCGGCTGGTGATGCTGCCGCTGCGGCCGAGGCCGCTGGTGCGGGCCCTGCTCGTGGGCTCGCTGGTCGGCATCGGGCCGCTGTTCACGCTGTGTCTGCTCACCGGTTCGGTGATCGCCGTCGCGCACGGAGGGGCGGCGTTCGCGGTGGGCGTGCTCGCCGTCCCGCTGGCGCTGCTGGTGTGCGTGGCGCTCGCGCGGGCGGTCGCCACCGCCAACGTACGGCTGCTCACCAGCCGCAAGGGGCGGGACCTCGCGGTGCTCAGCGGACTGGTGATCGCGGTCGGCGCGCAGGTGGTCAACTTCGGCGCGCAGCGGCTCGGTTCGTCCGGTCTGGAGCAGCTGGACCCGGCGGCGCGGGTGGTGCGGTGGCTGCCGCCTGCGTCGGCGCTCGGCGCGGTGCACTCGGCGGGCGAGGGGTCGTACGGCGTCGCCGCCGCGCAACTCGCGCTGAGCGGCGCGGCGTTGGCGGGGCTGCTGGTGCTGTGGTCGCGGTCGCTGACCCGGTTGATGACCTCGCCGGACGGCTCCACCCTCCAGGCCCAGGACTCCCGGGTCCGTGAGCGCGGGGCGGGCGGGCTCGCCCGGCTGCTGCCCCCGGGCCGTACCGGCACGGTCATGGAGCGCACCCTGCGCTACGTCTGGCGCGACCCCAAGACGAAGGCCGCGTGGGTGACCTCGCTGGCGGTCGGGCTGATCGTGCCGGTGTTCAACGCCTGGCAGGGCACCGGCTCGGTCTACTTCGCCTGCTTCGCCGCCGGGATGCTCGGCATCCAGATGTACAACCAGTTCGGGCAGGACACCTCCGCGTTCTGGATGGTCGCGATGACGATCTCCTCGACCCGGGACGCGTACGTCGAGCTGCGCGCCCGCGCGCTGGCACTGCTGCTGGTCACCCTGCCGTACGCCGCGCTGGTCACCGTGCTGACGACGGCGATGCTGGGGGACTGGGCGCGGCTGCCGGAGGCGCTGGGGCTGTCCTTCGCGCTGCTCGGCGCGATGCTCGCGACGGGTGCGTGGACGTCGGCCCGCTTTCCGTACTCCATCCCGCAGGAGGGGTACAAGAACGTGGCCCCGGGGCAGACCGGGCTGGCCTGGATCTCGATCTTCGGTGGCATGGTCGCGGCGGCGGTGCTGTGCGCGCCGGTCATCGCGCTCACGGTCTGGCTGAACGTGAGCGAGGCGGGGCACGGGCTGCTGTGGCTGCTGCTGCCGGGGGGCACGGTGTACGGCGCGGGGCTGGCGCTGGTGGGGCTGCGGCTGGCGGCGCCGCTGACGGTGCGGCGGCTGCCGGAGATTCTCACGGCGGTCAGCAAGGGTTGAGAGGGCTGGGGCCCTGGGGCCCTGGGGTCCGTAGGGGGCGCCTGCGGGCCGTGGTGGCGCGGGGGTGTCCGTCCTCGGTCCGGCGCGGAATCGGTCGGTCGAGAAGCGGGGGTGTGGACGCGCCGGCCGGCGGCGCGGAGGGGGCAGTCGTACGCTCCAGGGCCGGCCGGTGCTCGCTGGGGGGCGGGTCAGTCCTCGTCGAGGGATTCCAGGAAGGGTTCGATGGCGGAGAGCCAGGTTTCCGGCTGGTCGTAGTGGACGAGGTGGCCGGCGTCGGCCACTTCCGCGTACTGGCCGCGGGGCAGGACACGCACCATCTCCTGGGCCTCCGCGCGGCCCAGCTCGCCGTCGAGGCCGCGGACCACCAGGGCGGGGCAGCGCACCTGGGCCAGCTCCTCCCAGTGCGCGTCGTACACCCATGTCTCGCGGGAGCGGAGCATCTGGTCGGTGTCGAACACCGGACGCCAGCCGTCGGGGGACTCGGCCATCACCTCGGCGTAGAACTCGCCGCGCGCCGGGTTGGGCCGCTCCACCCAGGGGTCGTCCTCCCCGAACCACTTGCGGACGTCGGCGAGCGTGGCGAACGGGACCGGCCAGGCCTTGAACCACTCGGCCCACACACGCTGCGACGCCGCTCCCAGGGCGGAGGCCCGCATGTCGCAGACGACCAGTCCGCGGACCAGGTCGGGCCGCTTGGCGGCCAGCTGCCAGGCGGTCAGCGCGCCCATGGCGTGGCCGATGAGGACGGTGGGGCCGAGGCCGAGCTGTTCCAGGGCGGCCTCGGCGTCGTCGACGTAGGCGTCACGGGTGAAGGAGGCCTGCGGGGGCTTGTCGCTGCGGCCGTGGCCGCGCTGGTCCAGGGCGACCGCGCGGTAGCGCGCGGAGAGCCGGCGGGCGGTGGACGCCCAGTGCGAGGCGCGGCCCATCAGGCCGTGGAGTAACAGCACGCCCGGGGTGTTCCGCGCCTCCGGGTCGGCCCCGTCCTTGGGCGGGTCGCCGAACTCCCAGGCGGCGAGCCGTACGCCGTCCGCCCCGGTCACGTCGATGCGTCGCGCCATGTGCCTGGCACCCCCCAAGCTCGCTGCCCGTTGTACTGGACCTGCTGTTGTTTCTGCCTGCAGATTATCGAATGCGCATTCGAAAACGGCTTCTCGCCCGGCAACACCCCTCGTTCGAGTGACCTGCCGCGGGGATTGACGGCCGCGTCTCGGGGGAGATCTTCAACGGGAGGCGGACCGCTCGGGGAAACCGGTCCGAGGGGAATGACCCTGAGAGCTCGGGGCTCCGGGTCAGCACAGGGGAGGACAGGCCCCGGCGCCGTGCGGCGCCGGGGCTCCTCACGTGGTCACGGCACATCGTCCCGCCCCTCCCCGGCCGGGTGACATCGCTGTCGGGTCCGGCCAAGAACCCCTCAGGTCATATGCCTCACGCGACAGCGTCGCACGCGAACCCGGCGAGCGCTGCCATTCGACGGACTGGATCTTGGAATCGGCGCGTTCGCACCGGCGGTCAGGGCTTGGCGACGAAGACGTGGGAGGCCACGTCCGACTCCAGCTCGGCGGCCTCGCCGCTGCTGCCCACCAGCACCCCGCCCGCCGACTCCGTCACGCTCACCACCGAGCCGGGCTGCACACCGGCCCGGCGCAGCGTGTACATCAGCTGCGCGTCCGTCTGGATCGGCTCGCCGATCCGGCGCACCACGACCGTCTTGCCCTCGGCGCCCGGGTCGAGATCGGCCAGCGAGACCATGCCCTCGTCCAGGAACGGGTCGGCGCCGTCCTTCTCGCCCAGCTCCTCCAGGCCCGGGATCGGGTTGCCGTACGGCGACTCGGTCGGGTGCCGCAGCAGCTCCAGCACACGGCGCTCCACGGCCTCGCTCATCACGTGCTCCCAGCGGCACGCCTCGGCGTGGACCTGCTCCCACTCCAGGCCGATCACGTCGACCAGCAGACACTCGGCGAGGCGGTGCTTGCGCATCACGCGGGTGGCCAGCCGGCGGCCCTCCTCCGTGAGCTCCAGGTGCCGGTCGGAGGCGACGGACACCAGGCCGTCGCGCTCCATCCGCGCCACCGTCTGGCTGACCGTGGGCCCGCTCTGGTCGAGCCGCTCGGCGATCCGGGCGCGCATGGGGACCACACCTTCCTCCTCCAGCTCGAGGATGGTGCGGAGATACATCTCCGTGGTGTCGATCAGTCCGGACATACATGCCCCTCGATGAGATCTGCGGATGGCTCTGCCGGAGGCTGGACGGCTCACCGGCGCGTGCGCTGGCCCAGGACTCAATTCTGACGCATGTGGCCGACAACCGGGCCGCGCCGTGGAAACGAGGAAACGCGCCGCGGGGAAACCGCCCCGCAGGGCGCCGTGTTGACACGGCACTGGTCCAGACCGCACGGTGATCCGCAACACTTCCAGCCCGAAGGGACGCCGCATGAGCGACCGCACGCCCGCCGGTCAGTTCCTCGACGCCGCGATCGGCCTGCTGCGGCGGATCCGCGACGAGGAGGCGGGGTCCGTCGCGGCGGCGGGCACGCTGCTCGCCGACACGGTCGAGGGCGGCGGCCGTCTGTTCGCCTTCGGCGCCGGGCACTCCTCGCTCGCCGCGCAGGACGTCGTCTACCGCGCGGGCGGGCTCGCCCTGATGAACCTGCTCACCGTCCCGGGCATGGTCGGCGTCGACGTCATGCCGGCCACCCTGGGGTCCGCGCTGGAGCGCGTCGACGGGCTCGCGAGCGTCGTCCTGGACTCCTCGCCCCTCCGCGCGGGCGACACGCTGGTGATCGTCTCCCTGTCCGGGCGCAACGCGCTGCCCGTGGAGATGGCCATGAAGGCCCGCGAGCTGGGCGTGAAGGTCATCGGCGTGACCTCGGTGGCGTACGCGGCGCAGACCACCTCGCGGCACTCCTCCGGGACGTTCCTGAAGGACCACTGCGATGTCGTCCTGGACTCGGGGATCGCGGTCGGGGACGCGGAGCTGACGCTCGACACCGTGCCCGCGCCCTTCGCGCCCGCGTCCACGGTCGTCACCTCCGCGCTCCTCCAGGCCGTCGTGGCCACCGCCGCCGCCGCCCTCGCCGACCGGGGCATCGAGCCCCCGCTCCTGCGCTCGGGCAACGTGGACGGCGGCACCGAGTGGAACGCCCGCGTCCTGGAGCAGTACGCCGACCGGATCTTCTACCAGCACTGAGACGCGCGGTCAGTCCCCGGGGCCGAGGAGGGCGGACAGGTCCAGGGCCGTGGCGATGTGGGCGGCGACGTCCTCCGCGTACATGGTGTCCGCGCGTTCGAACGCCGTGCGGCCCGCGCCGCGCAGAAACGTCACGGCACCGAGCGTGCGGCCCCGGCTGCGCAGCACCGTGCACAGGGCGTGCACCGTGTCCGCCGGCCACTGCCGGGACACCGCCCAGGCTCGGGCCCGCTCGGCGCCCACGGACCCCGCGCTCGCCCGCACCGTCCCGGAGCGCTCCACGCTCTGCAGCGCCGGGTGCCCCTCGCCGTACCGCACCGGCAGCCCCGCCTGCCCGGCGAGCCGGCTGGGCCCCGGGGCGCCGCCGGAGGGGGTGGCGGCGATCCGCACCAGCCGCGCCCGCGCGGCCCCCTCCGCCTCCGCGCTCGCGGCGGGGTCGGCCACGCGGTCGATCAGCGCGTGGTCGGCGAACCCGGCGAGCGCGAAGTCCAGGTGGACCGTCGCCGCCTCCGCCGGGTCCTCGCACTCCGCGGCCGCGCGCGCCGCGCGGTGCAGCTGCTGCGCGCGGAAGCGCAGCAGCGACGCCTCCTGCTCGCCCTGCCGGGCGTCGGTCACGTCCTGGAACATCCAGCCGACCCCGAGCGGAACCGGCTCCTCCGCGAGCGGGGAGGCCAGCCGCACGAAGCCGCTGCGCCAGCACCTGCGCCGTTCGCCCTCCGGCGTGCGCACACTCACCCACAGCTCGGCGGGCGCGGGCGGCGCGCCCTCCGCGAGGACATGGGTGAGCGCGCTCTCCAGTTCCTCCACGCCCTGCGCCAGCAGATCCCCCAGCGGACGCCCCAGTACGGACGTCCGGCCCGCGCCGAGCGCCCGCGCGGCGTGCGCGTTCACCACCGCGGGCCGCAGATCGGCGTCGACCAGGACGACGCCCCAGCTCGCGTCCTCCAGCAGTGCCTCACTCAGCGCGATCGACCGCTCCAGGTCGATCTGCGCGTGCACCTCGCTGAACGCGCAGTACACCCCCGCCGGCTTCCCGTCCGGCCCGCGCACGGCGGCGGACTGGGTGCGCACCAGCACCCGGCCGCCGTCCTTCGTCAGCAGCGCGAACTCGTTCACCTGCCGGCCCGGCGCGTCCATGGCCGACATCAGCCGCGCCTCGACCTCCTCGGCGTCCGCGCTGCGCACGGCCCACCCGGCGAACCCGCGCCGGCCCACCGCCTCGGCCGCGGTCCACCCGAGGATCCGCTCCGCCTCGCGGTTCCAGTGCGTCACGACCCCGTCCGCGTCGAGCGCGCACAGGGCGGCGTCCATGCCGTCCAGCAGCGCGGCGAGCAGATCGGAGCCGTCCGAACCCTCCCGCGCGGGCTCGGGCTCGTCCGGCCCCAGCTCGTCGGTGGTCCCCTTACGCCGGGAAGCACTCACCTGGACCCCCTGCAGGCTGCGTCCGCACGTACGGCACGACGGTTCGCTCACTTGCAATCATTCAACTTGAACGTGACTCAGCGCACATCGAGTTCCCACAAGATTGAGCGAATCGTTGCGCGACGTCGTCCGATCTGCCCGCCCACGAGGCAAAAGGCGCCGCCCCGGGCGTCCCCCCGGGGGCCGGTCCCGCAGCGGCGGAACACACCGCGCGCCCTCGACGGGCCCCTCGCGTCGGCGAACCGGCCGCCGTCCCGGTGGGCGGCGGCCCGCGGTCTCCGGCCGGTTCAGCGGTTCTCGAACCGGGTCCAGAAGTGGTGGACGATCTCGTCGAGGTAGCGCCGCCCGTTCTCGCCGGACGCGGCGCCGCCGGCCCGGCTGAGGGTGGCCGCCATGAGCGTCTGGTACTCGTCGTGCAGGGCGCGCAGCGTGCTCTTCAGCTCGCGGCGCTCCAGGGAGAGCAGGTCGGCGATGTCGCGGATGTGGGCCTGCCAGCGGGTGGAGACGGCCTCGGTGAGCAGCCGGGCCAGCTCCTCCTCGCCGCCGGTGATGGAGAGCAGGGCCCGTGGCGGGAGCCCGAGGACGGCTCCGAGGAGGGCCGACTCGCGCCGGCCGCCGGTCCAGCGGCCGGTCTCCTCCATGGCGAGGTAGGCGCGCAGGGTGAGACCGGTCGCGCGGGCGACGTCCTCGGGGGCGACCCCGCGCGCGATGCGGTGCTCCCGCAGGGTGCGCGGGGCCCCCATGAGGTCGCGGGGCGCGCACCACAGGGCACCGGCCAGGGCGGTGAGTTCGTGGGCGTCGGGGACGGCGAGGCCGCGTTCCCAGGCGGTGATGTGGTCGGGGGTGACGTGGGTCATTCCGTAGGAGGCGCGCATGCCGTAGGCGACGTGGCCGGGGGCCATCCCGACCTTCTCGCGCAGGATGCGGGCGGCGCGTGCGCTGAAGGGGAGTGGAGGATGCACGGTGCGAGAGTAGGGAGCGACGCAGGGTGAACACCACGGCCACTGTCGCCTGCATCCCGTTATGGCGGGAAGGTCGCCGCCGATTCTGTAGGAAGCAACGGAGATCATTGCGCTCGCAACTTCCGTTTCCTGCAGAGGTGTTGACGTCGTGGCCCCGCTCCGTAGGATCCGCTCGCAGGCTGCCGCAGGTGTGACCGCATACCGACTGCCGCGTTCCCCGGCGGCACCGTCGTGCATTCGTCCCCCGCGCACGCCCAGGAGATTCCCCGATGAAGACCATGACGACCGGCCAGGCCGACCCCGCACCCCCCAGGGGCGACGGCGCCCTCGACCGGTTCTTCCGCATCAGTGAACGCGGATCGACGTACGGCCGTGAGATACGCGGTGGATTCGCGACGTTCTTCACGATGGCGTACATCCTCGTGCTGAACCCGATCATCCTCGGCAGCACCGAGGACAAGTTCGGTGACAAGCTCGATCCGGCCCAGCTGGCGACCGCCACGACGCTGGTGGCGGCCGTGATGACGCTCATCATGGGTGTGGCAGGCAATCTGCCGCTCGCCCTGGCAGCGGGCCTGGGTCTGAACGCCGTCGTCGCCTTCCAGATCGCTCCCCTGATGAGCTGGGACGACGCGATGGGGCTCGTCGTGCTCGAGGGTCTGCTGATCTGCGTGCTGGTGCTGACCGGTCTGCGCGAGGCCGTCATGCACGCCATCCCGCAACCGCTCAAGCAGGCCATCAGCGTCGGCATCGGCATGTTCATCGCGTTCATCGGCTTCGTGGACTCCGGGTTCGTCACGCGCATCCCCGACGCGGCCAACACCACCGTGCCCGTCCAGCTCGGCACCGGCAGCCTCACCGGCTGGCCCATGCTCGTGTTCTGCCTCGGCGTGCTGCTGACGGTCGTCCTCATGGCCCGCAAGGTGCGCGGCGCCATCCTCATCAGCATCGTGGCGATGACCGTCCTCGCCGTCGTCATCAACGAGCTGGCCGACGTCAAGTCCTGGGGCCTGACCGCGCCCGAGCTGCCGGACAAGCCCGTCGCCGCGCCCGACTTCGGGCTCCTGGGCCAGTTCGACCTGCTGGGCTCGTTCGGGCAGATCAGCGTGCTCACCGTCGTCCTGCTGATCTTCACGCTGATCCTGTCCGACTTCTTCGACACCATGGGCACGGTCGTCGGCGTCACCGCCGAGGCCGGACTGCTCGACGAGCGCGGGCAGGTCCCCGGTCTGGGCCGGGTCCTGCTCATCGACAGCGCGGCGGCCGTCGCGGGCGGCGCGAGTTCGGCCTCGTCGGCCACCACCTACATCGAGTCCGCGGCCGGTGTCGGCGAGGGCGCCAGGACCGGCTTCGCCAACCTCGTCACCGGCGGCCTGTTCGCGCTCGCCCTCTTCTTCACCCCGGTGCTGACCATCGTGCCGATGCAGGCCGCCTCCCCCGCCCTCATCGCGGTGGGCTTCCTGATGATGACGCAGGTCAGGCACATCGACTGGAACCGCTACGAGCTCGCCGTCCCGGCGTTCCTGACCATCGTCGTCATGCCGTTCACCTACTCCATCAGCAACGGCATCGGCGCGGGTTTCATCGCCTACGTGGTCATCAAGGCGTGCCTGGGCAAGGCGCGTGAGGTGCACTGGCTGCTCTGGGGCACCGCCGCGCTGTTCCTGGCCTACTTCGCCATCGAGCCGGTGAAGCAACTTCTGGGCATCTGACCTGGGCGGACCGTCTCCGGCCGATGCCGTGAGGAAAAAAGCGGTTGATCCGAGGAGAAACGCTTCCTAGGGTGGCGGTACTTCGGAAAGGAGGTGGTTCGGCAGATGTATGCACACCGGACGGAAGAGGTGGCTGCGGGCTAGTGGCCCGCCGTCGTACTCGGTTCGGCGCCGGGCCAGCGTGTGCGAGAGACACGCAGCCGGCCTAACCCAACGCAGTCACCCGACCCGCGAGTCGCCGGTAACGTCCGGCCGGCTCCTCCCCAGGGAGGAACCAGACTCGCGGGTCGCCTGCGTTTCCGGGGGCCCGTGCTCAGTGGGCGATGTCCGCGTACCCCCCGATCTCGCGCGGGTCGCGGCTGCCGGGGCCGATGTAGCGCGCCGAGGGCCGGACCAGGCGGCCGGTGCGCTTCTGCTCCAGGATGTGCGCCGACCAGCCCGCCGTACGGGCGCAGGTGAACATCGAGGTGAACATGTGGGCCGGGACCTCGGCGAAGTCCAGCACGATGGCGGCCCAGAACTCGACGTTGGTGGCGAGGACCCGGTCGGGGCGGCGGGCGTGCAGTTCCGCCAGCGCGGCCTTCTCCAGCGCCTCGGCGACCTCGAAGCGCGGGGCGCCCAGCTCACGGGCCGTGCGGCGCAGCACGCGGGCGCGGGGGTCCTCCGCGCGGTAGACGCGGTGGCCGAAGCCCATCAGCCGTTCGCCCCGGTCGAGGGCCTGTTTGACGTACGCCTCGGCGTCCCCGGTGCGCTCGATCTCCTCGATCATGCCCAGCACGCGCGAGGGCGCGCCGCCGTGCAGCGGGCCGGACATGGCGCCGACGGCGCCCGAGAGGGCCGCCGCGACGTCCGCGCCGGTCGAGGCGATGACCCGCGCGGTGAACGTGGAGGCGTTCATGCCGTGCTCGGCGGCCGACGTCCAGTACGCGTCGACGGCGGCGACGTGCCGCGGGTCGGGCTCGCCGCGCCAGCGGATCATGAACCGCTCGACGACGGACTCCGCCTTGTCGATCTCGCGCTGCGGCACCATGGGCCGGCCCTGGCCGCGCGCGGACTGGGCGACGTACGACAGGGCCATGACGGCGGCGCGGGCGAGGTCGTCGCGGGCCTGCCCGGCGTCGATGTCGAGCAGCGGTTTCAGGCCCCACACGGGGGCCAGCATGGCCAGCGCGGACTGCACGTCGACGCGGATGTCGCCGGAGTGCACGGGGATCGGGAACGGCTCGGCGGGCGGCAGTCCGGGGTTGAACGCCCCGTCGACGAGCAGCCCCCAGACGTTGCCGAAGGACACGTGACCGACCAGGTCCTCGATGTCGACGCCCCGGTACCGCAGGGCGCCGCCCTCCTTGTCGGGTTCGGCGATCTCCGTCTCGAACGCGACGACTCCTTCGAGCCCGGGTACGAAGTCGGACATCAGGCGGCTCCTCGTGAGGTGGGTGAGCGATGGTGTTGTGGGTGGGACGACCATGTGCCGCTCAGGTCGGTGCGATGCGGGCGCGTCCGGTGGATCCGCGGTCGGTGTGCGGGACTCGCGGTCTGGACGTCATCCCTGTGATGCCCGGCTGGCGGTCACCCAACCGGATCAGTGCCAGCACGATATCCCCGGGTGCCGGCTTTGGGGAGGGTTCGCGGCACTCAGTGCCATCGCATGAGGAAGGGCACCGTTTCCCCGGGCGCCGGGCGCATGCGGCAGGATGACGGCGTGACCGACCGCGACGCCGCCCCCATGGATCTCGCCTCGATGCGCAAGCAGTACCGGAGCGAGGGGCTCTCCGAGACCGATCTGGCCGCCACCCCCGTCGAGCAGTTCGCGCGCTGGTTCCGGCAGGCCGCGACGGACGGCGGCCTGTTCGAGCCGAACGCCATGATCGTCTCGACGGCGGACGCGGCGGGCCGGCCCAGCTCCCGCACGGTGCTGCTGAAGCACTTCGACGACGACGGTTTCGTCTTCTACACCAACTACGACTCCCGCAAGGGCCGGGACCTGGCCGAGAACCCGCACGTCTCGCTGCTGTTCCCCTGGCATCCGATGGCCCGGCAGGTCATCGTCACCGGGACCGCGCGCCGCACCGGCCGCGACGAGACGGCCGCCTACTTCCGCACCCGGCCGCACGGCTCCCAGCTGGGCGCGTGGGCCAGCGGCCAGTCATCGGTGATCGCCGGCCGCGCGGAGCTCGACGCGTCCTACGCCGACCTGGCGGCCCGCTACCCGGAGCACGAGCAGGTGCCGGTACCGCCCCACTGGGGCGGCTTCCGGGTGGTCCCGCGCGCGGTGGAGTTCTGGCAGGGCAGGGAGAACCGGCTGCACGACCGCCTGCGGTACGTCGCCGGGGCGGGCGGGGGCTGGCGGGTGGAGAGGCTGAGCCCGTGAACGGGCGGGACTCCCGCGGACGGGACGAGGAGGCGGCGCTGTCGCCGGCCGAGGCGGCGGTCGAGGCCCGCGCCCTCGCCGCGCGCGGAGATGTCACGGCGGACGACGTCGCCGACGTCCTCCGCGCGGTGCGCGAGGCCCGCGAGCGGGCGTGATCGCGCGGGTTCTCACAGCTTGCCCCAGACGTACGTGGTGCGGTGACCGTCGAGCAGCTCGGCCAGCCCGGCGCGGAAGGCGTCGGTGAGGTCGGGCCAGTTCCAGAACTCGAAGCCCAGGCAGCCGAAGGCGAGCGGGGCCTCGTCCCAGGCCCAGTCCGGAACGGCGACGGAGGTCGCGCAGGCGGGGCAGTCGACGGTCGCGGTGCCGGTGTCGTACCACGTCCGCATGGCGGTGCCGAAGCGCTGCCAGGTCTCGTCCCCCAAGGGGGTGGAGGCTCCGCAGCGCGGACAGAGGGCCGCGCCGGGCATGTCCGCGCCGCTGGTGAAGCCGGTGCGGCGGGTGTGGACGGCGAGTCCGTCCCAGGGCTCGAGGTCCCAGTCGTCGGTCACCGCACGCTCCCAGTGCGGGCCCGGCGGATGCCCCAGGGGCTGTCCGGGGACGCATTTCGCGCGTTCGGCGAGGACGACGCCCTCCGCCACGAGCCGTTCCACCACCCGCCGGGCGAGCCGGGCGGCGTCCGCCTCGTCCGCGTCGAGGTCGACGATCACCTGGAACCGGTCGCCCATGGGTCAGCCCAGCGCCTCGTCCAGCAGCGCCGCCCACTGCGCCACCACCCGCTCCCGGCGGGCCCCGTCGTCCGTGAGGAGGTTGGCGAGACCGAGGCCGCGGGCCATGTCGAGGAGGCCCTGGACGGTCTCGCGGACGCCGGGGCGGGACTCGTCGGCGCCGAGCAGGTCGACGGCGATGCGGTGGGTCTCGCGGCCGACGCGTGACTCCAGTTCGGTCACGCGCGGCCGCAGTTGCTCCTCGTTGGAGGCGGCCACCCACAGGTGCAGGGCGGCGCGGAAGAGCGGGCCGGTGTAGAGGTCGACCAGTGCGGCGATCACCGCGCGGCGGTCGTCGGCCCGGGCGCCCTCGGGGAACAGGGCGCGCAGGGCGGTGGAGCGTTCCTCGGCGACGTACTCGACGGCGGCCGTGAACAGGTCCTCGCGGGTCGGGAAGTGGTGCTGGGCGGCTCCCCGGGAGACGCCCGCGCGTTCGGCGACGACGGAGACCGTGGAGCCCGCCCAGCCGTGTTCGGCGAGGCAGGCCACGGCGGCCTCCAGGAGCCGCTGCCGGGTGGCCCGGCTGCGGTCCTGCTTGGGGACTCGTTCGGCACGGTCGGCCGTGCTCACACCACCCATTCCGGATCCCGTCGTTCGAGGAAGGCCGTCATTCCCTCGCGCGCGGGGGCGGAGGCGAAGAGGCGGGCCGAGAGCGCGGTCAGGCCGGCCGCGTCCCGGTCGAAGGTCTCCAGCACCCTAGCCGTGAGCAGCCGCTTCGTCTCGGCCAGGGCTTCGGGCGCGGCTCTGCGCAGGCCGTCCAGGACGGGCGCGAGGACGTCGTCCACGTCGTCGCCGGCCGCGGTGAGCAGGCCGGTGCGGGCGGCCTCGGCGGCGTCCAGGCGCTCCCCGGTGAGGAAGTAGCGGGCCAGGGCGCGCGGGTCGGTGCGGTGCACCAGCGGCAGGGAGACGACGGCCGGGGCGACCCCGATGCGGACCTCGGTGAAGGCGAACGTCGCCGCGCGGGAGGCGACGGCGATGTCGCAGGCGGCGACCAGCCCGATGCCGCCCGCGCGGACGTGCCCGGTGACCCGCGCGACGACCGGCCGGGGCAACTCGACGATCTGCCGCAACAGGCCGACGAGGGCCTGTGGCGCGGGCGGGTCGCGCAGGTCGGCGCCCGCGCTGAAGGTGGTGCCGGTGTGGGTGAGGACCACCGCGCGGACGCCGGTGTCCGCGCCCGCGTCGGCCAGCGCGCCGGCCAGTTCGCCGACGAGCGCCGCGGACAGGGCGTTGCGGCGTTCCGGGGCGTCGAGGGTGAGCGTCTCCACGCCCCGTTCGCGGGTGCGGCCGATCAGGGTCACGAGGGCTCCTTGTGCGCCGCGCGGAGTTCACGGCGCAGGATCTTGCCGGAGGCGGCGCGCGGGACGGCGTCGACGAAGGTGACGCGCCGGACCCGCTTGTAGGGGGCGACGCGTTCGGCGACGTACATCATGACCTCGCCCTCGGTCGGCTGCGGGGCGGACGGCTGCCGGACGACGTGGGCGTGCGGGACCTCGTTGCCGTCCTCGTCGTAGACGCCGACGACGGCGGCGTCGGCGATGCCGGGGTGGGTGAGGAGCAGCGCCTCCAGTTCGGCGGGGGCGACCTGGAAGCCCTTGTACTTGATGAGTTCCTTGACGCGGTCGACGACGAACAGCCAGCCGTGCTCGTCGACGTGCCCCACGTCCCCGGTGTGCAGCCAGCCGTCCGGGTCGATCATCGCGGTGGTGGCGTCGGGACGCCCGAGGTAGCCCTTCATCACCTGGGGGCCGCGGATGAGGATCTCGCCGGACTCGCCGGGGCCGAGGTCCCTGCCGGGGTCGTCGAGGGAGACGATGCGCATCTCGGTGCCGGCGATGAGCTTGCCGACGGTGCCCGGCGGCGCCTCCCGCATGGCGTCCAGGGGGACGACGTGGGTGCCGGGCGAGAGTTCCGTCATGCCGTAGGCCTGTCCGACGGGCGGCAGTCCGAGCCGCCGGGAGCAGGCGGCGGCGAGGGCCGCGTCCAGGGGCGCGGCGGCGCTGACGACGTGCTTCAGGGAGCTGAGGTCGTACTGGGCGACCAGCGGGTGCTTGGCGAGGGCCAGCACGATCGGCGGGGCCACGTACAGGCCGGTGATGCGGTGGTTCTGGACGGCCGCGAGGAACGTCTCCAGGTCGAAGCGGGGCAGGACGACGACGGTGGCGCCCTGCCGCAGGGGCGCGTTCATCAGGGCGGTCAGCCCGTAGATGTGAAAGAAGGGCAGTACGGCGAGGATCCGGTCGCCCGGACCGGTGGTGATCAGCGGCTGGAGCTGGGCGAGGTTGGTGGCGATCTGCCGGTGGGTGAGCATCACGCCCTTGGGGGTGCCCGTGGTGCCCGAGGAGTACGGCAGGACGGCGACGTCCTCCACCGGGTCGATGCCGACCGCCGGTTCGGGGGCGGTGGAGGCCAGCATGTCGATCAGGGAGCGGTGTCCGGGCGCGCTGTCGCAGACGAGGATCTCCCGGACCCCGCCGGCCAGTCCGGCGGCCCTGCGCGCGGTGTCCAGCAGCGGCGACACGGTGACGATCCAGCGGGCCGCGCAGTCCTTCAGCTGCTTGGCGAACTCCTCGGCGGTGGCCAGCGGGTGCACGGTGGTGACGGAGGCGCCCGCGCGGGTGGCCGCGTAGAAGGCGGTCGGGAAGGCGATCGTGTTGGGGCTGTGCAGGGCGAGCACGTCCCCCTTGCGCACACCGGCCTCGGCCAGGCCGGCGGCGACGCGCCGGTGGAACCGGTCGACCTGCTCGTACGTGAGGGTGGTGCCGTCGGTGCCGTCGATCAGCGCCGGGGTGCCGCCGAACTCGGCGGCCCGGCCCAGTACGGCGTCGTGGATGGGGAGTTCGACGGGCTCTACGTCTGCGTACTCGCTGCGGAACATGGTTCCTCCAGGACGGGCGCGGCGGCCTAGTACGACTTGGGCAGGCCCAGGGTCTGGTGGGAGACGTAGTTGAGGATCATCTCCCGGCTCACCGGCGCGATACGGGACACGCGCGCGGCCGTGATCAGCGAGGCGAGCCCGAACTCGCGCGTGAGGCCGTTCCCGCCGAGGGTGTGCACGGCCTGGTCGACCGCCTTCACACAGGCCTCGGCGGCGGCGTACTTGGCCATGTTGGCGGCCTCGCCCGCGCCCGTGTCGTCCCCGGCGTCGTACAGGTGGGCGGCCTTCTGCATCATCAGGCGGGCGAGTTCGAGGTCGATGTGCGCCTGGGCGAGCGGGTGGGCGATCGCCTGGTGGGCGCCGATGGGCGTGCTCCATACGGTGCGTTCCCGCGCGTACGCGACGGCGCGGGACAGGGCGAAGCGGCCCATGCCGATCGCGAACGCGGCGGTCATGATGCGCTCGGGGTTGAGTCCGGCGAACAACTGGAGCAGACCCGTGTCCTCTCCCCCGCTGCCCGAGGCGTGGGAGGTGCCCCCGCCGACGAGCGCGTCGGCGGGCAGCCGTACGTCGTCGAGGGTCAGCTCGAACTGTTTCTCCACGGCGTTGAGTTCCATGTCGATCTGCCGGCGCCGGAAGCCGGGGGTGTCGCGCGGGACGATGAACAGGCAGGGCTTGAGGCGTCCGGTGCGGGCGTCCTCCGTACGGCCGACGACGAGGGTGGCGTCGGCGATGTCGACGCCGGAGACGAACACCTTGCGGCCGGTGAGGAGCCAGTCGGTGCCGTCCCTGCGGGCCGTGGTGGTGATGCGGTGGGAGTTGGAGCCGGCGTCGGGTTCGGTGATGCCGAAGGCCATCAGGCGGCTGCCGTCGGCCATGGCGGGCAGCCACTCCCGCTTCTGCGCCTCGGTGCCGAAGCGGGAGAGGACGGTGCCGCAGATCGCCGGGGAGACGATCATCATCAGGAGGGGGTTGCCGGCGGCGCCCATCTCCTCCAGGACGAGGCAGAGTTCGGTGATGCCGGCGCCCCCGCCGCCGTAGGCCTCCGGCAGGTTGACGCCGATGTAGCCCAGCTTGGCGGCCTCCCGCCAGAACTGGGTGTTGTCGGTGCCGGGGGTGCGGGGGTGGCCGTTCGCGAACGCGGCGACCGCTGCGCGCAGGGCCCGGTGGTCCTCCGACTCGATGAGGGTGCTCATGCGACTCCTTCGACTGCTGGTCGTGTGGGCTGCTCGCGCGGTTCCGGCGTCCTCAGGCGGGCCGCACCACCGCCAGCACCGTGCCCGGCTCCACCTGCTGTCCCGTCACGGCGTGCAGGGCGCTGAGGGTGCCCGTCGCCGGGGCGGTGATCCTGTGCTGCATCTTCATCGCCTCCAGCCACAGGAGGGGCTGTCCGGCCTCCACGCGGGCGCCCTCGGCCAGCCCCTCCGCGATGCGGACGACCGTGCCGGGCATCGGGGCCAGCAGGGAGCCCGGGGCGTGCTGGGCGGCGGGGTCGGGGAAGCGGGGCAGGGCGGTGAGGGCGGTGGCGCCCACGTACACGCGGTCGCCGTACCGGCTGACCTCGAAGCGGCGCCGTACGCCGTCCACGTCGAGGACCACCAGCCCGGCGTCGGCGTGGACGACCCGCACGCCGTCGGCCGCGAGGCCGTCCCGTGTGTGCCGGTAGCGCACCTCGTGCTCCTCCCCCGCCAGTTCGTAGCGCTTGGTCTGCGGCAGCGACGGCAGGTTGCGCCAGCCGCCGAAGCGGGAGCGGCCGTGGGCGCCGGCGAGGGCGGCGGCCAGCGGGGCGTACGGGTCCGGGGCCGGCTCGGTGAGGGCGTCGAGGTGGCGGTCGTAGAAGCCGGTGTCCATGCGGCCCTCCGCGAACTCCTTGTGCCGCAGCGAGCGGACGAGGAGGTCCCGGTTGGTGGCCGGGCCGTGGATCGCCGCGCGTTCCAGGGCGGAGGCCAGCTTGCGGACCGCCTCCGCGCGGGTGGGCGCGTGGGCGACGGCCTTGGCGAGCAGGGGGTCGTAGTGGACGCCGATGTCGTCGCCGTCGGTGTAGCCGGTGTCCAGGCGGACGCCGCCGGGGACGGCGAGGCGGTGCAGGCGGCCGGTCTGCGGGGCCCAGCCGCGGGCGGGGTCCTCGGCGTACAGGCGCGCCTCGACGGCGTGCCCCCGCGCGCGCGGGGGATCGTCGTCCAGCGCGTGCCCCTCGGCGACGCGGATCTGCTCGGCGACGAGATCGACGCCGAACACGGCCTCCGTGACGGGGTGTTCCACCTGGAGGCGGGTGTTCATCTCCAGGAAGTGCGCCCGCTCCCCGGCGACGAGGAACTCCACGGTTCCGGCGCCGACGTAGCCGACCGCGCGGGCGGCCCGTACGGCGAGGTCGTGCAGTTCGCCGGTGAGCCGCCCGGACAGGCCGGGCGCCGGGGCCTCCTCGATCACCTTCTGGTGGCGGCGTTGGAGGGAGCAGTCGCGGGTGCCGAGCGCCCACACCGTGCCGTGCGTGTCGGCGAGGATCTGCACCTCCACATGGCGTCCGCCCTCCACATAGGGCTCGACGAACACCTCGCCGTCGCCGAAGGCGCTGGCGGCCTCCGCGCGGGCGGCGGCCCGTTCGCCGTCCAGGTCCGCGAGCCGCCGTACGACGCGCATCCCGCGCCCGCCGCCGCCCGCCGCCGCCTTCACCAGCACCGGCAGGTCGGCCTCGGTGACCTCGCCCAGGGGCGCGATGCCCATCAGCTCCTTGGCGCGCGTCTTGGACGCCATCGCCTCGATCGCCTCCGGCGGCGGCCCGATCCACACCAGGCCCGCGTCACGGACGGCGCGCGCGAAGCCGGCGTTCTCGGAGAGGAATCCGTAGCCGGGGTGCACGGCGTCCGCGCCGGCCGCGAGGGCCGCCTTCACGATCAGGTCGCCGCGCAGATAGGTGTCGGCGGGCGCCGACCCCGGCAGCCGTACCGCCGTGTCGGCCACGCGCACGTGCAGGGCCCCCTCGTCGGCGTCCGCGTGCACGGCGACCGTCCGGATGCCCAGCTCGCGGCAGGTGCGGGCGACACGGCAGGCGATCTCGCCCCGGTTCGCGATCAGTACGGAATCGATCATCAGCCTCACATCCGGAAGACGCCGAAGCCACCGCGCGCGCCCTCGTAGGGCGCGGTGCGGATGGCCGACAGGCACAGGCCGAGGACGGTGCGGGTGTCGCGCGGGTCGATGACGCCGTCGTCGTACAGCCGCCCGGACAGGAACATCGGCAGCGACTCGGACTCGATCTGCTGCTCCACCATGGCGCGCAGCGCCGCGTCCGCCTCGTCGTCGTACGGCTGTCCCTTCGCCGCCGCCGACTGCCGGGCGACGATGGACAGCACGCCGGCGAGCTGCTGCGGGCCCATGACGGCGGACTTGGCGCCGGGCCAGGCGAACAGGAACCGCGGGTCGTAGGCGCGTCCGCACATGCCGTAGTGCCCGGCGCCGTAGGACGCGCCCATGAGCACGGACAGGTGGGGCACCTTCGAGTTGCTGACCGCGTTGATCATCATCGCGCCGTGCTTGATGATGCCGCCCTGCTCGTACTCCGTGCCGACCATGTAGCCGGTGGTGTTGTGCAGGAACAGCAGCGGGATGTCGCGCTGGTTGGCGAGCTGGATGAACTGGGCCGCCTTCTGGGACTCCTCGCTGAACAGGACCCCTTGGGCGTTGGCGAGGATGCCGACGGGACAACCGTGGAGGGTGGCCCAGCCGGTGGTCAGGCTGGTTCCGTACAGCGGTTTGAACTCGTCGTAGTCGGAGGCGTCGACGATCCGCGCGATGACCTCGCGCGGGTCGAAGGGGATCTTCAGGTCGCCCGGGACGATGCCCAGCAGCTCGTCCTCGTCGTACTTGGGGGGTGCCGCCGGTCCCGGATCGCCGTACGCCTTGCGGTGGTTGAGGCGGGCGACGACGCGGCGGGCCTGGCGGAGCGCGTCCGGCTCGTCGACGGCGAAGTGGTCGGCGAGGCCCGACACGCGCGCGTGCATCGCGGCGCCGCCCAGCGACTCGTCGTCGCTCTCCTCGCCGGTGGCCATCTTCACCAGCGGCGGGCCGCCGAGGAACACCTTCGCCCGCTCCTTGACCATGATCACGTGGTCGGACATGCCGGGGATGTACGCGCCCCCGGCGGTGGAGTTGCCGAAGACGACGGCGATCGTCGGGATGCCGGCCGCCGACAGCCGGGTCAGGTCCCGGAAGATCGCGCCGCCCGGGATGAAGATCTCCTTCTGCGAGGGCAGGTCGGCCCCGCCGGACTCCACCAGGCTGATCACGGGCAGCCGGTTGGCACGCGCGATCTCGTGGGCGCGCAGGGCCTTGCGCAGGCTCCACGGGTTGCTGGCACCGCCGCGCACGGTCGGGTCGTTGGCGGTGATCAGGCACTCCACGCCCTCGACGACACCGATCCCGGTGACGAGCGAGGCGCCGACCGCGTACTCGCTCCCCCAGGCCGCCAGCGGGGACAGTTCCAGGAACGGCGTGTCCGGGTCGAGGAGCAGTTCGATGCGCTCGCGGGCGAGCAGCTTGCCGCGCCGGCGGTGCCGTTCGACGTACTTCTCGCCGCCGCCCGCGAGGGCCTTGGCGTGCTCGGCGTCGAGTGCGGCGAGCTTGTCGAGCATCGCCTCGCGGTGCTCGCGGTAGTCGGGGCCGGTCGTGTCGAGGGCGGAGCCGAGGACCGTCACAGCGGGGCCTCCGGGGTGTCTGGGACTGTCACAGCGGGCCTCCGAGGCGTCGAGGGCGCGAGGGTGTCGAGGGCGTCGAGGGCGTCGAGGGCGTCGAGGATCGTCACAGCAGGGCCTCCCGTGCGTCGTCGCGGCCCTTCACAGCAGGGCCTGCGGGATGTCGAGGTGCCGGGAGCGCAGCCATTCGCCGAGGGCCTTGGCCTGCGGATCGAAACGGGCCTGCGCGGCCACGCCCTCGCCGAGGATCCCCTCGACGACGAAGTTCAGCGCGCGCAGGTTCGGGAGGGTGTGCCGGGTGACGGGCAGGGTGCGGGCCTCGGGGATCAGCTCCCTGAACCGGTCGGTGGTCAGCTCGTGCGCGAGCCAGCGCCAGGCGTCGTCGGTCCGCGCCCACACACCCACGTTGGCGTTGCCGCCCTTGTCCCCGCTGCGGGCACCGGCGACGAGACCGAGGGGGGCGCGGCGCACCGGCCCGGCCGGAAGCGGCTCCGGCAGCGGCGGTTCCGGCACCGTGTCGAGTACGGCGGTGTCCTCGGCCGTCGGCACGGGCACACGGCGGCCGTCATGGAGGACGGCCACATGGTCGACGTCACCATGGGGGACGTACACATCCTGGAACACCCCATAGGGGGCGCCCTTCCCCGGTGGCGCCATCACATGGAACCCGGGATAGCTCGCCAGTGCCAGCTCGACGGCGGCCCCGCTCAGCGCCCGCCCGACCGCCTCCTGTCCCGGGTCGCGTACGACGAGCCGCAGCAGCGCGCTCGCGGTCTCCTCGGTGCCCGCGTCGGGCCGGTCGGTGCGCACCAGCTCCCAGCGCACCTCGGCGGGCGGCGACGTGGCGAGCGCGTCGGTCATCTGCTCCCGAACGAGCGCCGCCTTGGCCTCGATGCCGAGCCCGGTGAGCACGAACACGACCTCGTTGCGGAAGCCGCCGAGCCGGTTGAGCCCGACCTTCAGCGCGGGCGGCGGCGCCTCGCCCCGGACGCCTTCGACACGGACCCGGTCGGGTCCGTCCTGGGTGAGCCGTACGGTGTCCAGCCGGGCGGTGACGTCGGGTCCGGCGTACCGGGCGCCGCCGGTCTCGTACAGCAGTTGCGCGGTGACCGTGCCGACGTCGACGAAGCCGCCGGTGCCGGGGTGCTTGGTGATGACGCTGCTGCCGTCGGGGTGGATCTCGGCGAGCGGGAATCCCGGCCGCCGGAGGTCGCCGGGCGGGCGCTCGCCGAAGAAGGCGTAGTTCCCGCCGGTGGCCTGTGTCCCGCACTCCAGCACGTGCCCGGCGACGACGGCCCCCGCGAGCCGGTCGTGGTCCGTGGCCGTCCAGCCGAAGTGGGCGGCGGCGGGCCCGGTGACCAGGGCCGCGTCGGTGACCCGCCCGGTGACGACCACGTCGGCCCCCGCGCGGAGGCACTCCGCGATCCCGGCCCCGCCGAGGTAGGCGTGGGCGGCGAGACTGCCGGGGTACCGCGCGGTGAGGTCGTCGCCCTCGACATGGGCGACCCGCACCGGGATGCCCAGCCGCGCGGCGAGCTGCCGTACGGCGTCCGCGAGCCCGGCGGGGTGGAGTCCGCCCGCGTTGGTGACGAGCCGGACCCCCCGCTCGTGGGCGAGGCCCAGGCACTCCTCCAGTTGCCGCGGGAAGGTGCGGGCGTATCCGGCGTGCGGGTCCTTCAGCCGGTCGCGCGCGAGGATCAGCATGGTCAGCTCGGCCAGGTAGTCGCCGGTGAGGACGTCCAGCGGGCCGTCGGTGAGCATCTCGCGCAGGGCGTCGAAGCGGTCGCCGTAGAAGCCGGAGGCGTTGCCGATGCGCAGGGGTGTCGCGGTCACCGCGCGATGTCCCCCCTCGGCTCCCGCCCGTCTCCGGGCGGGCCGGCGAAGGCCTGGGCGATGTCCAGCCAGCGGTCGGCGTCGGGGCCCTCGGCGGTGAGGGCGAGGTCCGCGCGGTGGGCGCGTCGGGTGACCAGCAGGCAGAAGTCGAGGGCGGGCCCGGTGACGCGCTGCGGGGCGTCCTCGGGGCCGTGGGCCCACAGCTCGCCGCCCGGTGCGACGAGTTCGACCCGGAAGGGGTCGGCGGGCGGGGTGAGCCCGTGCACCCCGTAGGCGAAGTCGCGGGTGCGCACCCCCAGCCGGACCACATGCCTGAGCCGCGCGCTGGGTGGCCGCATCACACCGATCGCGTCCGCAACGTCCAGTCCATGGGCCCACGTCTCCATGAGACGGGCGGTCGCCATGGAGGCGGCGGACATGGGTGGCCCGTACCAGGGGAACCGTGCCCCGTCCGGCGCCTCCCGGAGTGCCTTCTCCAGCGCCGCGCGCCCCTCACGCCACCGTGCGAGCAGGTCGTCGGGCGCGGACCGGGCGTACTCCTCGGCGCCCTCGTCGACGAAGGTGTGCGGGGCGGCGAGGGCCTTCTCCACCAGGGCCTGGAACCCGGCCGCGTCGGTGACGGCGAGCAGCGCGGAGCGGTCGGTCCAGGTGAGGTGGGCGATCTGGTGGGCGACGGTCCAGCCGGCGGCGGGCGTCGCGCGCGCCCACCCCCGTGGGTCCAGCCCGGCCACCAGCCGGTCCAGCTCCTCGCTCTCCTCACGCAGGTCGTCGATCACGGGCGTCGGATCGGACACGAGGCGCTCCCCTCGGGACACGGACACGGCGGTGTGTGCGGCGCGGTTGCGTGGAGCATGGCAGCAGGAAGAAAAACAATCAAGCATGCTTGCTGGATTTACGCCGGTTGACATAGCCAGTAGCCGGTGGCGCCCCTTTCCCGGTGCGTGAGAGCGGGGTCCGCATGACGGAATCGAGTTGACCCGGACAGGGCGAGGATTCATCGTCAGGCATGTAACTCCTTTACGGTCCTGTCCTCCCCGAAGGGGCTGGAGGTCATTACTCTGGACCGGGCAGTGCATTGTGGTGCACTATGTCGGCAGGAGTTGCACCCGTACGAGTCCCCAGGAAGGCCCCGTGACCACCCCCAGCGCCGCCACCCCGTCCACCGCGCCCGCGACGGGGCAGCTCGGCAGCCACGCGCCCGCACCGGCCGGTGCGCCGCACCGGCGGGGAGCCCTCGGACCGGTGGGTCTGGTGCTCGCCGGCGGGATCTCCGTGCAGTTCGGCGGAGCCCTCGCCGTGACCCTCATGCCACGGGCCGGCGCGCTCGGGGTCGTCACACTGCGGCTGCTGGTGGCCGCGCTCGTGCTGATGGTGCTGTGCCGGCCCCGGCTGCGCGGGCACTCGCGCGCCGACTGGGGCACGGTGGTCGTCTTCGGCGTCGCCATGGCCGCGATGAACGGGCTCTTCTACCAGTCCGTCGCCCGCATCCCGCTCGGCCCGGCGGTCACGCTGGAGGTGCTCGGCCCGCTCATCCTGTCCGTCCTGGCCTCCCGGCGGGCGGTCAACCTCGTCTGGGCCGCGCTGGCCCTCGCCGGCGTGTTCCTCCTCGGCGGCGGAGGCTTCAGCAGCCTCGATCCACTGGGAGTCGTCTTCGCCCTGGGCGCCGGCGCCATGTGGGCGGCGTACATCGTCTTCAGCGCGCGTACGGGCCGCCGCTTCCCGCAGGCCGACGGACTCGCCCTCGCCATGGCCGTGGCGGCGGTGCTCTTCCTGCCGCTCGGCGTCATCGAGTCCGGCGCGAAGCTCGTCGACCCGACGACCCTCGCCCTGGGCGCCGCGGTCGCACTGCTGTCCTCCGTGCTCCCGTACACCCTCGAACTCCTCGCGCTGCGCCGCCTGCCCTCCTCCACCTTCGCCATCCTGATGAGCCTGGAACCGGCCCTCGCGGCCACCGCGGGCTTCCTGATCCTCGACCAGGCCCTCGCCGCCACCGAGGCCGCCGCCATCGCCCTGGTCATCGCGGCGAGCATGGGGGCGGTACGAACCCAGGTGGGCCGGGGACGCGCCAAGAAGGCAGGGGCCGCCTCCTGACGGGGCCGCCTCCTGACGGGGGGTGCCTCCTGAGGATCGCGGGGTGCGGCACGGCCCGTCGGGGCTAGAGTCGCTCTCGTCTCTCGAATCAATCGGGCCCCGGCACGGGCGACCCTCCCGCCGAGGGCACGAAGGGAACAGCAGCATGAGCGTGCAGCACAGCGAGACCGCCGGCGACCGTCCGCTGATCCCTCGCCCCGAGCGCACACCGGGCGCCCTGCGTGCAGCGTGCGCCGTGGTCGCGCCCGACCTTCTGGCGGCGTACGACCAGGCGAAGGACGAGGCGCTCGCCGAGGCGGTGGAACACGGTTCCCTCAAGCCGGTCCACGCCTACCTCAGCCACTGGGCCGCTCTGATCGAGATCGAGCGCCACCCTGCCACGGCGAAGGAGTACCACCGGGCCGAGTACCTCGCCCGGATCGCCACCACGGCGGACGAGGCGCGCAGACACCTCGGGACGGCGAGCTTGCTGTACCGGGAGGCTTCCAGGGCGGTACACGCGGAGTGACCTGGCGCTGGGAGTACGTACCCGATCAGGAAACAGTGGCGGCGGGCGCTCCGGCGGCGTTCCTCGCCGAGGTGGAGAAGACGGCCGGCGAACTGGTCAGGGCGGCGGAGGTACTGCATCTCCACGGCCCCGGGTATCAGGGCGCGGACGAGGGGGCGAAGCACGCGTTCGTCGCCGGCGGCTTCTTCGTCTTCATGGTCACGCCGCGCTCGGAACTCGTCACCATCTGGCAGGTGACGCCGGATCCGCTGCCCTGACGAAGCGGCGCGGGGCACGGGACGCGTATGCGTACGCGTACGCCGCTGCCGGTACCGTCCCCATGGCGCGTCCCGCGCCCGCTCCACCCCATCGACCGAGGTTCCGTGCGACGTCTCCTTGCCCGCCTCTGGCGGTTCCTGCGCCCCTTCCAGAGCCGCGTCATGTGGTTCCTGAACGCCAAGTTCGTCGTCGGCGTGACCGGGGTCGTACGTGACGAGGAGGGGCGGGTACTGCTGCTCCGGCACCGGATGTGGCCGCCCGGCCGCCAGTGGGGACTGCCGAGCGGCTTCGCCCGCAAGGGCGAGGACTTCCGGGCCACCGTCGTGCGCGAGGTCAAGGAGGAGACCGGCCTCGACGTGGAGACGGGCGGCCTGGTCATGCTGAACAGCGGCCTGCGCACCCGGGTGGAGGTGGCCTACGAGGCCCGCCTGCTGGGCGGCGAACTGCGCCTGGACCCCTCCGAGATCCTGGAGGCCCGCTGGTGCCACCCGGACGACCTCCCCGAGGGCGTCCAGACGGTGAGCCGGGTACTGGCGCGGGGTGAGACGGCACCCTGAGGGCGCCGGTACCGCTGCGGGCGGTTACGCCTCGGGCCGTTCCGTGACGAAGGAACCCAGGCCCACCTCCGCACGGACCAACCCCTCCGCCTTCAGGTGGGCCAGCACCTTCTGGGCGGTCGACGCGGCGATCCCGAACTCGGCCGACAGCTCGACGACCGAGGGAACACGCGCGCCCACGGGATACGTACCGTCCGCGATGCGCTCGGTGACTGCGGCAGCCACCTGTCGCCAGACGGGCCGGGTGCGGTCGAGTTCGGGAGTCATGCGGTGGACGGTAAAACTCTGCGGTAGACCGCGCGACCGCAGTAGACTGCGGTAGACCGTGCCATGATGAACTCAAACCCCGGCGACGGATGCAGCCGTCCCGGGGCGTGGCCACCAGCCGAATCCCAACCGGAGCTGATGACATGACCGACCCTATCGGCCGCCTCGTCACCTGGGTGAGCGTGCTGCTCCGCCCCCGCGGGGCACACCGCCGTACCGGCGTCCCCCGCCCGTTGCCCTCACTCCCTCCCGCGGCGCCTGCGCCGCCCCGCCTCCCCTCCCCCCGCAGCCCTTACGGCCTCCACCCCCTCCTCGACGGAGCCGAGACGGTGGCCGTGCGGCCGTACGTCGGCGCCTGCTGGTTCCAGGGAAGGCGGGCGGCGTGAGGGAACCGGACGAACCGCGTCTGCTGCCCTGGACGGGGACCGGCAGCAAGCCCTGTTACCTGATCACCGACGACAACGGCGGCCCCGTGTCCCGGGTCGCCGACACCACCGAGGCCGTGCAGCTCGGGATGGGCCGTGACCTGCTCGCCCATGCCCGGGAACTCCTCCCGGGCGCACCGCGCGGCGAGCTCCGCCACCTCGCCGAGTGCCTCACCGACGCCCTCGCCGACGCGCTGCGGGTGGCGGAGAGCCGGGGACGGAGACTGGGGCGGCTCAATTGAGCGCCGAGAAGACACAAGGGCGGCGACTGCTCACTCTTCTTCTTCCAGAGCGGTCGCCAGCACCTCCGCCAGGTGCCGTCCCCGTACGCCCGCCAGCTGTTCCAGCTGCGTCCGGCAGGAGAAGCCGTCGGCGAGGACGACCGCGTCCTGCGGTGCCTGCCGTACCGACGGCAGGAGCCGGTCCTCGGCGCAGGCTGCCGAGACCTCGTAGTGGCCCTTCTCGAAGCCGAAGTTGCCGGCCAGGCCGCAGCAGCCGCCCGAGAGTTCCCCGGTGAGGCCCGCCGCCGCGCGCAGGCGGCGGTCGGGCGCGTCGCCGAGGACCGCGTGCTGGTGGCAGTGGGTCTGGCCGGTGACGGGGCGGTCGAGGGCCGGCGGGGTCCAGTCCGGGGCGTACCGCTCCAGGGTCTCCGCGAAGGTCAGGACCCGGGCGGCGAGCCGGGCCGCGCGCGGGTCGTCGTGCAGCAGCTCCGGGGCGTCCGTGCGCAGGGCCGCCGCGCAGCTCGGCTCCAGGACGACCAGCGGGGCATCGGTGGCCAGCACCGGTTCCAGCAGGTCCAGCGTGCGGCGGAGCACGGTGCGGGCGCGGTCCAGCTGGCCCGTCGAGATGTATGTCAGGCCGCAGCAGACCCGGCCCCTGCGGGCCGCCAGCAGCGACAGGGCCGAGCGTGAACGGGCGTCGCCCACCGGGCGGCGGCCCGGCCGCAGGGTCGGGGGCAGCGCCACCCGCAGCCCCACCGCCTCCAGCACGCGTACGGCCGCCCGGCCCACCGACGGCGACAGGTGTTCCGTGAACGTGTCCGGCCAGAGGACCACCAGCCGCCCGTCGCCCGTGGACACCCGCCGTCCCCGCCACCAGCGAGTGAACGTCTCCCCCGCCACCCGGGGGATCTCCCGCTCCCCCGCGATCCCGCCCAGCCGTTTCGCCACCCGGGCCAGCCGGCCGACGGAGGCGAGCCCGTTGACCACCCCTGCCGACCTGGTCCGCCCCACCCAGCCCAGCCACACCGGCAGCCACCCCATGGCGTAGTGGGCGGCCGGGCGGCGACGGCCCGCGTAGTGGTGGTGCAGGAACTCCGCCTTGTACGTGGCCATGTCGACGCCGACCGGGCAGTCCGAGCGGCAGCCCTTGCAGGACAGGCACAGGTCCAGCGCGTCCCGCACCTCCGTGGACCGCCAGCCGTCGGTGACCAGTTCACCGGCGAGCATCTCGTGCAGCAGGCGGGCGCGCCCGCGCGTGGAGTGCTCCTCCTCCCCCGTCGCCCTGTACGACGGGCACATCACGGCCGGCCCCGACACGGACGCCGTACGGCACTTGGCGACGCCCACGCAGCGACGCACCGCAGCCGAGAAGTCGCCGCCGTCGGCGGGGTAGCCGAAGGCCACGTCGACCGGTTCGCGCGGGAGGACGGAGAAGCGGAGGTTCGTGTCCAGGGGCGCAGGGCGGACCAGCATGCCCGGGTTGAGCAGGTCGTCCGGGTCCCAGACGGCCTTCACGCGTTCGAAGAGGGCGACCGTGTCCGCGCCGTACATGCGGGGCAGCAGTTCGGCGCGGGCCTGTCCGTCGCCGTGCTCCCCGGAGAGGGAACCGCCGTGCGCCACGACCACGTCGGCCAGTTCCTCCGAGAAGCGCCGGAAGCGGGCGATGCCCGGCCCGGTCAGCAGGTCGAAGTCGATGCGGACGTGGATGCAGCCGTCCCCGAAGTGCCCGTAAGGGGTGCCGCGCAGCCCGTGGGCGGCCAGCAGGCCCCGGAAGTCCCGCAGGTACGCGCCGAGCCGGGCGGGCGGCACCGCGCAGTCCTCCCAACCGGGCCACGCCTCCGTGCCGTCCGGCATCCTGGTCGCCGTCCCGCTCGCGTCCTCCCGGATCCGCCACAGCGCGCGCTGCCGGGCCGGGTCGGTGACCACCAGCGCGTCCACGACGTCCGCCGCGCGGACGATCGTCTCCGCACGCGCGCGTGCCTCCGCCTCCGTCCCGCCGCCGGTCTCCACGAACAGCCAGGCCCCGCCGCGCGGCAGGTCCGCGGCGGACGGCACCAGGTCCGCCGCCATACCCTCCACGGTCAGCGGGCCGTACGGCAGCAGTCCCGCCGCCGCCTCGGCAGCCCCGCCCTCCTCCGCGTACGCCAGGACGGCGAGCGCCCGCGCGCGGCGCCGGTACGAGACCGACGACCGCTTCCGTGAGCACGCCGAGGGTGCCCTCCGAGCCGCAGAGGAAGCGGGCGACGTCGGCGCCCTTCTCGGGCAGCAGGGCGTCCACGGCGTATCCGGAGATACGGCGGGGCAGGTCCGGGAAACCGGTGCGCAGACGGGCGAGTTCGCCGTCCACCAGCTCGCGCAGACCGCCCGGGGCGCCCGCCCAGCCCCGGCCCGGCCGCAGCCGTTCCCCGCGCGCGGTGAGCACCGACAGTTCCCGCACGCTGTCGGCCGTCGTCCCCCAGGCCACCGAGTGGGAACCGCAGGAGTTGTTGCCGATCATGCCGCCGAGGGTGCAGCGGCTGTGAGTGGAGGGGTCGGGGCCGAAGCGCAGGCCGTGCGGGGCGGCGGCCTCCTGGAGGCGGTCGAGGACCAGGCCGGGCTGGACGACGGCCGTGCGCGTATCGGGGTCCAGGGACAGCAGACGGTTCATGTGGCGGGTGAAGTCGAGCACGACGCCGGTGCCGGTCGCCTGCCCGGCGATGGACGTGCCGCCGCCGCGCGGGACCACGGGAACGCCGTGGTCCCGGCACACCGACAGGACCGCCGCCACGTCGTCGGCGTCCCGTGGCGCGACCACGCCGAGCGGCACCCGGCGGTAGTTGGAGGCGTCCATGGTGGTCAGCGCCCGCGCGGTCGTGCCGAAGTCGACGTCGCCGCGCACGGCCGCCCGCAGCCCGGCCCGCAGTTCCCGGAGATCCGTCATGACCTCAGGATGCCCGCGCCGCCACCGGCCCTTCCCTTCACCGCACGGAAAAAGGAATGAGAGGCGAAGGTGAAGGGCTTCGATATCGACGCACCGAAAAAGGTGAACATCGCTCAATATCGGCGCCGGGAAAAAACGAAAGCCCAGCCCCTCCCGAGTCGATCAGTGACTCACATATAGTGACCGCGACTTGCGCGTAGTTGTCGGCCCTCGCTCGCAAAGCGACCGGATCGGATGCGGCACCCCATGGACACAAGCGGGCCGGCCGTGCCGACGGCGGTGCACACCCGCGGACCCGACCGAGGACCCTGATCGATGACTTCTCCCCCGCTCCCCGGTGACCGCACCGCCGCCCCCCGCGGCCCGCTGACCGTGCCCCTGCTCACCGCGCTGCTCGCCGCACCCGCGGTCGCCGCCGCCGTGTTCCTCGGACCGGAGACCGCGCGCGGTGCGCTCGCGGTGACCGGGACGGTCTCCGCCCTGCTGCTGTGCGCGGCCGTCACGGTCGCCGACCGGGCCGTCGCGTCGTCGCGTGCCACGCGGGCCCGGCTGGACGCCGTCACACAGGACACCGCCCGGCTGCTCCAGGACCGCAACCGGCTGACCGAGGAACACGCCGCCGAGATCGCCCGGCTCACCGGGGAACACACCGCGGCGACCGACCGTCTGACGGAGGAGCACGCCGCCCGGACCGCCCTCCTCGACGCCCGGCTGCGCGAGGCCGAGAGCGCCCGCACCGCCGCGCTGTCCGCGACCGCCAACGCCGCCGGCCGGATGCAGGCCCTGGCCACCGGCATGCTCGCGGACCTGCGCGCCATGGAGGAGAAGCACCACGACGAGGAGGTCCTCGCCGACCTGCTCCACCTCGACCACCGCACCGCGCAGGCCGGCCGGCTCGCCGACTCCGTCGCCGTCCTGACCGGCGCCCGCTCCGGCCGCCGCTGGGCCCGGCCCATCGCCATGGAATCGATCCTGCGCGGCGCCATGGGGCGGATCGGCGGCTACCAGCGCGTCCGCGTCCACTCCGCCAGCGACACCGCCGTCACCGGGCACGCGGCCGAGGGCGTGATGCACGCGCTCGCCGAACTCCTCGACAACGCCGCGAACTTCTCGCCGCCGACCGCCGAGGTCCACGTCTACGTGGAGGAGGTCCCGGCCGGCGTCATCGTGTCCGTCGAGGACAGCGGACTCGTGATGAGCGAGGTCCAGCTGCGCCGCGCCGAACGCGCGGTCTCCGGCGAGTCCACCGACCTCGGCGGCCTCACCGGCACCCGGCTCGGTCTTGCCGTGGTCGGCCGACTGGCACGGCGGTACGGCCTCAAGGTCTCCTACCGTCCCTCGGCCCGCGGCGGCACGAGCGTGGTGATGCTCCTCCCGCAGGAGATCCTCGTGTCCGCGACATCGACATCGGCGACGGCGACGGCGACGGCGCACGAGTCCACCGGCAGCGCCCCGGCCGACACGGCACCCGCCACGACCGCCTCACGGACCGAACCCGCCACCCCGCCCGCGGCCCCGTCCGCAGCCCCTCCTGCCGCCCCGTCCGTGGCGGCGGCACCCGCCCGCGCCAAGGCCACCGGCCCCACCGCACCCCCCGCCCCGCCGGCCGAGCCGACGGCCGCGGGCCTCCCCCGCCGCCGCAGCAGCCGTACGAAGGCCGACCCGGCGCCCGCCGCCGACGGGACGGCGCCGGAGGCGGGCCACCTCACCGCACGGGACACCGCTCCGACGGCACCCGGAGCGACCGCACCCGACACCACCCGTCCCCGGCCCGGCACCCCTTCCGCTCCCCCGGCCGACCCCGACCCCGAGCACGCCCCGGCGCCGGCGCACGAGTCCCCGGAAGACGCGAGCGCCGAAGCGCCCGCGCTGGTGCTGCCCCGCCGCCGGCGCGGCCGGACCCTCGCCGACGCCGAGCGGACACGCTCCGCCGCCCGCACCGTCACCCCCCGGACGGCCCCCACCGCCGAGGAGACCCGGGCGCGCACGGCCCGCTTCAGCAGCTTCCGCCAGGCCCTCCGCCCCACGCCCGGCCCGGAGACCACGCCCGGCCCGGACGACGTGCCCGACGCGCACACCGGCCCCGAGACCACACCCCCCGCAGCCCCGTCCGTCCCCACGCCCCCGGAAGGCAACACCACCTCATGACCGGCACGACGACCGTCGACGAGAAGCTCACCTGGCTGATAGAAGGCCTGCTGGAGCGCACGCCGGGCGCGCGACACGCGCTCGTGCTCTCCCGCGACGGCCTGAAACTGTGCCGCACATCGGAACTGTCCGCCGACCGGGCCGACCAGCTGGCGGCGATCGCCGCCGGCATCCAGTCGCTGTCGCACGGCGCCTCGGTCGAGTTCGGCGACGGCAGCGGAGGCGTGCGGTCGTCGATGACCGAGTTCTACGGCGGCATCCTCTTCATCGTGGAGGCCGGCGAGGGCGCGCACCTGGCCGTCGTCACCACCGAGGACGCGGACGTCGGCCTCATCGGCCACAACATGAGCGAGCTGGTGGAACAGCTCGGCGAGCATCTGACCGCCCCGCCGCGCACCTCGTGAGCCGGCCCGGCAGGGACGACGCCCCGGACCGGCTCTACACCCTCACCCAGGGACGCAGCCGGTCCGGTCCCGACAACCCCTTCGACCTGGTGACCCTGGTCGTCGCCGAGTGCGCTCCGGCGACCGGCATGCAGTCCGAGCACGCGGCGATCCTGCGGATGACCGAACGCCCCACGGCGGTCGTGGAGATCGCGGCCGAGCTGAGACTGCCCGTGAGCATCACCCGGATCCTGCTCGCCGACCTCCTCGCGGCCGGCCGGGTCAGCGCCCGCCACCCCCACACGTCCGCCGTTTACGACCCCGACATCCTGGAGCAGGTGCTCGTTGGACTCCGCAACCTCTGAGACGCGCCCGCCGCTGCGTGCCTCCGCCGACAACGGGCTCAAAATCGTGATCGTGGGCGGCTTCGGCGCCGGCAAGACGACCATGGTCCGCTCCGTCAGCGAGATCCGTCCCCTCGACACCGAGGAGATGATGACCCGGGCGGGCGAGGACATCGACGACATCAGCGCGGTGCGCGGCAAGACCGCCACCACCGTCGCCTTCGACTTCGGCCGCATCTCCCTCGACGCGCGCAACGTGCTGTACCTGTTCGGCGCGCCCGGCCAGGAACGGTTCTGGTTCCTGTGGGACCGGCTGTTCTCCGGAGCGCTCGGCGCGGTCGTCCTCGTCGACACCCGCCGCATCGACGACTCCTGGTACTCCATCGACCGCCTGGAGAAGCACGGCACGCCGTTCGTCGTGGCCTGCAACGACTTCGGCGGCCCCGCCTTCACCACCGAGCAGGTCCGCGACGCCCTCGACCTCGACCCGCACGTGCCGCTGATCACCTGCGACGCGCGCTCCCGGGAGTCCAGCAAGCGGGTCCTGATCACCCTGGTGGAGCACATCCGGGCCCTGTACGCCGATCCCGCCCGAGCCCCCCGTCAGGAGCTGGTGTGAGCACCACCCCCACGTCCGCCCCGGTCCCCCTGAACGGGCCCCTGCTCCACAGCGACCCGGCCCGCGCGTACCGGGAGATGCGGCGCGAGCACGGCAGCGTGGTCCCGGTGCTGCTCGACGGCGACGTACCGGCCTGGCTGGTGCTCGGCTACCGCGAACTGCACCAGGTCACCGGCGACCCGGTGCGGTTCAGCCGCGACCCCGACCTGTGGAACCAGTGGGACGACATCCCCGAGGACTGGCCGCTGCGGGCGATGATCAGCCGGAAGCAGCCGTCGATCCTGCACACCGTCGGTGAACAGCACCACCGGCGCGCCACGATGCTGGTCAACGCGCTGGAGTCGGTGAACCCCTTCGAACTGCGGAGCCACACGGAGAAGTTCGCGGACGAGCTGATCGACGGCATCTGCCCGCGGGGCACCGCCGACATCGTCACCGAGTTCGCGATGCGCCTGCCGGTACGGGTGCTGGCCTGGCTGTTCGGATTCGACGACGAGGAGGGGCCGGGCCTGGTCACCGCCCTCAACGACATCGCCGACGGACGCGACCACGACCGCGGCGGTCAGATCCTGCTGCTGACGTCGATGACGCGGCTGGTGGCCGCCCGCCGGGCCGAGCCCGCCGACGACGTGGTGTCCCGGATGCTCGCCGACCCCGCCGGCTACACCGACGAGGAGGTCGTCCACGACCTGACGGTGATGCTGGGCGCCGGGCACCTGCCCACCGCCGACTGGATCGGCAACTCCCTGCGCCTGATGCTGACCGACAGCCGGTTCGCCGCGTCCCTGTTCGGCGGCCGCAACAGCGTCGCCGAGGCGATGAACGAGGTGCTGTGGGAGGACACGCCCAACCAGAACGTGGCCGGCCGCTGGGCCTCGCGCGACACCCGGCTCGGCGGTCGCCGGATCCGCGCCGGCGACCTGCTGCTGCTCGGCCTTCAGGGCGCCAACGCCGATCCGCAGGTGCGTACCGACGCCTCGGCGCTGACCGGCGGCAACCACGCCCACTTCTCCTTCGGACACGGGGAGCACCGCTGCCCGTTCCCGGCGCAGGAGATCGCCGAGGTCATCGCACGTACCGGCATCGAGATCGTCCTGGACCGGCTGCCGGACATCGACCTCGCGGTGCCGGCCGCGTCGCTGACCCGCAGGCCGTCGCCGTTCCTGCGCGGACTGTCCGCGCT